>NZ_CP161812.1:905260-1207014 GCF_040801775.1 Luteolibacter sp. Populi
CGAAGCCGACGATCTTCTTGCCCTTGTAACCGTCCACGTAGGAAATCGCCTCGTTCGCGGCCAGGGAATCCTCCACCTTGTCCACCAGCGGGCAGCCTTCCTCGCTATCGCCGAGGTAGAGCATCAGGTGATTCTCCAAGGTGCCGTAGGCAATCACGATGTTCTTCTTGGCGACTGCCGCGATCAGCTTGTCGACGTCGGCCGGAGGCAGCATCTGGTCCAGATCCTCGCGATTCTCCCCGATCTGCTTGGCCAGGAAGCTACCGAGCAGCTTGGAGCCCTTGAAGGCTACGCCGCCCTTGGTGAATTCCACCGGCTGGGCACCCTCGCCGAGCTGGCCCGCCATCATTTCCAGGCCTCCGCCGAGTTGCTCCTTCGCCGTGCCCAAGGTCTCGGCGTCCGCGGCCTTGATACCGATCAGCACGGGAGGAATCGCCAGCTTGTCGATGAGTTCCATCTCCTTCGCGATATCCTTGCCCATCGCAGCCAGCATCTCCGGGTCCATGCCGCCCATCGAGGACAGGTCACCCGTCTTCGCGCCTGCCGTGAAGGACTGGGTGAGCATGCGGAACTGGTAGTAGTTCACGCGATGTTGCAGGTTCACCAGATTCTCCAGCTGCGGGGCCGTGCCCTTGCCGGTGGCGATGAACATTTCCTGGCCGATGAACTTCCCGGCCTGCTCCAGATCCGCGGCGATTTCTTCCTCAGGATCGGTGCCGCCCTCTTCCTTGGCGGTCTCACGGATGAATTCCCAGGTCTTGAGCGAACGCAGCCGCTTGACGATTTCCTTGCCGTCATAGATCGCCAGCACGCCTTCCGTGTCCTTGGACAGGTGGCCTACGATCCCGAGCATCGCCGCGCGCTCACCCGGGGTAAGAGCCGGCACGGCAGGAGTCTGGATACCGACGGCCTCTTTCACGGCCTCTACGGCCTTCGCGGCAGGGGACGGTGCGGCTTCCTGCTTTTCCTTCTTCTCAGAACATGCGCCGAGAACGAGCGCAGACGCCGGAAGAACCGACCACCATGTACGGAACGATTTCATTACCCGCGAAGGCTACGGGAATTCACGCAACCGGCGCAATTCCAAAGCGGAACCGTTTTCACACGAGCCTAACCGTGCAAAAGGCCGCGGCATTCCTGCCGCGGCCCATGAAAAATCCGGTTGGAAGCGCCGTCCGCTTACTTCCCCTCCTCATTGATCGGCCGCACCCAGACATTCCGGAAATCGATCGGGTCGCCGTGGAATTGGAGCTGGATCGGGCCGGTCTCCGGGTGGTTGTCGGGATACTTGGCGAGCTGGCGGTATTGGGTCGGCCCGATCAGCTTGCGGGCATTCTGGACCACCACGCCATTCACCAGCACCGTGGCCACGGCGGACTCCGTGACCTTGCCACCCTCGACCTTCGGGGGGGTGAAAAGGATGTCGTAGCTCTGCCACTCCCCCTGCGGGCGGATGGCATTCACCAGCGGCGGACTCTGCCCGTAGAGCGCCCCGGCGGTGCCGTCGGCATAGGTCGGGTTTTCGTGGCTCTGGAGGATCTGCACCTCATAGAGCCCCATCAGGAAGATCCCGCTGTTGCCGCCACCCTGGCCCTTGACCGGGCGACCCGGCGGCACCCGCCACTCGATGTGGACCTGTGCCGGGCCGAATTTGTCCTTGGAAATCAAGGTCCCCTTCGCCGCAGTGAAGATTCCATCCTTCACCGGCCAAGTCGCGGGGTTGCCGTCGGTGGTCCAGGCATCCAGCGATTTCCCGTCGAAAAGCACCTTGGCATCCCCCGGCGCCTTCACGACCACGGCCCCCGCATTGTCCACCACCCGCGGCTGCGGGCGGCTGCCATCATGGACTTTCCACGGAGTACCGGGGATCTGCGGCGTCCCGGGATCGACCCCCGGGCCTTCGGCCGCTTGTGCCATACCTCCGGCTGCAAGGCAGCCAGCCATCACCGTCCATCGGATCGCGCGCATGTGTTCAGGTGCCAGAACGCCACTCTTTGTGCAATCTTTCGCTGTATCCGTGACATCGGGGTTGCGGACCCCCGGAGATTGTGAAAAATTTCACAAGCCTCCGCGCCATGAGCACTACCACCCTTCCGCAGGGCCGCAGCGAGCGGTTCCCCTTCGAGCTAGTCAGGCCCCAATTGGAACGTGTGGAAGCTTCCATCCGCGACCAGATCCGCGCCTTCGACCCGGCCGTCGAGCCCTACGTCAGCTACGTCTGCAATACCTCGGGCAAGCGCATCCGCCCCGCTCTCTCGATCCTGATCGGCGGGGCACTCGGCAGTGTCGACGAAGGCCACGTGAAGCTGGGCGTGATCCTCGAGCTGATCCACATGGCCACCTTGGTCCACGATGACATCATCGACGGCGCCACGACCCGCCGCATGGTTCCGACCGCGAACGCCAAGTGGGGTGCCGGTCTTTCCGTCCTCTTGGGCGATGCCCTTTTCTCGCACGCCCTGGCCCTCGCCACCGAATTTAACGACATCGGCATCTGCCGCAAGGTCGGCCTCGCCTCGCGGGAAGTCTGCGAGGGCGAGATGATCCAGACCCAGCGCCGCTTCGACCTGACCCTGACCAAGGCCGACTACTTCCGCATCATCGAGATGAAGACCGGCGCGCTCTTCGCAGCCGCCACCGGCATCGCCGCCGCCATTTCCGGAGCGGATGCCGCGACCGAGGCCAAGCTCTTCGACTACGGCCTCAAGCTCGGCACCGTTTACCAGATCTACGACGACTGCCTCGACCTCGTCGGCAGCGAGGAAACCGTCGGCAAGACCCTCCGCACCGATCTCGAAAAGGGCAAGCTGACCCTGCCGATCCTCAACCTGCTGGAAAACTCCAGCGAGGCCCAGCGCTCGAAGCTCAACAAGCGCATCATCGAGCAACAGGCCCTCGACCTGCCCGTCCTCGTCGGCATCGCCGAATACGAAGGGGCCATCGAATCCGCCGTCGATACCGGCCTCGCCATGCTCGGCACCTGCCGCAACCACCTCACCGGTCTCCCCGGCGGGGACTACGTGGAGGCCCTCGAGCAGATCACCCGGTTCCTCGGGGCCCTGCTGGAGAAGTGCCGGCGCTGATTGACGAAACCGCCCGTTTCTGCTATTCCTTGGAAGTCCCGACGGGCTCTTTCGCCCCTCCGGTCCGGCGGCCCTTTCTTGCGGCCCCCGGGTGGTTCCAAGCTCCGGCACCATTGCAACAGCACGGACGGATTACACTCCGCCTTTAAAAGATGGACCGGGCGGTCAATACGGTCCTGGGCGATGCCCCCTCATTCCTCACGCTGCTTCTTTGAAAGCCGCATGGGGGTAAGGGGGCTTATGGATCGGAGAAGGCATCGGATTCAGGAAGAATCTCCTTGGGCGCCCCGGAACGATCGCCAAACCAAGCCTAGTCACCCCGCCTCCGCCGTATAGATAGACGCCACCCCGCAGCAAAGCGGCTCCGCGGCCGCACCCTTGAAGCCCTGTGCTTCGATCAGGCTGCACATCGTCTTACCCATCGGGAACTCCTCGATCGAGCCGCCGAGGTATTCGTAGGCGTCCTTCTGACCGGTGAGGAGGCCTGCCAGCTTCGGCAGGACATTGTGAAGGTACCAGCGGTAGGGCTTCTTCAGCACGCCCTGCGGCAGCGAGAAATCGAGCACCAACAGGTGCCCGCCCGGCTTCAGCACGCGGCGCATCTCGTGGATGGCCCCGGCGTAGTTCACCATGTTCCGCAGGCCGAAGGCGACCGTCACCACATCGAACTCCCCGTCCTTGAAGGGCAGCGCCATCGCGTCCGCCACCAGGGTCCGGGACAGCCCGCGGCGCGAGGCGTGGGCCAGCATCTCCGCGCAGAAGTCGCTGCCGGTCACCTCCGCGTCCGGGCACCGGCGCTGGATCTCCAGCGCCAGGTCACCGGTGCCGGTGGCGACATCGAGCACCCGCGAATGCCCCCACGCCTTCACGATCCGCGCGACCTTCCGGCGCCACAGGATGTCCGTGCCGAGGCTCAGCACGTGGTTCGTCGTCACGTAGCGGTCCGCGATCCGCGCGAAGGCATCCCGCACGTACGACGGATCTTGGATGGTTCCGGCTCCCATGGTTTAAGGTAGGATATCGCCGTAGATCCCGGGATCGCTGCCGGGGATCTCGATGGCCCCGCAGGCTTTCTCATAGAATTCCCGCGGGCCGACGCCGCCGATGAAGGCGTAGGCGTAGCCGATCTCCCGCAGCGCTTCGAGCGACTTGAAAAGCAGCGCCTTGCCGATGCCCGTGCCGCGCGCCAATTCCGCCACGCCGGTGGGGCCGAAGAAGGCGCGCATCGTGGTATCGTGGCAGCTGAAGCCGAGGATCGCCTTGTCCTTGGTGGCGATGAAGCAGGCCACCGGCTGGCGGCTGAGGGCCACGCCGATCTCGCTGACCCACTTCGCGGAGAAGTGCGTGCGCGCGAATTCCTCCACCGTGTGCTTCTCAAAGGCCCGCGCCCGCCGCAGCACGATCCCCTGCTCTTCCACCTTCCGGTAGATTTCCCCGCTCTCCGGCAGGTCGTAGAGCCGCACCAGCATGTCGATCATCGCGCTCTCCCTAACGCATGCGCCCCGGCGGGCAAATGGAAAAGCCCGCGCCGGGCCGTTTGACGTGGACAAGCTCCGTGGCTTGCCCGTTGGTAGATGGCGGAAATGGCTTCTTATTTGCGCTTCGAGAACGTCACCCGGCGCTACGGCTCCTTCACCGCCGTCAACAAAGTCACGCTGGACATCGAGAAGGGCGAGACCTTCTCCCTGCTAGGCCCCTCCGGCTGCGGGAAAACCACCCTGCTGCGGATGGCGGCCGGCTTCGACAAGCCCGACGAAGGCCGCGTCCTGCTGGATGGCAAGGACATCACACCCCTGCCCCCCGAGCAGCGACCGGTCAACACGGTCTTCCAGAGCTACGCGCTCTTCCCCCATCTCTCGGTCCGCGACAACATCGCCTTCGGCCCGAAGATCGCGAAGTGGACACCCGGGATGATCCAGCGCGGCGTGGATGAAATGCTCGAGCTCGTGGACCTCAAGGCCCATGCCGACAAGAAGCCCTCGCAGATCTCCGGCGGCCAGAAGCAGCGCGTCGCCCTGGCCCGCGCGCTGGTCAACAAGCCGAAGGTCCTGCTGCTCGATGAACCGCTCGCCGCGCTCGACCTGAAGCTCCGCCAGCGCCTGCTGGTCGAGCTGGATGCCATCCATGACGAGGTCGGCATCACCTTCATTTACGTCACCCACGACCAGGGCGAGGCCATGTCGATCTCGGACCGCATCGCCGTCATGAACAAGGGCGTGATCGAGCAAACCGGCCCGCCGGTGCAGATCTACGAAGCGCCCCGTAGTTCCTTCGTCGCCGCCTTCATCGGGGATACGAACTTCCTGGACGGCAAGATTACCGAATGCCTCGACAGCCGCTTCTCGCGCTGCGAGGTGAAAGGATTTGGCAGCATCGTGATCGACAACGACAAGCCGGTGAGCTTGGGCGACCGCGTCCACCTATCGCTCCGGCCGGAGAAGCTCATCGTCACCCGCGAGCAGCCTGAGATCAAGGAGGTGGACAATGCCGTCACGGGCAAAGTGGAGGACGTGATCTACTACGGCTCGCACACCCGCTATTGGGTGCGCTGCGGGGAATGGCGGCTCTGTGCCGAGATGCAGCACCGCCGGTATCAGCTCGATGAGACGCCGATGAAGTGGGGCGACACGGTTTGGCTGAAGTGGCACGCGAATGACGGGTTTCTTCTCGAACAATACCGCGAGGAGGATGAAGGGATGCTGACTCTACCGGAGTGAACAAAGGCAAATCACTAATCACTAATCTTCTAATCATAAATCAGAGTGTCTGAAAGAGAGGAAAGGTTTGACCTTGAGGAGCGGACGTATCGGTTTGCTCTTGGTGTGAGGAAGCTGGTCAAGGCGCACACTTGGAGCCCTGAACAGCGCACGGATGTCGTGCAGGTGCTGCGGTCCTCCGGGTCGGTTGCTGCCAATTATGCTGAGGCGAACAATCCTGTTTCTTCAGCGGACTTCTCCCATCGTTTGAAGATCGCGAAGAAGGAGGCCGGAGAGTCGCGGCTCTGGCTGCGCCTTCTTGGGGACACCTCGGAGGATGATCGCAAGGCGATGCTTCGGGATCTTTATCGCGAAGCAGATGCGCTGGTGAGGATCTTTGCGGCCATCCTTCATAAACTCGGTAATCGGTGAGGAAAGGCAGAATCACTAATCACTAATCTTCTAATCATAAATCGAAGTGTTTTGTAGAATGAGAAAGCTAGCGCCAGAAGACCGGACCCGCCAATTGTCCGACCGAATTTGCGCAAGCGCCCGCCCCTCGCTTGCGCCCCTTTCTTCCACACAGACTGATTTATGATTAGAAGATTAGTGATTAGTGATTTGCCTTTCTGCTTCGGTGATCTCTTACCATGAATCTCCCCAAAAAGCCCGAACTCCTCTCCACCGCCCCCAGCCTCCTCTGGTTGGTGATGTTCGTGCTTGTCCCAGTCTTCACGATCTTCGCCATCGCCTTCCGTCCGGCGCTTCCTGCGGGCGGTATTGGAGAGGGTTGGAGCATGGATGCGGTGCGCGCTCTGGGGGATCCGAGTTACCCGGCGCTTTTCATGCGCACGATTCTGATCGGCGCCATGACGACCCTGGCTTGCCTCGCTGCGGGGCTGCCGGCGGCCTATGCGATGGCGCGGCTTACTCCGGCTTGGCGCTCGCGGATGCTGCTGCTCGTGATCGTGCCCTTCTGGACAAATTTCGTGATCCGTGTCTTCGCCTGGCAGCAGATCCTCCACGCCGAGGGCTACCTCGCGCAGCTTTTCCGCTCGCTCCATATCATCGGTGAAAACGACCGCCTGTTAGGCAATACGGCGGCGGTGGTGCTGGTCAGCTTCTACACCTACCTGCCCTTCGCGATCCTGCCGCTTTTCGCGGCGGCGGAGAAGTTCGACTTCGGCCTGCTGGATGCCGCCCGGGATCTCGGTGCGAAGTCGCTCAAGGCCTTCTTCTCGGTCTTCGTGCCCGGCATCAAGCAGGGCATCATCACCGCCCTCCTGGTCGTCTTCATCCCGATGCTCGGGGCCTACGTCGTGCCGGACATGGTCGGCGGCACCGGCACGCAGATGCTCGGCAACAAGATCGCCCAGCGCAATTTCACCGACCGCAACCTGCCCGAAGCCGCCGCACTTTCCGGAGCCTTGGCCCTGCTGGTGCTCGCCCCGATGTTCCTGCGCCGCAGGGAAAAGACCGCCGCCGCCTGAAGCCATGCGCCCGAGCAAAATCCCCCTCGTCACCCTGATCCTCGTGCTGGTGTTCTTCTACCTGCCGATCGGATTCCTCGTGGTGAATTCCTTCAACAGGGCCCGCTACGCCTCAAAGTGGGACGGCTTCAGCACGCGGTGGTACGAGCGGCTCTGGGAACGCACCGACATCGTGGCCGCGCTGGGGAATTCGGTGAAGATCGCGACTGCCGCGAGCATCCTCTCGATGATCCTCGGCACCGCAGCGGCCTTCGCCCTGCACCGCTACAAGTCCCGCTTTCAAGAGGCCCACCGCCTGCTCGTCACCGTGCCGCTGGTGCTGCCGGACATCCTGATGGGGATGAGCCTGCTGCTGCTCTTCGTGTCCTTCGGGATGCAACTCAGCCTGATCACGATCACCGTGGCGCACGTGACCTTTTGCCTGAGCTACGTCGCGCTGGTGGTGCAGGCGCGCCTGCAGGATTTCGATTTCAATGCGGTCGAGGCCGCGCGCGATCTGGGTGCGACCAAGATCCAGGCTTTCCTCAAGGTCACCCTGCCGCTGCTCGCGCCCGGCATCCTGGCCGGAGGGCTGCTGGCCTTCACGCTCTCGATCGATGATTACGTGATCACCTACTTCGTGAAGGGCCCCGGTTCCGACACGCTGCCGACCCTGGTCTATTCCATGATCAAGAAGAGCAAGGACCTGCCGGTGATCAACGCCCTGTCCTCGCTGATGCTGGTCGTCACCTTCGCCGTCGTCGCCGTTTCCCAACGCCTCACCCGACCCACTGCCGTTTAATCAAGTCATGCCCCTGAAACTCCAAGGCGAACCCCGCAAGAAGGCCGTCCAATCGATCGTGCACTATTTCAGCAAGGAACTGGAGCAGGAGATCGGCGAATTGCAGGCGGGTTTCGTGCTCGACTATTTCCTCAGCGAGCTGGCTCCGATCGCCTACAACCAGGGCGTGGCGGATGCCCGGCGCTTCTTCGAAGAGAAAATGGAAGATCTGTCCGGGACCTGTTTCGAACACGAGCTGACTTTCTGGGATCGCCCATCGAAAGGCGGGAAATAGAAAGAGATTGAACCGCGAATGGACGCGAATGGACGCGAATAAAGTCAGAGCAAGGCAAGTGGTCGGGATGAACGGCATCGTTCTCCCGGAGGTCCGCCCTCCGGGTCTTCCTTATTCGCGTCCATTCGCGGTTGAAAAATCCAAGTCTGCCAGCCCTGAAGAAAGGCCAGTTTCCCATTCCCAAAGCTTCCCGATCCATTCATCAATTCCAATCTGACCATCATGAACCGCCGTCATTTCATCACCGCATCGTCCGCCGTGCTCGCTGCCGGCTCCCTGCCCGCCTGCAAGTCCAAGGAACCGGGCGCCGGCAGCGGCGGGAAGAAGACCCTGACCGTCTTCACCTGGGCCGATTACCTGAGCACGGAGGCCAAGCAATCCTTCGAGAAAGCCAACAGCTGCACGGTCCTGGTCGACACCTTCGATTCGAACGAGTCGATGCTGGCCAAGCTCGAATCCGGGGCAAGCGGTTACGACATTCTGATGCCCTCTTCCTACGCGGTGCAGGCACTGAAGCGGAAGGGCATGATCCAGGCACTCGATCACTCGAAGATCCCGAACCTCAAGAACATGGACGCGAAGTATCTGGCGATCGCGCCGGATGCCAAGATGGAGGTCTCCGTGCCCTACCTGATGGCCCCGACCTGCCTCTGCTACCTCGCTTCCAAGGTGCCCAACGCGACCGAGTCCTGGGCCATGCTCGACCGTGCCGAGCTCAAGGGCCGGGTGACCTTGCTCGACGACATGCGCGAGGTCCTGGGGGCCGCGCTGAAGCTGCTCGGCCACTCGCTCAACTCGACCGATCCCGCCCAGATCGCCGCCGCGCGCGACGTGGCGATCGGCTGGAAGAAGAACATCGCGAAGTTCGAGAGCGAGCAGTACAAGACCGGCATCGCGTCCGGAGAGTTCTTCCTCGTCCAAGGTTACGCCAGCGACCTGATCCAGGCCAGCAGCGAGAACCAGGACATGCGGATCTTCGTTCCGAAAGAGGGCACAGCCTTCTCCTGCGATGACATGTGCATCCCGAAGACCGCGAAGAACGCCGAGCTGGCCCACGCCTTCATCAACCACCTCACCGAGCCCGAAGTGGCCGCCAGGAACATGGAGGAGATCGGCTCCCGGTCCCCGAATTCCGCCGCCTACCCGCACCTCAGCGAGGACTTCCGCGGCAGTCCCCTGCTGTTCCCGCCCGACGCCCTGTTCGCGAAGTGCGAACCGATCGGCGATCTCGGCGACAAGCTGCCATTGTGGTCGGACGAATGGGACAAGGTGAAGAACGCTTGAACGTAAGAACCGCGTGCCTTCCTTCCTCCGCCGAATTCCCGGGCTTCTGCTGGTTTGCATGGTCCCCTCGGTCACTGCGGCCGAATGGCTGAAGCCGGCAACCGCCAAGGATCCGCCGGTGTGGGGCCTGAAGGACGGACTTCGCTTCGCACTCCACCCCGCCGGAGTCGGCCCTGGCGGCGGCGACGGCGGTCCGCGCGGCCTGATCCGCCTCGGCTACCCGAACCTTCCGGACGGGAGCCACGACCTGATCAACTTCATCGCCGTCGAGCCCGTGGTGGGCGGCAAGAAGGGTTTCAGCGAACTGGAGAAGAGCGCCTCCGATGGCCGCAACGGGAAGATCTTCACGGTCGTTCCGGACGGTGCCGTCATCACCACACTCTCGCCGGGGGTCGAAGAGTTGAGCGTCGGGGTCAGTGTCGAGAAATTCGACAACGGGGCCCATGTCCGCCTGCGTCTGTCGCAGCGCAGCGAT
Organism: Luteolibacter sp. Populi; assembly: GCF_040801775.1. Classification (GTDB taxonomy): domain Bacteria; phylum Verrucomicrobiota; class Verrucomicrobiia; order Verrucomicrobiales; family Akkermansiaceae; genus Haloferula. The sequence goes on from NZ_CP161812.1 coordinate 915,344, forward strand.
CTTCCCGGCGAGCTGAGCTTGAGCGTCACGGCGGAGCCCGGCAGCGCGCCGATCGAATCGTGCGTGCTGACCGCGACCATGGGCAACAAGGCCCGCACGCGGTTGCTCTACCTCGCCGACGGGCCCGTCTCCAGCCTCGCGCTGTATCCGGATCATCGCAGCCCGGACTTCGCCCCTCATCGCAGCTACGGCATCGAGCGGCTGCCGAAGACTCCTGGCGGCGATGTGCTCGTGGCGATCACGACCGACGAGGACCAGCCCGAGAAAATCGACACCCACCCCAAGCCTTCCTTCTGGGATTTCAAGGGGGCGAAGCTCACGCAGTATTGGCGGAAGCGGGCCCAAGAGGCGGGCCCGGAGCTGACCTGCGTCGTCAACGGCCGGTTCACCTACTGGATGAGCCAGCATCCGATTCCCGGCGGCGTGGCGTTCGAGAACTTCGAGTTGCGGGAGCCTTTCAAGTCCGGACAATCGGTGGTATACGGGATCACGCGGAAACCCGCGCCGCTCCTTCTCCAACCATGAAACTCGTCTTCGACCACATCGACTTCACTATCGTCGGCCATTTGCAGGGTTTGATGGAAGCGGAGGGCATCAAGACGGAGATCCGCAATCTCGGCGGATCATCCGCGGCGGGCGAGTTGCCCTTCACACAAGTCTATCCGGAAATCTGGGTGCTCAACAACGGGGACGAGGCGCGGGCGAAGGCGATCGTGAAGGATTACCGCAGCGCCGCCGATGCCGAGAGGCCGGGTCCGGATTGGACCTGCCCGGTGTGCAAGGAGCTCGTGGAAGGGGTCTTTTCGGAATGCTGGAACTGCGGGGCTCCGGCACCCTAACCGATCATCGCCATGGAAGAATCCTCCCGCTGCTGTCCGGCATGCAAAAGCGTCGCCTTCACGCGCGACGACACCCTGCGCGAACGTCCCGGCATTCTCGGCTTCCTTCTTTTCGGCTGGGTCAGCCTGATCTTCTCCCACGCGTTCCGGAAGCAGGACGTGAAATGCTCCGCTTGCGAGCACCGCTTCCAAGTCCGCTCGACCGGTTCGATCCTGTGCCTGGTGATCCTGGTGATCTTGCTCGTCGGCATCGTTGTCGGACTGCTTGGCCAGTGAAGTGCCGGAAGACATAAGGCTCTCCGTCAGGTTTGCTGATGCCCCTTCGGGGAAGCTCCCGATGCGGATCGATGCCCCCCTTTGCGGCGCAGCCGCTTTGGAGCACCTGAACCGCGCTGAAGGGGTGTGGAGCATGGAGTAACTCGAAAAAGAGGTTTTACTGAAAACCAAAGGGTTATAATTCTTGTTACTCGGGAGTGCGGCGGGTATCGCCGCTTTCCTGCGATGCGTGCCTGAGAACGCCGTCACGAATCCATCCCTTCGTTTCCCCTTTTGGAATTCCGCCTACCGTTCCGTCAGGGGGCGGCGCAGAGGCGAATTCAATACGGCGATCTCCATTCCAGACCGCACGAAAGCGGCGATACCCGCCGCACTCCAAAGCGGCTGCGCCGCCCTCGTGGGCAGACGTATCGTGATCCATCAGCAAATCTGGCGGAGAGCCAAACATAAACCCGCCGCCCCCGTCTTGCGACGGCAGCGGCGGGCCCATGAATCCCTCCAACAACGATCCCTGGAAATCAATCAATCAGTCGATCTTCACGTCGATCTGGCGCGGCTTGGCCTTTTCCTGCTTGCCGAGGTGGACGCTTAGCACGCCGTCCTTGAAGTCGGCCTCGACCTTCTCAGGGTCGGCATTTTCAGGCAGGTTGAAGCTGCGCAGGAAGCTGCCGTAGGAGCGCTCGACGCGGTGGTACTTCGCGCCGTTCTCTTCCTTCTCGAACTTCCGTTCGCCGCTGATGGTGAGGCGGCCGTTTTCGACGACGACGCTGACCTTGTCCTTCTGCACTTCCGGCAGCTCGGCCTTGATCAGGTATTCCTTCTCGTCCTCCATGACGTCCACCACCGGCACCCATTCGGCGAGGGCCGTGGCCGGTTCGCGCTTCCCTTCACAGCTGGCGGCCGGGCGTTGGAAGGCGTTCAGGACGCGGTTGAAGTCCTGGATGTCGCGGAGGGGGTTCCAGTGAGTCAGTAATTTCATAGCTAGTTCGGTTTGGTTTGTTTGAGTCGAGACGGCTGTTTCAGAGTTATTCGGGAAGCGATGCGGGCCGTCTCATCGCCGCGGTGATTCCGTGTTACAGGGAGCTGTATCGCAGGGCGGGTGCCATGGGTAAAATAGGCATAAATCACTGGTGTTCAGGTGCAGTTTAGAAAGAGGAGTGAGTATCCACGTGACAGTGTGGCTCTATGGAGAGACACTGCGTCGCTCCTCTGGTGACAGGTTGTCAGAGCTGTTACCCTTGTCTCCGTGATGCGGCGCGGACGGCTCTACCGCCGGGAGCGCGGAGCCACCGGCCCGCAGAAGCAACCCGGGATGCCGCGGCGGTCAGGCCGCGGGCGGATATGGATAGCGCCGTCGCTTTGCTGCCCTCCTTTCCGTGCCGGCTCACCGAGGGACCACCCTGCGGGCCGGAGGCTCCGCGCTCCCAGCGGTAGAGCCGTCCTTGAGGCGGTGCCCGGCGGTCCCAGTGGGGTCGCACCTTGTTCGACCCGCCACCACCTTCGCTCAATACCCGTGCCTGCGCACCAGCTCGGAGAGCTGCTTCTGGAACTCCGCAATATCTTCTTTTTTCATCTCGTAGCCCGGAGTGTCGGGATCGAGGCCGGGGCGTCCGCTTTGATCCAGCATCCAGATGCCGGTCTCACCATCGGAGAAGACGACCTTCCCCGAGATCAGGGCGCCGGGCAGCGAGATGTTATCGACGGTCACGCTCACGGTGCCGGGAGGAACCGGGTTATCGAGCAAGGGGTCTTGCTTCTTCTCATCCTTCACCGGCTCAATGAGCTCGATGCCCAGATCCAGCACGAGGAAACGGGCATCCATGTAGGTGATGCCGATCTCGAATTCGTCTTTCAGGCGCTTCTGCAGATCGGCGATCGACGCGCCCTCGGCAGCCCAGAGACGGAGGGCGGACTTCTGGTCATCGGTGAGCTTGCTGGCGCTGAACATGCCGGGACTGTCGCGGAGCGGTCCGCTGACTTCCAAGCTTCAAATCCGGGAATATGGGGGGCGTCGGGGTGAGTGGCGTCATTTCCCGTCCTTCGTCCGCCTGAGGCGGGACTACTTACCCTTGATGGCGGGTCGAGCTCTTTAGGCACTCACAAGCCCGCTCCGATCTTCCGGGCCTCCACGGCCAGACGGAAGGCGGCCTTCTCCCCGTAGCGCTTCACGGAGAACTTCACGCAGCGGCGGGCCCCGGGCGCGGGGCACCAGGTGGCCTGCCAGAACCAGTAGCTGGCACCGTTCGCAGAGATCACGCAGACCTTCGAGACGCCGACCACGCCGGAGGAATTCCGCGGCGATCGGCGGCAGATCCGGGTGAGATTCTCCTCCGCGGTGATCCGGGCGATCACGGCATCCCGCCAGCCGCGGGCGGCCTCATAGGCCTCGGTGATGCCGCCATGAACCCCGTCGGCAAAGAATTTGCCGTACTTCACGCCGCGCCGCTGGAGCCGCACTTGCCAGCCGTGGGTTCCGGCACGGGGCAAGTCGATCCGCGCGATGGCATAGGTATCCGGGGCACTCCACATGAAAAAAGCCGCAGGGGACGGTTCGCGTCCCTTGCGGCCTTGTCAAATGGTCTGGAACTAACGGATGGCTCAGTTGCCGCCGCGCCGGCGATTCCCACCCCAGCCGCGGCCTTCGATCAGGCGCTGCTTGGTCTCTTCATTCAGGCTGGTGGAGCTTTGCACGTAAGCGGTTGCCGCGGCGCGGTCCTGCTCCATCCAGCGCATCACGGACATGCCGATGCTGCGGTTGCGGTTACCTTCGTCGGAGATCGATTCGGCGAGTTGGAGCGAGGTTTGCGGGTCGCCGTTGCGGTTCGACCAGATGTAGGTCGAGGTCGCTTCGTCGCGAAGCTCGCCCTGCGGCTGGCTTTGGATGAAGGCGAGAGCACCGGCGCTGTCGCTGCCGGTCCAGGTCGCGATGACCGGGCGGATGGCGTCGTCGATGTCTTCGGATTGCTGCTGGGCGACCCAGAGGGCGGCCTTCGAGGGATCCTTGCGGGCCCAGGCTTCGGCGATGTTGCCGACGGCCTCGTCGCGCTGTTCACCGGCGGCCATGTTCGCCACCTTGAGGGAGGCGGCGGCGGGATCGGTATTCGCATAGCTCTCCAGCGCGGAAGCCATGGCGCGGTCGCGGGCATCGGCCGGAAGGGTGCCGATCCATGCTTCCGCCGCGGCGAAATCGGTGGTGCCCCACTTGCCGGCGATCTCGCTGTAGGCGCGGGGCTGGTCTTCCGCATCGAGCGTTGCCGCGATGCCTGCGGCCTTGGTCGGATCGGTGGCAGCCATCTGGCCGATCACGGAATTGAGCGCGGCCCCCTTGTCGCGGCCGGTCAGGCCCTTGGCCCAGGTCAGCGCGGCCTCGGGATCGAGCTTGGCCCACTCCGCGGCGATCACGCCGGCACCATCGCCGCCGCCGAAGCCGCCGCCACCGGGACCGCCCATGCCGCGGAATTCATTCGGGTTTTCGCTGAAATACTTCGCGGCATTCTCGGGATCGCTGCTGGCCCAGCTCTGGAGGATGGTCGGGCGAGCAAAGGCACCGCCGAAGCCGATCGTATTGGAATAGGCGAGCGCGCCCTGCGGATCGACTTCACCCCAGCGGCCGAAGAGAAGGAAGGAAGCCATCATGCGCTCGGCACCGGACAGGCTTGCGAGCTTCTCGGCCTCGGACTTGAGCTGATCGGCACCCATGCCGGCGTAGAGGTCCATCAGAGCCTCCATGCGCGACAGTTGGCTCGGCTTGCTGAGAGCGTCCCTGACGTCCCGCGGGCCCTTGACGTTTTCCGAGGCGGCGGTGGAAGTGGTGCGGGTGGTCTTGCCGCTGCTCAAGGCCTCGGCCTTGGCTTCGATGGCTTTGTTGTCCTCGGAGACGCCTGCCTTGCCGGCGAGGTAGCCTCCGGCGGCTCCTGCAAGCAGGGCCGCGATTCCGATGGTGGCGGTGTTTTTCATGACGTGGCGGGAATGATCTCCGGAGGCAGTGAACCCTTTCTTGCAACAAAAGTTGCGCCGGATTTTCACTTCTGGAGCTTCGGCTTCAGCTCGGTTTTCGGGGCCTTGCGGGGGCCCTTGTACTCGATGCTGGCGAAGAAGGCCCCGGCGATCCGCTCGTTGAGCAATTGCCCGTCGAACCAGATTTCCAGTTCGATCGGCCCGGCCTCCAGGTCCATCGGCACGCGGAAGCCGCTGGCACCTTCCCGGATTTCCAGCCGCAGTTCCTCCTGCCCGGCGCGGAGATGGGCGATGCCCTTGCGCAGGATCGACAGGGCGCGCCGCTCCTCTGGCGAGGCCTCGGGCGGAAGCAGGCTGAAGAGGATCTCGTAGTTCCCCTCCCGCGCCGCCTCCAGCCGCCAATGGCCCGAGGTGGAGGGCAGTTCATTGCGGGTCTTGGCCACTTGGGCGTCCTGCAGGAACTTGCGGATGAAATCCTGGGAGATCACCGCGCCGGCTCCCTCGGCCCCGTTCTCGCGGGAGGGCCACCAGTCGTAGCCGGTGAGCTTGACCATGGGTGCCTGCTCCGCGCCGATCACGTAGCGGACCGGCTCGCGCAGCGCGGGCAGCACGGAATCCCACCAGCGGCCGTACTCGGTCAGGAGTCGCTGCATTTCCTGCGGGTGCTCGCTGAAGACATTCTTCCCGGGCTCATCGCTCGCCAAATCGGTGAGTTCCAGACCGCTGAGGCGCCAGCGCCCGTCCTGAACCGCGAAGTCCCTGCCGCGGAAGCGCCCTGCGGCCTCATCGCTGCGCCAGTTTCCAAGCTGGGTGAAGACCATGCGATCCGCGGGGACCTTGGCCTTGCCCTGGAGCACTTCGGAAAGATCGATGCCATCGCCGGTCCAGCCCGCGGGCTTCGTGACCTCGCAGAGGTGGGTCAGGGTCGGCAGCAGATCAAGAGGGGAAGTCAGGCCGGCGACCTTCTTGCCGCCCGGGATCTTCCCCGGCCAGCGGATCGTGCAGGATTGGCGGGTTTCCGCCTCTTGGAAAGCGGGGGTGACAGCCGGTTTGCTTAGCACGACCACGATGGTGTCCCCGGGCAGTTTCGCGAGCAGCGCGGGCCAAGCGCCGGAGTATTCCCCGGTGGCGAGGTAGAGGAGGAATGGTTCCTTTGCGGTGATGCGCTCGTCGAGCCAGCGTCCGGCTTCCGCGATAAAGGCCTCGGCGGCGCTGCCGGTCGTCTTTTCCCAGCCGGACTTGTGGCGCAGGCCCGCGAGGCTGCCGGGGCCATTCCCCCAGTAGTCCGGCGTGCAGCCGATCAGGCCGCCGCCGTGGCTCACCAAGTCATCGAAGCCGCGGTCCTCCGGGCGGCAGGGATAGGCCTCGCCGAGGCCCCAGGAACCGATGAACGCGGTGCGATAGCCCGCCGCGCGGAATATTTCCGGCATGGTGGGGATGCCGGGCCGCATGCGGCTGCGACCGGTGCTGCGGTCGCCGAGCCCGCAGCGGAATTCGTGCTGGCCGGTGAGCAGCGCGGCGCGGGTGGCCTCGGGCAGCGGGCTGACGTGGAAGTTCTCCAGCAGGGTCGCCTCCGCGGGGAGCTTTCCCTTCTGCCAAGCGGCTGGCGTGTCGCCGCTTTCCACGATCACGACATTCGGGGCCGCCAGGGCGGATCCCAGCAGCAGCTTTGCGATTGCCGCCAGCACGGAAAAACGGAGCATCGCCCTGCTTCTCCATCCGATGTCCGCCAATCGCAAGCCGTTCCGTGTCCTGTTTGTCTGCATGGGCAACATCTGTCGTTCGCCGGCGGCCGAAATTGTCTGTAAAAAGATGCTCGGGGAGAGCGATTTGGCGGATTCGGTCGAGCTGGATTCCGCCGGAACGATCGGCTACCACACGGGAAACGGGCCGGATCCGCGGATGGCGGCGACGCTGAAGGCGCGGGGCTACCCGGTCTTCGGGCGGGCGCGGCAGATCACCGCGGGCGATCTCGACGACTTCAATTTGATCCTGGTGGCCGATGAGGAGAATCTTGCGGATGTGCGGCGCCTTGATCGCGACGGGAGTCGTAGCGCGAAGATCCGTTTGCTGGTGGAATATTGCGAGACACATGATGCCCCGCGTGTGCCGGATCCTTATTATGGGGGACAGCGGGGGTTCGAGGAGGTGGCGGATCTGATGGAGGACGCGTGCGGGGGGCTGCTGAGGAATTTGGAAAGAGGTGTGCGCGAGAGCTAGCCGTGGGGCCTCGCTGTCATCCTCACCACCAATTCCCCGAAACCCGTCCAACGCTGGTAAGCGGATTCTCTTTCTACGTGCGGCACCGCGGAGAGGACTTCGAGCTGCCCCACCCTTCCGGCGAGCTGTTCTAACAGGACCCTTACCAGCAGGCGGGCATGCGCCGCGCCAAGGCAGATGTGGGTGCCGAAGCCGAAGGAGAGATGGGGATTCGGTTTGCGGTCGAGGCGGACCTCGTGCGGCTTCTCGAAGACGGTCTCGTCATGATTCGCGGAGGCCCAGCATAGGGAGACCCGGTCGCCCGGCTTCACTTCCAGCCCGTGGAGATCCGTGCCCGCGGGGCAGACGCGCCCGATGTGGGTGAGTGGCATGAAGACGCGGAAGAATTCCTCGCTGGCGTGGATAACCCGCTTCGAGTCCCCGCGGAGGTAGGACAGGGCGTCCGGGTGCCCGGCGAGGTAGGCGATGACCGATGAGACGGTGTGGATCACGGTATCGCGCCCGCCGGCGAAGGTCAGGTTGGCGAAGCCCGCCATCTCGTCGCGGGTCAGGCGACGGCCTTGGTATTCGGCCCGGGTGAGGGCGCTGAAGAAGTCCTCATCCGGTGCGGCTTCGGCGCGGTTGAGTTGCGCATGGATGTAGCGCTCCAGCGCGGCACCCTTCACCTCGCCATCGCTGCCGTCCTTGAAGACGTGGACGCCCCAGCCGATCCAGGTATCGGCCTCGGACTCGGGGACGTTCAGAAGATAGGTCAGCGCCCGCGATTGCAGGGGCAGCGCGAAGTCCCGGACGATCTCGGTCGATCCACGGGCCAGAGCGTCTTCTAACAGCTCCTTCACCAGCCGCTCGACGCGGCCGACGAATTCCGGATCCTTCGGCCGTTTGAAGAAGGGTTCCACGATCTCGCGGTATTCGCTGTGCTGCGGCGGGTCGGTCTCGATCGGCAACTGCCGCACCGTCCGCATGTCTTCCTCGGAAGGGATCGGGACGCGGAACGGTGCGTCGGAACTGAAGGTCTGCCAATCCTTCGCCGCGGCGCGGACCTCGGCGTGGCGCAGAAGCATCGGCACCACCTCGCCTTGGAATTCGCAGCCGAGCACGCCGGAGCGGCTGCGGGGTTCTTCGAATGGATCCCTGGTTTCGGAAGGGGCTGTCATGCAGGTTCAATCTACCTACGACCGACCGCGCCGGCAGGACAGCTTTCTTATCGCCGACAGATGGCCGGATCGTCACGTGGCAATGTCGCCGGGTTGCGAACTCCGGGCTGCGATTTGTTCGGGCGCTAGAGACCCGGGGAAAGGACTTCGTAGCCCAGTTCTTTTGCCGCAGTTGCCTGTCGGAGATCGTGGGTCATCAGGCGGGTGATTCCGAACTCGGCCATCGCCGCGAGGTGGATGCGGTCGAGGGAGCGGCACTGGATCTTAGCGCTCTCGTGCTGGCCAAGTGCAGTAGAGAAGACTGTGCCTGAAAGGGAGCGGCTGATGTAAGGTGACATTTGCAACATTCGCGAGAGTCTTTCGCCTGCTTGCTGCATCGACTTGGGTCGAAGGCTTCCCCCCAGCATCAGGCCACGCAACTGCACGCTGAACTCCAATTGGGTGAGAGCTGAAGCAACGATCGACTCTTCCTTCTGGAGCGCCTCAACGAGCGCCAGAGTATGATCGTCCAATATTACCAGCTTCAGCAAGCTGCTGGTATCCATGTAGATCATAGGAGCTTCCGTTCGTCGCGGTCCGCCTGGAGCGCCTTCAGGGTATCGATTCCACTGTGCTCGCCCCAAGTTTCAGTGAGCCAGCGATGGTTCTCCTCCGGGTCGAATCGCGGCCGGGTGTCCGGCTCGGGTTCGATGGGCAGCAAGCGGGCCACCGGTTTGCCATCGCGGGTAATGATGATCACGGACTCCGTTTCCAAAGCCTTCTCGGCCTCGGGCCAGTGCTGGCGGACGTCACGCACCGTCATCGTTTTCACAGCGGGAAGATTAACATGTTTCACAGACGGGTCAAGCCGGTCGACTTTCATGGAGCGCCAGATGATGAAGGGCCGATTTCACCCCGGAAACGGCGATTTTCAGGAGAGGGCATTCCATGATTTCGCAATTTCGCCCGAAATACCCTCATTTTCGCATTGCCCGTTGCGCGAAAACACCCCACTTTGCCCGTCCCAACCCGATTTTGGTATGAGCAAGGAGAAACTCGACGGTGCCCAAGCGCTAATCAAAACACTCGATGACCTCGGTATCGAGTACATTTTCGGCTACTCCGGTGGAGCGGCCATCCCAATCTTCGACGCGCTCGAGACGGTCAAGACGAAGATGAAGTTCATTCTCGTCCGCCACGAGCAAGGCGCGGTGCACATGGCCGATGGCTATGCCCGGGCGACCGGCAGGCCGGCCGCAGTGCTGGTGACCTCCGGCCCGGGGGCCGGCAACACGGTGACCGGCCTGATGACCGCGATGATGGACTCGGTGCCGATGATCGTGATCTCCGGCCAGACGGTGACCTGGATGCTGGGCAAGGACGCCTTCCAGGAGGCCGACATCTTCGGCATCACGATGCCGGTGGTGAAGCACAACTACCTGGTGAAGGACGCCAACTCGCTGCCGCGGATCGCCCGCGAAGCCTACCACATCGCCACCACCGGCCGCCCCGGCCCGGTGCTGATCGACATCCCGAAGGACATTTCCCAAGGCCCCTTCAACGGGCCGATGAACCCGCCCTTCAACCTGCCCGGCTACGATCCGAGCGGTGCCTTCAAGATCGACCGCGATCTGGTGAAGGAAGCCGCGGCCATGATGATGAAGGCCAAACGGCCCGTGATCCTGGCTGGCCAAGGCGCGATGATCGCCCGCGCGGACAAGGAACTGCGCTACCTGGCCGAAACACTCGGTGCACCGGTGACTTCCACCCTGCTCGGCAAGGGCGTGTTCCCGGAGACCCATGCGCTCTCGCTGGGCATGCTCGGCATGCACGGTACGGCCTACGCCAACAAGGCGATGTGCGAGTGCGACCTGCTGATCAATATCGGCTCCCGCTTCGACGACCGGATCATCGGCAATCCGGCCAAGTTCTGCAAGGACGCCAAGATCATCCACATCGACATCGATCCTGCCGAGGGCGACAAGATGATCCGGCCGGACGTGATGATCGTGGGCGATGCCAAGGCCGCGCTGGCGGAGATCAACGAGAAGATCGGCCCGCTTGAGACCGGCGATTGGCTGGCCAAGCTCGACGGCTACAAGAAGAAGTTCCCGCTCACTTACAAGAAGCAGGGCGGCCTGCGGATGCAGCAGGTGATCGACGAGCTCTACGAACTCACCGAAGGCAAGGCGATCGTCTCCACCGACGTGGGCCAGCATCAGATGTGGGCCGCGCAGTTCTATAAGAACAGCGAGTCCTTCCACTGGCTCTCCTCCGGCGGTGCCGGCACCATGGGCTTCGGCTTCCCGGCGGCGATCGGCGCGCAGCTCGCGCACCCGAAGAAGACGGTGATCTCGATCTCCGGCGACGGCGGCTTCCAGATGACCCTGTTCGAACTGGCCACCGCCGCCATCCACAAGCTTCCGGTGAAGATCGTGGTGCTGAACAACCACTACCTCGGCATGGTGCGGCAGTGGCAGGAACTCTTCTTCGACAACCGCGAGAGCGGTGTGGACCTGATCGGCAACCCGGATTTCTGCAAGCTGGCCGCCGCCTACGGCATCCCCAGCGTGTATATCAAGCGTCCGGCCGACGTGACCAAGCAGCTTGAGAAGGCGCTGGCCTACAACGAGGGCCCGATCCTGATCCACGCCGAGTGTGTGAAGACCGACAACGTCTTCCCCATGATCCCGGCCGGTGCAGCCCTCGAAGACATGATCACCGAGGCCCCTAAGACCAAGATGGCCAAGCCGGTGGGTTCCACGTGAAAATCAGAGTTTGCGAGGTTTCAGTGTTCAGTTTTCAGGGAACAGCCCTGGGGACGCGGCACGGCTCCTCGCTCCGGCTGTTTCCTGAAAACTGAAAACTTCCCACTAGCAAACTTTTCGTGAATCAAACCATCGTCACCACCGAAGCTCCCGGCAGCGGCATGATTCCCCGCCGCGGGGCAATGCACACGCTCTCCATCCTCGTGAACAACGAGCCGGGCGTCCTGATGCGCATCTGCCAGGTCTTCTCGCGCCGCGGCTTCAATATCGACTCGCTGGTGGTCTCCGAGGGCCGCAACGCGAATTTCTCGCGGATGACCATCGGCATCAGCGGCGACCCGCAGGGGCTGGACCAGATCATCAAGCAGGTCTCCAAGCTGATCGATGTGATCCACTGCTTCGAGCACACCTCGGCGGACTCGGTCACCAAGGAGATGATCCTGATCAAGATCAAGTGCTCCCCTGCCGACCGTTCGCAAGCGCTCCAGATCACCGAACACTTCGGCGGCAAGACCGTGGACCTGACGCCCGGCTCGATGATCGTCATGATCACCGGCGACAGCCCGAAGGTGGACGCGGCGGTGGGGATGTTCTCCCTCTTCGAAATCATCGAGACCGTGCGCACCGGCAAGGTCGTGATGGCTCGCGGCGAGCAGGCGACCTGAGCGCGAATTGATCCCAATTTTCCGAGACGGCCTTTCCCTTTGCGGGGAAGGCCGTTTTCGTTTCGTTCTGAGCGTGCGACATATTCGTCACGGATGAGGTTTTTTGTTTCCGCGTGGCACCGGCCATGCTTCACATGAACAGTTCATTGGACGGTAAATTCCCCGACCGCCGCCACTAATACACTCCCCCATGAAATCGCTGCCCCTCCTGAAAGCGTCCATTCTGAGTCTTGTGCTTGCCGCAACTTCTCAGGCTGCGGTCATCGCGGCTTGGGATTTCGATCCGATGGCTGGCGGAACCAATAATTTCGGCGCTTCGCCCCTCTCGGCAACCACGACCTTCGCGAACGTGACCGCCGGCGGTTTGACCCGGGGTAGCGGCATCGGAACCACCGGAACGGGTGCTGCCAATGGTTGGGGCGGCAACGATTTCGTCATTGTGACGCCCTCTTTCGCCACAGCCGTGGCGGCGAATGAATTCGCAACCTTCACGATCGCGCCCGACGCGGACTACGAACTCTCCCTGTCGGATATCGGTGCCTACAATATCCGGCGCTCCGGAACCGGCCCTTCGACCGGCCAGTGGCAGTACCAGCTCAATGCAGGCGAATTCCAAGACATCGGAACCGCCATCACTTGGGGCGCGGTGACAACCAGCTCAGGCAATGCGCAGGCTTCCATCGACCTAACCGGTATCTCCGAGCTTCAGAACATCGCCGCTGATACGACGGTGACCTTCCGCTTGGTCGCTTGGGGAGCCACCAATACCGGTGGAACTTTCTATCTGAACGATCCGCTTAATACTTCCGTCATCGACTTTTCCCTCAATGGAACAGTCACCGCCGTCCCGGAACCCGCGGCCGTACTGCTCGGTGCGATCGGCTTCATCGGCTTGCTGCGCCGCCGCCGCTGAATCCTTCCGCTGCAAGTTTTTCCCGGAAACCCGGCCCGCCACGCGGTCCGGGTTTTCTCTTGTTCAGACCAGTCCCCTCGCCCGCGCGTCGGCCATCGGCACCGGCTTGGCTTCGCAGACCTCCCGCCAGCCGGCGAAGTTCCACTTGTTCGGGAAGCCGCTGCACTGCCCCGGCTTGACCGGGTGGATGCGGCAGCCGCCGGCTTCCAGCATGATGCACTCGTGGTTGTCCTTCTCGATGAGGGAAAGGCCCTTGCGGTTGGTGCGCAGGCGGGTGTAGCGGGCGATGAAGTCGTCCTCGCCGATCCCGAGGAAGGCTGCGATGGGCGCGATTTCATCGTCCTCGAGCCGCACGTCGCCCGGCCATTTGCAACAGGCGGTGCAGCGCTGGCAGACGTAGAAGTGATCGGGATCGAGCAGGGTATCGCGGTTGCCGGGGCTGCCGTGCGAAGGCTCGCGCCGGGGGCCGGCAGGATCAGCGGGCGACATAGGTCGCCTCGTAGGACTGCTTGTAGTAGTAATTCACCCGCGCTTGGAAGGCGCGCCACTTGGCTCCGGGGCGGCCGTTATTCATCAGGAAGTGCGGGCAGTTCTTGTTCGCGGGATGTTTGCCCGCCCGCGGCCAATGGTAATGGGGTACCACGCGGCTCAGCGGGATGCCGTTCTCGTGCATCAGCTTGGCGGTGAGCATGGCGGTGCGCTCGATGGTCGTGGAGAGGTTGTTGCCCCGATTTTCGCACATCTCGATGCCGATCGACAGGCGATTGCCCGGCCCGGCGAAGTCGGCGTGCTCGCCCTGCTCGGTCACCGGCATGTGCTGGATCGCCACACTGTCGTCCACGGTGAAATGCCAGATCAGGTAGCCGATGCGGTTGCCGCCCGGCCGCTTCCCCGAGCGCAGCGCGCCGCGCTTGAGCGCGAGGGAATGCCGCTCCGCACCGGCGGTATAGTTCTGCGTCGAGTGAATGGTGATGTATTGCGGGCGCATCGGGCGGACCACCTTGCGGCCATGGGTTCCGCGGGGGACCATGTCCACCTTCAGGTTGATCCGGCGCGCCAGATTCCCGCCGCCGGACGGGGCCGAGACCGGCTGGCTTTGGCCGGGTAGCAGCGCGGAGCCGCCCCGGAACCCCACCGCTTCATCGCGATAGCCCGGCAAGGGCTCGACCTGAGTGCAGTGGAAGCAGACCATCGACAGGGCGAGCATGGCCGCCACGAACGGGAACTTCATGCCCGATCTCCTATCACGTGCGGCGTTCCCCGTGAAGCCGGAAGAATAAAGAATCCCGTAGCAATACGGGGCAATGGATCTTCGCCAAGGCCGCGCGGCTGGCATACCCTCCGCTTCGGATCCGATGAGCCTTGGAGCCGTTTCGACGGTGAGGAATGGATCGAGAGCGTGCCCGGGGACCTTCACCACTCCCGTACTTCCCTCTCCCGGGCGGGAGTTTTTCCGGGTGAACTACGAGCCGGTCTAAACGGCCTTTGTGACGCCGCCCGCGGACGGGCCTTGAGGCGGGGAATGATACGCCTAGGGCACGCGAGCCAACCTTTGAAGGGCGCGGCTCGGGGAAGCCGCTTATTTTCCACATGTAATTCATCATCAACGATGAACTTCCTGAAATCGGCTTTGGCACGGCGTCTGCTTTTCGGACGTTCAGCAGTTAGGGCCGGATCGGACCGGCTGCTGTCACAATCCATCCGAAACCGAGTCACATGAGCCTGAAAACACGATTGGTACGCGGCGCATTTGCGTTTGCTGCCGCAGCAATGATGGTCCTGCCCCTGGCACCGAGTGCCCGAGCGCAGGAGACACCCCCTCCGGCGCCGGCAGAGGCCCCCGCAGCTCCGGCGGAGGCTCCCCCTGCGGACGCCACGCTCGAGCAACGCGTGATGGATTTGGAAAAGTATGTGACCAATGGTCAGCCCGGCGTGGACGGAGATGCCACCTGGACTTCCAAGATCGCGGGCCCCGGCCCCGGCCACAACGCGTGGCAGATGGTCAGCACGGCCTTGGTCCTGTTTATGACGCTCCCCGGCCTGGCCCTTTTCTACGGCGGCTTGGTTCGCAAGAAGAACGTGCTCTCGGTGATGGCCCAATGTCTCGGCTGCGCCTGCATGATCACCCCGCTCTGGTGGTTCTGCGGCTATAGTCTCAGCTTCGGCGGCACCGGTCCTTTCATCGGCGACATGTCGTTCAAGATGTTCGAAGGCATCAAGCCGACAGCCGCAGGCCTCGGCTACTGGTGGATTTCGGACAGCATGTGGGCGATGTTCCAGCTGACCTTCGCGATCATCACCCCCGCGCTGATCATCGGTGCCATCGCCGAGCGCATGAAGTTCATCTCGATCATGGTTTTCATCCTGATCTGGATGTTCGCGGTCTACTTCCCCTTCGCCCACATGGTCTGGTCCGGCACCGGCTTCATGAGCGGCATCCTGAATACCGATGCTGACGGCGTCGCCGCAGGCATCAAGGCGATCGACTTCGCAGGCGGCACCGTGGTTCACATGACCTCCGGCTGGAGCGCCCTGGTGCTCTGCATCATCCTCGGCAAGCGCCACGGCTTCCCTAAGGAGCCGATGACCCCGCACAGCATGGTGCTCTGCATGGTCGGCACCGGCATGCTCTGGGTCGGCTGGTATGGCTTCAACGCCGGCTCCGCTCTCGGTGCCGACGCGATCGCTTCCAATGCCTTCGTGACCACCACCCTCTGCGCCGCCACCGCCGGTCTGGCGTGGGCCCTCGCCGAGTGGCTGCTCAAGGGCAAGCCCAGCGTGCTCGGTTTCTGCTCCGGCATCGTCGCCGGTCTGGTGGTGATCACCCCGGCCGCCGGATTCGTCGCCGCGACTTCCTCCGTCATCATGGGTGTCCTCGCCGGTGTGGTCTGCTTCGCAGCCTGCGCCTACCTCAAGAAGGCGCTCGGCTATGACGATGCGCTGGACACCTTCGGCGTCCACGGCGTCGGCGGCACCCTGGGTGCCATCCTCACCGGCGTCTTCGCGGACGAGAAGGTGAACTCGGTGGTCGGCCCCCTCAAGGAAGGTCTCCTGATGAACCAGTTCAAGGCAGTCGGCGTGACGATCATCTGGAGCGTGGTGGCCACCGCGGTGATCGCCCTGATCGTGAAGGCGGTCCTCGGCCTCCGTCCGGATGTCGAAGTGGAGAACGCCGGTCTCGACCTCGCCGAGCACGGCGAAGGTGGTTACGAACACTGAAGAATTCCCGATAACAACATCTCACATGGCGGGCGGACCTGGAAGGGTCCGCCCGTTTTCTTTGAAATCATCAATCACCAATCTTCCAATCATCAATCGGACTGCCGCTGCGCGGAAAGAGGCGAAGAGAGGCGCTTCGCGAGGTGTTAGCCAGGCCGGTTGGTCTCGCTTCACGCGGTAGCGCCCTATTTCTTCGCGCAGCGCCACTTCGATTGATGATTGGAAGATTGATGATTGGTGATTGCCCCCGAGCGGCCTCTCGTTAGACGCTCGCCGCGGTGACGCGCCGCATGAAGCTCCTCCTCCTGGCACTTGGCGTGTCGGTGATCTTCGCGGGCTGGCAGTGGTTCCGGCCCTATGACTGGAGCCCCGATCCCGGGGCGCGGTTCACGGTGAAGCAGTGCATGGTGGAGCGAGATCACTCGAACCTCTGGCTCAGGGTCTTCCTGGAACCCCGCAAGGGCGAGGTAATGGACTACTTGAAGCCGATCCACCTGAAGACCTCGGGCGGGAAGCAGTTGGAGCTCGCCAATTTCGTCCAAGCCGGAGCGGCCAGCGCGGAGGAGGCCACCAATCCCGAGGAACAAGGCAGCGTCGATGAACTGGTGTTCAGCTTCTGGTTGGAAGCCGCGGACTTCGCCGGACCGCTGAAGCTCGAAATGAATGATGGCAGCCTGCTGATCCGTAGCGGCGATACACTGCCGCGCGTTGCGGACGGAGGTTTCCGCGTCTTCAATTCCACCCGCTGGTAAACTAGTTCCCCGATGCCCTGGCTGCTCGTCGATAATTCCAATACCCGCACCAAGTTCGCGCTCGGCGATGCCAACGGTCTGCTTGAGAAGCGCGCCTGGCTGCCGACTCCCGAGATCTCCCCTGCCGCGCTGGAGAAGGTCCTGGAGGGTTTCGAATTCGAGGGCACCCTGCTCTGCTCGGTGGTGCCGGAGAAGGCCCGGATTCTCCGCGATCACCTCGTGGCGCGCGGCCCGCTCCATCCCCTGACCTGGCGCAGCGACATGGGCCTGGAGATCGATTACCCGAACCCGGAACAGATCGGCGCAGACCGGCTAGCCAATGCCATCGGCGTCAATGCCCGCCACGGCGCGCCGGCGATCGTGATCGATTTCGGGACCGCGGTGACCTTCGACGTGGTGGCCGCCGGACCCGCCTATTGCGGCGGGGTGATCGCCCCCGGCCTCGGGGCGATGCAGGACTACCTCGGCCGCCGCACCGCCCTCTTGCCACAGATCGAGCTGGAGGAGCCGCTCTCCGCGATCGGCAAATCCACCGTCGAAGCGATGCGCGCCGGAGCCGTCTACGGCTACCGCGGATTGGTCCGGGAGATCCTCGCCAAACTGGGCGCGGAGATGGGCGGAAAACCCGTGATTATCGCCACCGGCGGAGATGCCGCCCTGATCGCCCGCGGCCTGCCGGAGATCGGCGCGGTCGACCCGGACCTCACGTTGGAAGGCTTGCGGTTGGCCGCAATCCGCAATCTTGCATAAAAGTACGTGCAAAGAACGCTCGAAGTGTCTACAAAGTAGTCGCCAAGCCATGTCAGAAACCCCACTCGCCATCGGTGTCGATTTTGGCGGAACCTCCGTGAAATTCGGGGTTCTGTATCGCAGCAACATCATCGACCAAGCCCCGCCCGTCTCCACCCCTGACTTCGACGGGCCCGAGGCCCTGATCGAGGCCATGCTCCGGGTAATCGGAGACCTGCGGGATCGACATCCCCGGATCGAAGCCATCGGCGTCGGCGTGCCGGGCTTCGTCCATTTCGAAAAGGGCATCGTCCACAATCTGACGAACGTGCCGGGTTGGACCGCGATCCCGCTCAAGAAGAAGCTGGCGGAAGCGACGAATCTGCCGGTGGTCGTGGAGAACGACGCCAATTGCATGGCCTACGCCGAGTGGAAGCGCGGCGCGGGGCGCGGCCTGAATCACCTGGTGGCACTGACCTTGGGCACCGGCGTCGGTGGCGGCGTGGTCGCGAATGGCAAAATGGTCCGCGGCGCGCAATTCGGGGCCGGCGAGATCGGCCAGATGTCGATCGATTGGCAGGGCCGCCGCGGTGCCTATGGCAACCTCGGAGCTCTTGAAGATTACGTCGGCAACAACGAGATCGCGGCGGATGCACGGCAGGTCTATCTGGATGCCGGAATCGAGCGCCATCTCCCGGAGTGCACCCCGGCCGCCTTGGCGAAGGCGGCGCTGCTGGGCGACGAGATCGCCTTGGGAATCTGGGACAGCGTGGCGGCGAAGCTGGCGACCGCGATCATGAACTGCTGCTGGTTGCTCAACCCGCAGGCGGTGATCATCGGCGGCGGCGTGGCGAAGGCGGGCGATATTCTCTTCAATCCGCTGACGGCCCACCTTTACGCGCAGCTTTCCGCGCCCTTCAAGGAGCACCTCATGATCTTGCCGGCGCGATTCGGCAACGAGGCCGGGATGGTCGGCGCGGCCGCCTTGGCGCTGGAAGAGGCAGGCGTGGTCTTGCAGCCCTAAAAGTGCGGCGGGAACACGCGCGTCTTTTGTGGAATTCGCCGCAGGTCGGAAGACTCATAGCCTGAGCGTGTCATCGTGAGTGAAACGCGCGCCCAGACGCGTTTCAGGCTGACGGCGACTTTTCCGACTTTCCCGCGTTCTAATCCTAGTGCTCTCCCGCATGCTTCTCCTGCGAATGGCCTTGGGCCTGTGCTTCTGCGCAGCCGCCCGGGGAGATGATTTTGCCGCGACCTTCGACGAAAAGATCCTCCCGATTTTGGAGGACAACTGCTTCTCCTGCCATGGCGAGGGCGAAGATAAGGGAAAGGTGAGCTTTGACACCTTCGGCAGCACGGCAGAGCTGATGAAGCAGACGGACCTCTGGGTCCACGCCCTGCATAATGTCCGCTCGGGGATGATGCCGCCAGCCAAGAAGAAGCGGCCCTCCGCCGAGGACGTGGCGGCCTTGGAGGACTGGATCAAGCGCGGCGCGCTGAAGCTGGACCCTGCGAATCCCGATCCCGGCCGGGTCACCCTCCGCCGCCTCAACCGGGTCGAATACCGGAACACGATCCGCGACCTCACCGGCTACGATTTCCGCACCGACGAGGAATTCCCCGCGGACGACACCGGCTACGGCTTCGACAACATCGGCGACGTGCTCAGCACCTCCCCTCTCCTGCTGGAAAAATACCTGCAGGCCGCGGAGACGATCGTGGCCAAGGGGCTGCCTCTGGAAAACCGGGTGACCGCGCAGCGGAACTACCCCGCGGGCATGTTCCGCGGCCAAGGCGAGCGCGGGGAGAACGACTGGGAATACCAGCTGTCCCTCTACGACCCCGCCGACCTGACCGCGCAGCTCGAGATCAAGACGCCGGGGACCTACCGGGTGATCTTGAATGCAACTGCCCGCGGTTCCTTTTCCTACGATCCGGGCCGGGCGACCGGCACTTGGAGCGTCAATGGCAAGAAACTGCTGGATCAGGAGCTGAAGTGGAGCCCGGGGCAAAAGATGGAATCGAGCCTCGAGGTGAAGTGGGAGGCCGGCACCTACCCGCTCCAGCTCACGCTCGCGCCGCTGGTGGACAAGTCGCAGCAGCCGCCCGACCTCGGCGACGGCCCGCCGAGCGTGAACCTGCACCTGAGCGGGATCACGCTGATCGGCCCGATGGAGCCGGAGCACACGGTCCACCCGCCGAATTACGAGCGCTTTTTCACCCGCGACGATGTGCCCTCCGATCCCGGCGAGCGGCAGGACTACGCGGTGGAAATCCTGCGCCGCTTCGCGAGCAAGGCCTTCCGCCGACCGGTGGACGAGGCTACGGTGCTCAAACTGGTGGCGATCGCGAAGCAATCGGCGGAAGCTCCGGGCGGAACCTTTGAAAAGGGGATCGCCCGAGCGATCTCGGCGGTGCTTGCCTCGCCGCGTTTTCTCTTCCGCATGGAGCGCACGCAGCCGACCAAGGATCCGGCGGAGCATCCGCTGCTCGACGAGTATGCGCTGGCTTCCCGACTCTCTTACTTCCTGTGGTCGACGATGCCGGACGAGACCCTGCTGCGGCTCGCGGGACACGGCGAGTTGAGGAAGAAGCTGGGCGAGCAGGTCGAGCGGATGCTCGAAGACAAACGCTCGGACGAGTTCGTGAAGAACTTCGCCGGGCAGTGGCTGCAGACCCGCGATGTCGAGAGCGTGAGCATCGATGCCCGGGTGGTTCTTTCCCGCGACTCGGGCACGGAGAGGGAGAACACCGAGCGCTTCCAGACCTTCCGCCGCCTGAACAAGGAGATTGATGAGGCGCAGAAGGCCGGAGAGGAAGCGAAGGTCGCCACCCTGCGCGAGGAAATGAAGCAGATGCGCGCGAAGTTCCGCGGCAACGGCCGGCGGGTGGAATTCAGCGGATCCCTGCGCACGGCGATGCGCAAGGAGGCGGAGATGTTTTTCCGCTACTTGCTCAAGGAGGACCGCAGCGTGCTGGAATTGATCGAAACCGATTCGACCTTCCTGAATGGCGAGCTGGCCAATCACTACGGCGTGCCCGGCGTGGATGGCGGTGACATGCGCCTGGTGAAGCTGCCGCCGGATAGCCCGCGCGGCGGGATTATTACGATGGGTTCCGTACTTGCGGTGACCTCGAATCCGACCCGGACCTCGCCGGTGAAACGCGGCCTCTTCATCCTCGATAACATTCTGGGCACCCCTCCCCCGCCCGCACCGCCGAATATCCCCGCGCTGGAAGCCTCCGAAAAGGGTGCCGACGGCAAGGAGCTGACCCTGCGCGACGCGCTGGCGCTGCACCGCGAGCAGCCGCTCTGCTCATCCTGCCACAACCGCATGGACCCGCTCGGGCTGGCGCTGGAGAATTTCAACGCGATGGGCCTGTGGCGCGACAAGGAGCGCGGCCAGCAGCTCGCTTCCCCGGAAGGCCAGCTCATCACCGGCGAGAAATTCGCCGATGTCCGCGAGCTGAAACACCTGCTGGTGACCGCCCGTCGTGCGGACTACTATCGTTGCCTGACGGAGAAGCTTCTGACCTACGCCATCGGTCGCGGGCCCGAGCCCGGCGACATCACCACGGTCGATGCTATCGTAGAGAAGCTGGAAGCCAGCGGCGGCAAGTTTTCCACCGTCATCACGGGCATCATCGAATCCGCCCCGTTCCAAAAACGCCAACGACCCTCGACATGAACGCCGCCACCAACCGCCGCCGCTTCCTCCGCGGCATGGGAGCCTGCCTCGCCCTGCCCTCGCTCGAAGCCTTCATGCCCCGCGCGATGGCCGCCGCCGGGCCTGCGCGCTTCGGCACCACCGCCAGCGGTGCGCCGCTGCGGATGGCATTCCTGTATTTCCCGAACGGCGCGATCCAAAGCCACTGGTCGGCTTCCGGGAGCGGTGCCAATTTCAATTTGGAGAACACGCTCGCCCCGCTGAATCCGCTGAAGCACCGCGTGCAGGTCTTCTCGGGACTTGAGCACTTGAATGCCGATCCGGGCAACGACGGGGCCGGCGATCACGCCCGCGCCAACGGCACTTTCCTGACCGGCGTGCGCGTGAAGAAGACTGCCGGCAGCGACATTTATGCGGGCGTCTCGGTCGACCAGATCGCCGCGCAGCATATCGGGAAGAATACCCGCTTCGCCTCGCTGGAAATGTCCTGCGATCCGCACCGCAAGTCCGGTGGCTGCGATTCCGGCTATTCCTGCGCCTACGAAGCGAACCTCGCGTGGCGGACGCCGACCTCGCCGCTTTCTCCGGAATCGAATCCGCGGCTGATCTTCGAGCGCCTCTTCGGCTCCGGCAGCCCGGGCGAGCGCGGCGCGAGCCTGGCCCTGCGCCGCTCGCAGCAGCGCTCGGTGCTCGACTTCGTGATGGAGGACGCGAAGGCCTTCGAAAGCCAGCTCACGAATCGCGACAAGGCGAAGATGGACGAGTATCTCACCGGCGTCCGCGAGATCGAGCAGCAGATCGAAACCGCCGAGGGCTTCACGAACATCCCCGATCCCGCGATGGCGACTCCCGAAGGCATCCCGAAGGCGTATGATGATTACATCAAGCTGATGTTCCAGATGACCGCGCTGGCCTTCGAGACCGATGCCACGCGGGTCGCCACGATGCTGCTGGCCCGCGACGGCAGCAATCGCTCTTTCCCGGAGATCAATGTCGCCGAGGGTCACCACTCCCTGTCCCACCACCGGGAGGACAAGGACATGATCGAGAAGGTCAAGATGATCGACCGCTTCTACGCGGAGCGCTTCGCGGAGTTCCTCACCTTGTTAGAATCGAAACAGGATGCCGACGGCCAATCGGTGCTGCACAATTCGATGATCGTCTACGGCTGCGGCAACTCCGACGGCAACCGCCACACCCATGCCAACCTGCCGGTAGTCCTGGCCGGCAATGGCGGCGGGGCCTTCAATCCCGGAGCTCTCCGCAGCAACCCTTCCACGCCGATGTGCAACCTCTACCTGAACATGCTCGATGCCATGGGCGTGCCGCAGATGGAGCGCTTCGGGGATAGCACGGAGAGATTGGCGGTGGTCTAACATCTTGCACGCCCCCCATGGAACGGTCCCCGAAGGCACGCCACCAAGGGTACGTAGTCCCGCCTTCAGGCGGACGCAGCACCCCTGTCGTCGGCCTTACCCGGTGCTTTCTGGTGGAGCCATCTGCAAGGACATCTTCATCCGCCTAAAGGCGGGACTCCGTACCACCGTATTCGGAACGCTCTCTAATACCCATGAAAACCCTCCTTCTCTCTCTCGCCTTTTTACTCCCCCTCCACGCCGAGGAAATCCTCATCTACCCCAACGGCGCGCCCGGTTCCGAGGGCAAGACCGGCGAGGAAATCGTGAAGAAATCCGGCGGTGGCGAGCTGATGATCTCCAATGTCCACAAGCCGTCCATCACGCCCTATTTACCCGCGGCGGACAAGGCCACCGGCGTCGCGGTGATCGTCGCACCGGGCGGCGGGCATTCCATCCTGTGTGTGACCCATGAGGGCAGCAACGTCGCCGAATGGCTGGCGGAGCACGGGATCGCCGCCTTCGTCCTCAAATACCGCCTCGCGAAGGAAGAAGGCTCAACCTACACCGTGGACGATCATGCCGTCCCGGACATGCAGCAGGCGATCCGCCTGATCCGCAGCCGCGCCGCCGAGTGGCACATCCGGCCCGATGCGGTCGGCGTGATGGGCTTTTCCGCGGGCGGCGAGGTCTGCGCGCTCTCCAGCATGAAGTTCGCCGCGGACAAGAGCGACCGCCCGGATTTCCAAGCGCTGATCTACCCCGGCCGCTCGAACCGGATCGTTCCCCTCGCGGAATCGCCGCCAGCTTTCCTGGCCGCTTCCTCGAACGACCGGCCCGATATTTCCGAAGGGCTGACGAAGGTGTATCTGGACTTCAAGGCGGCCAAGGTCCCGGTGGAACTCCACCTTTACTCCGGCGGCGGACACGGTTTCGGCTACCGGCCGGGCAGGACTTCCCCGGAGAGCCAGTGGATCGTGAGGTTCGAGGACTGGCTGAAGGAGCGCAAATTTCTCGGCCCCTCCGGATCTTGAGGCCGGTATAGTGCTGGCAGCTTTTGATTGAACATTTCGTTCCGCCCGTCCCACGCTGCCTGCGTGCCGACGGTCCGCCTCAAATACTTCAGCTACCACCCCGCGATTTGGCCCCGGATGATCGGGGAGGTTTCGCGCGATGCCAGGGCGGGCTCGCTCGTCCAAGTCATCGACAAGGAGGGCAAGCCCTTCGGCAGCGCCTTCTGGAATCCCAAGGCGGGCATGCCGCTACGGGTTTTCGACCACGGCAGCGAGGTTCTGGAGGAAGACTTTTTCATCGGTGCCATCCACCGCGCCGCCTCCCTGCGCCGCGAGGTCTTCAAGCTGGATGCGGAAACCGAGGCCTACCGCGCGATCCACGCCGATGCCGACCAACTCCCCGGCCTGGTCGCGGACAAGTTCGGCAAGGTGATGTCTCTGGAGGTGACGAACCTCGCCGCCTGGCAGCGCCTTGACGCTTGGGTGCCCGCGATTCACGAGGCATTCGGCACGGAGAAGGCGCACATCCGCGTCGATCCCGATCTGGCCCGGATCGAGGGCATTCCTTCGCTGTCCCACCCGCTCTCCGAGAAAATCCGCCCGCTCAAGGTCCGCGAGCACGGCGTGACCTTCGAGATCGACCCCGCGGGCGGCCACAAGACCGGCTTCTTCTGCGACCAGCGCGACAACCGCAAGCAATTCGCCGCGATGGCCGAGGGCCGCAGCGTGCTCGACCTCTGCTGCTACACCGGCGGTTTCTCGATCAGTGCAGCGCTCGCGGGTGCCAGCGAGGTCACCGCCGTCGATCTCGATGAAGTCTCGATCGAGATGGCCAAGCGCAACGCGAACCTCAACCAGCAGCGGATCAAGTTCACGCATGCCGACGCCTTCACCTGGGCCCGCACGATGATCGAGAACAACCGCCAGTGGGATCTCGTCATCGCCGATCCGCCGAAGTTCATCCACGGCCGCGAAGACCAGCTCGGGCATAACAAGTATCACGACCTGAACAAGCTGGCCCTGCAAATGGTGAAGCCGGGCGGGATCTTCGTCACCTGCTCTTGCTCCGGCATGCTCTCCCCGGACGAGTTCGAGAAGATCGTCGTCTCCGCCGCCCACCGCCAAAACCGCCGCCTGCAGATCTTCGATCGCACCGGAGCCGGGCCGGACCATCCGACGCTCTCGAACTACCCCGAGTCCCGCTACCTCAAGCTGCTGTGGTGCCGGGTGATCGGCTAGGCCAGCCGCTCGGCCCTCCGCCTCTCCCCGGAAGAAACCGGGAAACTACCTCATTCACTGGCGGACTTCGCCCCGGGATGCCGGTGGCCAACCGGAATCGAATACAAACTCAGGCCGGTTCACCAACTGCATCCGGTGTTAAAGCTTCAAATATTAGGGCCCAACCCCCTGACACCGAATATCATTTACATCATGATGCAGCCGTCTATCCGGTGGGCTGTTTATTATGCCCACGAAAAGCCCCTCCCCTACGAAGCAAGATCTTGGCACTCAGGAAAAAATCACAATCCACAAGGAATTATCTTCCGAACTTTTCGTTCGGGAGGTTTGCATGGAGATTCGGAAGGGATACGGCTTTACCCCCCTCGTCGGTTCTGGCGCCTCGTCGCGTTCAGGTATCTTGATGGGAATCGAATTCGACGAGTATCTTACCTACACGATTCTGCGCTCTGTATTATCGGAGGAAGAACGGGACGAAGTTTTCGGCGAAGGTGTCTCGTTGTGGAATGTCCGTGAAGATGGCTGGCCGGCACCCCCCAAGCCCTCCGAGGTGGAGCGCACCCGGGAATGGGTCCGTGAGAATTACACTACCCTATGCAATCGGCACGGCATCGAGGTGAAATCCTTCGGTGAGTACCAGGACAAACAGGGCAAAAAATATTTTGAAGGCGAGGTCACCAGGTTGCAAGCGGGCGAGACCAGCCACGGCAGCTTGGGAGCGATGGATGCCCATCTCCGCCGCCCCTTGCTGCCGAGGGTGCTGCGGGGAGAGCACACCAACGTCGACGAATCGGGGGTCAAAGCCTTCCTGCGGCATTTCGGCAAGAACAAGGAGGACCACGGCCAGTTCATTGACGAGGGAACCTCACCAGGTTCCCAGGCAGGTATCGAGGAGCGGGCAATCCGCTCTCTCTTTGACTGGCGGGCCATGCTCCAGTTTCTTTCCGAAGTCGTCCGGATCCGGGTGAAAGGTGAACGGCCGATCCTTGGAAGTCACGATCCCGGGGTGATCGACAGCTTCAACACCCACATCACCCGCGGGCGCAAACCAAATTTGACCCACAGCATGCTAGGACATCTCGCCGGTCCCATGAGGACCCGGATCATGCTGACCACCAACTTTGATACACTTCTTGAGGATTCCCTCGAACAGCTGGGTGAGAAGTTCACCGTCATCCCGGTCGGAATCGGAAACGTCTTGCCCGATCCGGGGACGATTCATTCCCAGAATTCCATCGTTAAGTTGCATGGGACCCTATCCTACACGAGGGCGGACTTCACCCTGGATGATCAACCTACCGTTCTCGACTGCCGGCGGCTCTTCCACTATGTCCGTGGCGGATACCCGAGGCGTCACAGCAGTCCCGCGGAAGCCGTCTCGGAAATTGGAGAAAGGTCCTTTCTGCCCACCCATCTGATGGTGATCGGCTGCAGCGGGTCCGACGGGAGAACCATCAGCATGCTCAAATATCTTTTAGATCATGACTCCGAAGTCAGGATTTTCTGGGTGTGTTACAGCAACTATGACCTGAAAAACCTCCACCACCTCTTTCACGAAAAAGACTACATCGAAAAGGGCCGGATCACTGCCACTGTCACCGATCGCGTCGATCTGCTTCTCCTGGAACTCTACCAGGACCTGATGTATGGGCTGCCCAATGGAGGATTCACCTACCAATTCTCCCATGATGTTCCTCCGAAACTCTGGGAGAAGCGAGACAAGCAGCACGCGGAAGATACGTCCGAGACGGGTCCAAACAGCTGCGTGGAAAAAATTGTCGAGAGATCCAAGCAGATCGAAAAGGCGCGGAAGAATCAAGTGAACCAGGAAAACACTGCCAAGCTCCCTCCAGGCAGACGGAAGCAACCTACGGTCTTTCAAAACCGGGCATTTTTGATGGATGAGAGCAGCGGCTTGATGGCCGCACTCCGGCGGGAGTTCAATGCATTGTCACGGAGGCGCTTCGGCTGTGTCTGGATGGAGATGGAAGACCATCCTAACACGCTCTCCTTGGCTCACGCGATCTTGAAGACCATCGCGATGCGGCTCGGCCTTTTTCAACTGGAACACACTGTTTTGATTCCCTCCCGATTCACCCGGAACTGGAAGGAACTGGAAAATAGCAGTAAAGCCGAACGGCACGCCGCGCGCCTTAAGGCGTGGAAAGATCTCCTCGACCGGATCATCCCCTATTTCCGGATTCAGCCGGAAAGATGGGTGATCTTTCTCTACGGACGGAATGTCCCGGGAATGTGTGCTGGCTGGCGCTCGGCCGAGTGGAATGCCGTGGAGTATGATGAGCTTCACTGGTTCATCGAGTCACTCGTGCAACATGGCTTCATTCTTATCTATGCACCCTATTCCAAAAAGCGTCTGATCCACGACCAGGGAAGCGAGCAGACAGTGTTGGGCGAAATCGCCAAGCTGAAGAAGGCGCCGAACAAGAACTGGGGATCCCAAGATCAAGGTTGGAAGCTTCCGGGTGATAAACGCGAAACGCGCATGGGCGTCGATGAATCCTGGGTGGACTCCGATTTGTCGGAATCCGTGTTCGAAACCTTGGAGATCAAGTCGAACCGGGGGACGTCGTTTTCAAATGTCCCCAATTTCATCGCGGAGGTGATCCATGATCTCTACACCACGGGGAAATACAGCGGAGGGGACGCAAACGATGATCCGGAAGATGTGGCAAGACTCACGGCGCAGGCCGAGATGTCCCGGAAGCTTGCGCATTTCCTTTATGCCATCTCGCTATTCCGTCGTTCAAGACCAGGAGCATCCTTCTTGGCAGATGCGGTCTATCCCGCATTCTTCCAGCATAATGACGTGGGCTTGGACAACGACTGGCTCCGCCATTCTCAAGCCGATGCATGGTTGGAAGACTTCAAATCAAAGGGATTTGTCCATCGCAAGCCCGGAGGAAACGCTTGGCTCTTTCGCGACGCACGGCTCACCATTCAAATCCTCTTGGAAGGATGCAAGAATATACCTTTCGGCAAAAATATACCTTCAGGAAAAAAAGAAGATAAGTCGATACCTCACGGGTCGTCGTCCGCATCGCGAAGCCATTTCTGGATTGCAGCATGGTACGCGCGCGGCTTCTTCACGACCAACGACAGCTTGCCCGTGCTTGAGGCTTGCCATCACTTTTACCTCAGTATTTGCACGGCACCCCATGCGGCCCCGGCAGGCGCCGATGTCACGAAGGCCGATTACCAGCGTTTTCTGTGGGTGCGGAGCATCACGAATCTCATCAAGTTAATCAAGCTGGCAAGACCTGCCCTGCTTTTCTGGTTGGACAAACCTGCCGCCGAGCCCTTCTTCGGGTTCAAGGCTCTTGAAGATGTAAAAAAGGGAATTCGCCGGGCGACTGAGGAAATATTCAAACCCGCCAATGGGAGCGGATGGGATGGCGAAGCTAAAGCGGGCCTTGCAAGGACAGATCTGGTGCTCAACTCGAAGCGCGCTTTCGAATTGCTGGCCCTGCTGAACGCGGAACTGGAGTGTCTTTGGTGCACTTTCGACCGCAAACCATTCCGACCGGTCTTCTCCACAGGCTCCTCCGCCTTCGGTCTCGACTTGGCCGATGAGTCGACGCGGCAATATTCCAAAATCCTGGTTTTTTCAAAGGGTCAAGATTGGAGGAATCATTCGGAAAGGCTCGATCCAGAACTCGGCAACCACTGGGAGCCGATTCCCGATCTGATTCGTTCGAAATTGCTCAAAGCATTGCAGGATCATGAATTCCTGCAGAAGAAATCCGGCAAACGTCCCGGCAAGGTGGCCATGGAGGGCTCCCATATTCTTGGAACTCACCTGTACAAAGGCATAATCAAGATTTCGTGGGATTTCCTCAAAACACACAACATTAGCGAGGCAACGCCGGAGTATGCCCACGGAATTTTCGATCTGGCTTATCTCCATGTCCGGAGGGCCAAGATCGTCGATCACATCGACTACAAGACTATCGGCGATCGCAAAGTTCCGGATGCAGACGAAGAGAACGCCCGACGCAATACGGACGTCCTCCCCTCCCGGGAGGAGGGCCGGAGACTCTGGACTCAAGTCACTGCGCTCTGCCGTGTTGTGATCTACCTTTGCAGGCTCCTGCCGCCGCATCTCATGGTGGCCGAACTCAGCCTGCGGGTGGAGGCCTTCATGCTTTACGGACTTGCCCAAGGCCGCTTGGGGCGCTTCTCGGAAGCGCACCGGCGATTGAATGAGGCACATGCGATCCTGACCAAGGTTCCTCGCCACGTGGACAGCATTGAGTTGGCCATAGTCCAGTTGCGGCGGGCTGAGGTCTATCTCATGGAAGCGACGCTTCTTAAACGGCTCGCGGATCGCACGGTGGATCCCACCATGTTCAAGAGCATGAGCCCGGTCGTGGAAGAAGCTTGTCAAATGGTTTGCCAGCCCCTCAAGCAACAAGCTTCTCCTGCAACGGGAGGCCTTCCGGCAAAGGATTCAGAGCGCCTGGCCGCGCAATGGCGTGCCACCTACCAGCTCAAATCGATAAGCGGCCCGGCCAAGGCGCAGGAGCTTATCAAGAACGCAAACGTAGAACAGCTTCGGCGCCTGCATTGTGCGCGTCTGGATGACGCATGGGCATCCTTGGAGAATGCGGAACGGATGCTTTCCGGTCGCACCCGCTCCTGCCAATGGTGGGGGCGGCTTTGCACCCTTAAGCTAAAGCTCTTCGCCGAGCTGTGTAGCGAATCGATCAAGAAATACCAGATCTTGGCTTTCCGGAGAAGCATTGCCTATAGAACCTACTTTGTGGAACTTCTCCGGCTGGGCTTGGCGGTTTGGCCGGACGACCCCTATCGCCGGGCTCGCTTGGCCGACTATTTCATGAAGGCGTGGCGGCGCAGTGTCAGACCCGAGCATAAACCCAGATCGATCGTTGCCGAGGCGGAGGCTCTGCTCAAGCAAGCCCTTGAGAACGATTGGGGTTACGACCTGTCGGAAGATGGCGATCATGCTCTATTGCACCAATATAAAGTCCGCATTGCACGGGATGTGAGAGGGTGGAAATCCTGACATGATCGTAGCTCTTCGCATGAACCGCGCTTCCGACGAGTTTAACAAGCGCTTGGCAAAGAAGGAAGACCCCTGGAACCAAGCGCTCGACCGCTACGCCACCGAACATGCGGACTCGTTTCAGTAGATGACGCCAGCCCTCCAGATCGTCTCCGCGACCGCGGACCACGCCGAAGCCGTATGGACGATCTTCCAGGAAGTGATCGCTACCGGTGACGCCTACGTCTTCGACGAAAGCACCAGCCGCGAGGACTTCATGGCCTACTGGTTCTCACCGAAGTCGCACGCCCACGTCGCGATCCTCGATGGCGAGGTGCTGGGTAGCTATATCGTGAAGGCGAACCAACCGGGCCGCGGCTCGCATGTCGCGAATGCCAGCTACATGACCGCCTCAGCCGCTCGGGGCCGGGGCATTGCCGGGAAAATGTGCGAGCACTCGCTCCACTTGGCGAAGTCGCTCGGCTTTCAGGCGATGCAGTTCAACATCGTGGTCGCGACCAATACCGTGGCGGTCAAGCTGTGGCAGAAGCACGGCTTCCGAATCGTAGGCACCCTCCCTAAAGCATTCCACCACGCCGTTTCGGGCGTGGTGGATGCACATGTGATGTTCAGGGAACTGGATGACATCGGCTGAGTCCGGCGGAAGAGCCGGAGCCGGGAGCCATCAATCCAGGCTCTTGATCCGGATGTTCTTGTAAAGCGTCGTGCTGCCCTTGTCGTGGGCCTGGATGGCGAAAGTGCCGCCGCCCTTCTGCAGCTTGCTCTTGCCTTCTTCCGGCTTGTAATCCTTGACGACATCCTTGCCGTTGACGGAGACGTTGACCTCGCCCTTCTTGACGGTGATCACATATTTCATCCACTCGTTGTCCTTGAAGGGCTCCTTGTTATCGACGTAGTTGTAGAGGCCGCCGGACTTCTTCCAGTCGGACTGGGTGTTGTTGACCTGCACCTCGTAGCCGGCCGAGGGCCAGCTCTTCTCCTGATAGGTGCTGTGGATGAAGAAGCCGCCGTTCGAGTTCGGCTTGGTCATCACGTCCAGACGGATTTCGAAGTTTTCGAATTTCGCATTTCCATCTTTACCGACGTAGAAGAGGTGGGCGCAGTCGCCGTTGGCGACGATGGCGCCGTCCTCGATCTTGAAGGCACCGGCATTGTCGCCGACCTTCCAGCCCTCGAGGGTCTTGCCATCGAAGAGGGACACGAAACCTTTTTCCTCCGGCGCGGCGGAGGCGGTGAGAACGAGCGCAGCACAGGCTGCGAATGCGGACAGGAACTTTTTCATGGTGAGCCTTACCACTACGCGCAAATCGCCCGGCGTCCATCCCGGCGAGAGTCATTTGCGGGACAATGCGGACCTTTATTTCCGAGCTGTGAAACCCCCCGGCGTCGTGGCCAAGCTAAACGAATATGAAAGCCCGCTTTTTTCTCCGGGTCCTGGCGCTCGCCGTAGCGGCGCCGGGCTGCAGTTCCTGCGATCTGATGTTGGAAGGAGCAATCACCTCCAACCTGGAATCCCGGGCGCTCGCGCCGGGCAGCAGGATCGACAGCAAGAGCTTCAGCGTCACGGTGCCGCACGATACACGCTTGTATTTGAGGCACTTCGACAAGAAGCGGGAGTATCTGGAGCTGGCGGATACCGACCCGGTCACCCTAGGCTATGAGTATTTCGTTTTCCCGGCCGATGCGGCAAGCGGGGAGAGCCCCGGCACCGCACTGCTCCGGCACTACACGACCCGCAATCCGCGCGGCAATTGGGAGGCGATGGCCACCCGGCCCGGCGGGGTCAAAGGCTCGATCGGACAGGTGGATATCCGGTCGCGGCGGAAGGAGGGCGGCTTCGTCCTCAGCTCGGAGGCCTTCCGGGATGGAACCCGGATCTGGATGGTCTCGAACCTTCTCTACTACCCCGGCCCCCTCATCGATGGCACCCCCGCAGATGTCGAGGAGGGTGCCAAGCTGCGGGCCCGAGAGGCCCGCAAGAAGGCCACGGCTTTCGCGAAATCCTTCCGGCTGAAGCGCTAGGCAGATCGCGCGTCTCCCCATTCCTTCCAAGGGTGGCTGGCGAGGCAGGCATTGAAGTAGCGGGGATCGTCCGAGACTTCCTCGCCGATCCAATCCGGCTTCTCGAAGGCCGTATCCTCGGCATCCAGTTCAATCTCCGCGACGATGAGCCCGGCATTCGCGCCGAGAAATTCATCCACTTCCCAGCAATGCCCGGCATAGTGGCGCTCGTGGCGGATCTTCTCGATGATCGAGGGCAGGCAGAGCTTCAGGAGTTCCCGCGCTTCTTCCGGCGGGATGGCGTATTCGAATTCCTGCCGTGAGATCCCCTCCCCGGCACCTTTGATCGTGAGGAAGGCCTTGTCCCCCGCCAGGCGGATGCGCACCGAGCGCTCCTTGTCGCGCGCCAGGTAGCCTTGGCTCATCCGCAGCCCCGGCGGGCCGTCCCGCCAAGCATCGGATTTCAGGAGGAATTTGCGCTCGGTTTCAATGGCCATGCAGCGAAGGTGGTAGCCTTGGGGCCGCCGACCTCAAATCAATCTTTTCGGTCCGGAGGCATCTGATATGAGACGGGAACTTTTCTTGGCGGATCGTACGAATTTTTACCCATGCCGTACCGTCCATTGTTTCGACCCACACCCATGCGGTCTTCAACTATCCACGACTTGAAATCCATGAAAACCAAACTTGCCGCCCTTTGCGGTATCTCCCTCGCTCTCGTTTCAACCTCCAGGCTCGCCGCCCAGGATGATGCCGCCGCCCTGAAGGAGCGCGTGGCCGAACTCGAGAAGCGCCTCTCCGAAATCGAGGGCGAAAAGGCCTCCGAAAAGAAGCTCGAGAAGCTCCGCACCGACAACGTCGCCAACGCCAAGAAACGCGCCGCGGAGGACAAAGGCGAATACAAGCCGGAGGAGTTGAGCGAAATCGAATCGCTGTACCAAGTCGCCAACAAGAACTGGCGCAGCGATGAGGCCAAGACCAGCCTCAAGAAGCTCCTCGATAAGTATGACAAGTCGAACCGCACCGGCTGCGCCACGCTCTACATGGGCCAGATGAGCGAGGGCAAGGAGCGCATCGAGTATCTCACCCGCGCCGTCGAGAAGTTCAGCGATTGTTACTATCTCAACGGCTGCCAGGTCGGCGGCTATGGACGCTTCGTTCTCGCCCTCACGCTCTGGGAGAGCGGCGAGAAGGACAAGGCGAAGGCGCTGCTCGGAGAACTGAAGTCGAAGTACAAGAACGCCATCGACCACAAGGGCCGGCCGATGGCCGAGATCGCCGAAGCGGCGGAGAAGGAGCTGGCGGCGCAAAAGTGAGCCCTGTCGGCTTCCGCCTACGCGACCTTTCTGCCGGAGCTGAGCAAACTCCACGCCCAGGCCAGACACAGCAACCCGAAGCCCGCCAGCACGATCGCCGCGGCGGCATTGATGCCCGCGAACCATGCCAGATAGAATCCGCCGATCGCCGAAAGCAGCGCATGCAGCGTGGCGATCAGCAGCACACCGGGAATCCGCCGCGCCACCAGCAGCCCGCAGGCTCCCGGCAGAATCAAGAGGGCCACGGCGAGGATCGCGCCGACCGCTTGGAAGGCGGCGGTGACGATCATCGCCACCAGCGCCAGCAGCAAGGTTCGCGCATAGCCATCGCGGAAGCCGATGCAGCGTGCATGCAGGGGATCGAAAGCACCGGTCGTCCAAGCCCGGCCGCAGACCAGCGAACCGGCGATTGCGACCAGCGAGGCCCCCGCCGCGCTCGCGAAAGCCAGGGGCACCTCGAACGAGCCGAGAGAAACCCGTGCTCCGTTCACTGCCGTTTCCAGCGAGCCGAAGAGCACGCAATCCGGATCGAGATCCACCTTCGAGGCGAAGAGGCGCAGGCCCAGCACGCCGAGCGCAAAGAAGGTTGTGAAGGCGATCCCCGTCGCGGCGTCTTCGCGCACGCCCAGCCGTTGGTGGATGACCTCGATCAACATCACGCAGGCCAAGCCGGCAAGCGCCGCACCGGCCAGCAGCCAGGGAGAATCGAGCCCGCCGCCCAGCAGGAAGCCCGCCACGATGCCCGGCAGCACGCTGTGCGTGATCGCATCCCCGGTGAGCGCCATGCGCCGCAGCACCAGATAGGTTCCCGGCAAGGCGCAGGATAGCGCGACCAGGAAAGCCGTGATGACCAGCCAGAGATTGGCTTGGGAGCGCAGGGGATCGAGAAGTTCGTCGATCACTTGCCCTCCTCTCCGGTGCCGCGGGGGATCTTGCGCCCGTGGGGATCTTCTTCCGGGTTCTCGAGCACTTCCGCGAGACGCCTGACATTTTCCTCGCTGATCCAGTGCTCGGCGCGGTCCGCATCATCGTGCACGTGATCGGGCGCGTAGTCCGCACGGCGGGTGAGATACAGTTCCCAGAGGCGGTGCTTGCGGACGATCTCGGCCGCCCGCCGCCGACCCGGGACCGTAAGCAGCAGCGCGGACCCGCTGCTGGTCCACTCGGCCTCGCCCTCCGCTACCAAGCGGGCTCCGCGCGTGCGAACCGATTCGAGATTCTCGCGCATTTTCCGGGCGAGTTCTTCCAACCCGACCACGCCGCCTTCGCGATCCTCGATGAAGGACCACACCGCCTTGAGGACGTTCTCGCGGTCGATGCGCTGCTTCAGCCGCCGGGCGCGGAACCAGCGCCAAACGACACCATCACGAATGCCGAAGAGAATCGCGAAGGCAAGCACGGTAGCCAGCGAGAGCGCCATCAGCGGTCCGGTCGGCAGGCCGGTCTTGAGCAGGGAAAGCTGCACGCCGGCGATCGATCCGATCACCCCGAAGCCGCAAGCCCAGCAGGCCTGCGCCGCGAGATCGCGCGTCACCCGCCCTGCCGCCACCGCCGGTGTAACCAACAAAGCCGATACTAACACAACGCCGACGGCCTGCATCGCCACCACCACGGATGCCGCGAGCACGATGAAGAAAATCCGGTCCACCCAGCCGACCCGGATACCGAGCAGGCGGGCATGCCGCGGATCGAAGCTCGCCACCGTCAGCACCCGGAAGCCGAGGGTCGTGCCCAAGGCGATTACCCCGGTCGTGGCGGCCAGCATCCAGAGGTCTGCATCGGAAATCGCCGCCGCCTGGCCGAAGAGGTAAGCGTTCACGCCGCCCGGCTTCCACTTCGAGATCATCGCGATGCCCGCGGCGAAGAAGACCGATAGCACCACACCCAGCGCCGCATCCGGCTTGAGCTTGGTGGTGCGCATCAGGGCCATCAGCAGCCCCGTGCCGAGCAGCCCGGCGGCGACCGCGCAGGCGAGCACCACCAGCGGGTTGCGATCGGGGCTCCAGAGCAGGCCCGCTACCACGCCCGGCAGCACCGCGTGCGAAAGCATATCGCCGGTCAGCGCCATCCGGCGGGAGACCACGAAGACTCCGGTCAGCCCGCCGCTGATGCCCAGCAGGAGCGCGGCGAGCGTCGCCTTCTCCGCAGTGGTCTCGAGCAGCGCCATCATGAGATCAAACACCGGCCTTGGCCTTGGAAGCCACCTCGCTGAGCAGGGTCAAGCGCCCGCCGTAGGCGACTTCCAGGTTTTCCTTGGTGAAGACCTCCGCCACCGGCCCGAAGGCGACCAGGCGGAGATTGAGCAGGATCAGGAGATCGAAATACTTTTGCGCGGTCTGCAGGTCGTGATGTACGACGAGTACCCGTACGTCCCGCTTCCCGGAGATCCCGCAACACCGTGACGATGGCATGCTCGGTAGCGGCATCCACGCCGGCAAAGGGCTCGTCCATCAGCAGCAGCTCGGCATCCTGGGCCAGCGCGCGGGCGAGGAACACCCGCTGCTGCTGGCCACCGCTGAGTTCTCCGATCGGTCGCTTGGCGAAGGGCGTCATGCCCACGCGGTCGAGCGCAGCCGCGGCACGGTCGCGCTCCTGCTTCCCGGCACGGCGCCACCAGCCAAGCTCGCCGTAGGTGCCCATCAGCGCGACGTCGCCCACGGTGACCGGGAAATCCCAATCCACGCTCTCCCGCTGGGGTACGTAAGCGATGCGGTTCCGCACCTTGTTCAAGTCCTGGCCGAAAAGTTTGACCCAGCCGCTGTCGGGGCGCAGCTCGCCCATCACCGCCTTCAGGAAGCTCGACTTGCCGGCACCGTTCGGACCTAACAGGCCGACCAGCGTTCCCTTGGGCAGCGCGACATCCACGCCGTGCAGCACCGGCTGGTGGCGGTAACTGGCACAGAGGTCGTGGGCTTCGAGGACGGGCGGTTCGGCAGACATTAGAAGCGGAAGGTGATTCCTTGGAAAACGGAGTAGTCCTCGGCAGCATCGTTCAGGCCAGCAACTCCGCCAATGTCGAGTTGGACGTCCGGTCCCAGTGCCCAAGTGATGCCGGCGCTCATGCTGGCTTCGTAAGGATGAGCCCCGGTCACGCCGATATACTCCACATAGAAGCCAGCGCTGTCGCCCAGATCGTGGCCGAGCACCAGGGTGTGGAGGAAGTCCCACTCGTGGCGGTGCGAGTCCTCGTCCCAGACCCGGTCCACCTCGCCCTGCACCCCGAGACCCCAGCCTGCGGCGAGATCGTGGGAATAGGTCAGGATCGTGCCGCCTTCCCACTCCCCGCTGCTGACGGCGGTATGGGTCGGAACGGAAACGAAAGGCATGAGACCCAGCGCGGAGGAGCCGCCGTCATTGCCCCACAAGTTCCACTTCCAGCGCACCTCGACATCGCCGAAGCCCTCGGCATCCGAGTCGGCCAGGCCGCGCTGGCTTTCCCGGATATAGGGACGGACGACGAACTGGAGATCCTGGCAGGAGTTCAGGCCGATCTTGAAGTTCGTTTCGGCGAGCGTCCAGGTCTGCGTCTCGATGCCGCCCGACTTGTCCCGCGCGTACGCCCAGAAGCTCGACTCCACCTGAAAACCGCCCGGTTCGACCGTGATCGGACTCTCCGTGGTATCCGGGCGATCCGGTGAAAGCTCGCGCTGGAAATCCGCCGCCTGCAAGGATGCCGTAGCGGCAAGTAAGAAGAGGCACTTCATTTCAAGCCCTCCACGATCACGTTGACGTTGTGCTTGATCATACCGACGTAGGTGCCGCGGTCATAGGATTCGCCGCCGAGCTGCTCGATGTCGCCAGGCTTGCCCATGGCGTCCGAGAAGAGCGCGCCGGGAGAAAGTTTCGCTCCGGCTTCATCGGCCACGGCCTGGATGCCCTTGGCATTGACCGAGGTCTCGCCGAAAAGCGTGCGGATGCCGCGGCTGCGGATGAATGCCACCAGATCGGTGCGGTCCTTGAGCCCGGCTTCCGCGGCGGTGCTGACCCCTTGGAGACCGCGGACCTCGAAGCCGTAGGCACGGCCGAAATAGAAGAAGGCATCGTGGCTGGTGATAAGCACCCGCTTCTCCGCCGGGATCTCCGCGACCCGCGACTTCGCCCAGGCATCGAGCTTATCCAGTTCGGCGGTCATCTCCTTGCCCTTGGCCTCGAAATCGGCGGCTTGGGCGGGAACGGTTTCCGAAAGTGCCTTCACCAGGCTTGGAATCGTCTCGCGCCACAAGGTCGGATCGCCCCAGAAGTGAGGATCGCGCGTGCCTTCGAAGCCCTCTTGCGGCGCGAGCAGGCGGTCCTGCGTCACGCCGGCGGAAAGTGCGACGACCCGCCTCCCCCGCTTCGCCATCGCCTCCAAGGTATCCTGCATACGGCCCTCCAAGTGCAGCCCGGAATAGACGATCAGGTCGCCGCGTTCCAAGAGACTCGTGTCGGACAGGGCCGGGATATAATTGTGCGGGTCCACTTCCGGGCCCATCAGCCCGCGCACCTCCACGTGGTCCCCGCCGATCCGTTGGGCGAGATCGGTGGCCATGGTCGTGGTGGTGACCACCAGCGGCTTGCCGGAGCCGGAGTTCACCTTCGATTTGCAGGAAGTAAGGCCGCCTAAGCCGAGGGCGGCCGCGAGGAGGATTCTCGTGAGCATGGGAATCAAGTAAGCCGGCGCAAAATCAACCTCAAGAACAAATTTTAGCCTAAGCTAATTTTAATTGCCGAATCGAAATCGCGCCCCCCCTTGAATCGTCGTTCGGGTCGTGGCCGCCTGAGATGTCTTCATGGGGTCAAGATCACCTTCCACCAGCGCAGCCGAGCCAAGAGACGCCTTCCCTCATCTTGAATGAGGAGCCGTCACAAACTGCCGCGGTCGATGGCGATGCCTCGTCGAGCGGCTTGGGAGACCACGATCCTTTTTTCAATGCGCTGATAGAGGTCCGACAGTGGGGAAACGGTTCTCCGCCACGCCCTCTTCACTGATTGCCGACGGTTGCGGATCCAGACCGACGCTCATTCCGCTTGCCCCGGCAAGGCGATCTGCGGAACCTCCGCGCGATGCAAACCGCCGCCTTTTTCAAAGACCTCTTCGGCCTCGAAGGACAAACTGCCGTGGTGATCGGCGGAACCGGGGAACTGTGCGGCTGCATGGCCCAAGGCCTTGCCCACGCCGGTGCGGAAGTGGTGCTGGTCGGCCGCATCCGTGAAAAGGCGGAGCGCAAGCTGGCGGAAATCGAGGAATTCGGCGGCAAGGGCTACTTCATGTCGGCGGACGTGACCTCCCGCGAGTCCCTGCAGGAACTGGTGAATGAAGTGGCCTCGCGTTCGGGACGGGTCGATATCCTGATCAACGGCGCGGGCATCAACGCCCCCACCCCTTTCCTCGAAATCGAGGAAGAGGAGTTCCAGCGGATCATCGATACCAACCTCACGGCGGTATTCCGGACCTGTCAGGTCTTCGGCAAGTATTTCATCAACGAGGGCATCGCCGCCTCAATCATCAATCTCGGCTCGATGTCCGGCCTGGTGCCGCTGTCCCGCGTTTTCACCTACTCCGCGAGCAAGGCCGCGGTGCACAATCTTTCGAAGAACCTCGCCCGCGAATGGGCGGAGTATTCGATCCGCGTGAACACCTTGGTTCCGGGCTTCTTCCCCGCCGAGCAGAACCGCAAGGTACTTGATGAAAGCCGCGTCCTCGACATCCTCCGCCAGACGCCGATGAGCCGCTTCGGCAGCCCGGACGACTTGATCGGCGCGACCCTGCTCCTCGCCTCGAACAAGGCGGGCGCATTCATCACCGGCAGCGAGATGATCGTGGATGGCGGGTTCAATGCGATGAAGATCTGAAGACCCCCGGGCCGGGTATTCCCCTCCTTCAGAGGCGCAAAAAACCCGAAGTTGTCCGACAGATTCCAGCTTGCGGTCCGGGTCAGGAGCGGCTTTGGTGGGAATGTGACATTGTCGTAACACGGCGTCACAAAACCCAACCCGAACCCTCGATGCCCTTCGCTTCCCGTCCGGCGGCCCTGCTGTCGGCGCTTCTTGCCGCCGTGGTGCTGCGCCCTGCCTCGGGCGCGGACCTGATGGTCGATTTCAATTCGACCAATCAGGAGGGCGGCCCGCATAACCAGAGCGGCTACCAGCCCTACAACGCCGGTCACGAGGTCAACGCGGATTTGGCGTCGGCGCGCCCTTACAGCGCTTTCGACACCACGGTTTCGCTACAGGTTACCTGGCCGGATACGACCAGCAACCGGGTCAAGCAGATGATCGACCGGGCTTCCGGGAACGATGCGATCTGGACCGGCCAGAAGATCGACCTGCTGACCGACTTCATCGGCATCGACACCCGCACCACCGAGGGCGGCCGGGGCAACTACAACGGGGTCACGGGATTGCCGACGCGGATGGTCTTCCGCCTCGCCGGTCTGCCGGCGGGCCCTTACAGCTACCGTTCCTATCACCACGATACGGAGAACTTGTTCACCGCCTTTGCCGTGGAAGTCTCGACCAATGGCGGCGGCAGCTACACCGCGATCCCCGGTCCCTTCCGGATGACGGATAGCAGCCCGGGCGGCACTCCGGCCTCTCCTCAAACCTACACGGGCAGCGGCAATCAGGACCCGGCCACCCTGCCCTCCACGGTGAATTTCGATCTGGTGGCGCAGGCCGGGCAGGATGTCTTGGTACGATATACCCCGTACTCGACCGCCGCCGGCACCCACCTCCAGCTTCTCGGGGTGAATGCCTTCGAGCTACGCGCGGTCTCCCCGCCCGACGGGCCCACCGATCTCCAGCTCTCGGGCGGTTCGGTCGCGCGCACTGCGGTGGAGGGCACCGTGGTCGGCAGCTTCTCGACCACCGACCCCACTCCCGGCGACAGCTTCACCTACACGCTGGCGGATGGTGCGGGAGGAGATAACAATGCCGACTTCGCGATTCAGGGAAATGCCTTGGTGGTGGAACGCCAGCTCGCTGAATACAACAATGGCGACTCGCTCTCGATCCGCATCCGGTCCACCGATGCCAACTCGGGCTGGGCCGAAAAGATCTTCGCACTCCAAGTCTACGACGACTCGGACGGTGACGGTCTCGACGACGGCTGGGAACTGCTGCATTTCGAGGATCTCGACGAGATCGCGACCGGCAATCCCGATGCCGACAACCTGGATAATTTGGAAGAACTCCAAGCCGGCACCGGTCCGCTGGATGCCGACAGCGACAACGACGACCTGAGCGACGGCCTGGAGGTCAAGGATCTCTTCACCAATCCCCTGAGCGCCTACACCGATGGCGACGGGCTAACCGATGGCGAGGAAGTGCTGGAGTACTTCACCGATCCCAAGCTCACCGACACGGACGAGGACGGCTACGACGACTCCTTCGAGATCTCGCAGGGCACCAACCCGAATAGCGGTGCCAGCCATCCCTCTTCCCCG
The DNA here is from genome assembly GCF_040801775.1 of Luteolibacter sp. Populi. GTDB lineage: Bacteria > Verrucomicrobiota > Verrucomicrobiia > Verrucomicrobiales > Akkermansiaceae > Haloferula. The sequence goes on from NZ_CP161812.1 coordinate 955,878, forward strand.
CTGCCCCTGCGGATCAATGAAGTGGCCGCCAGCAATGGCACGGGCCTGAGCGACGGCAACGGAGCCGAGTCCGACTGGATCGAAATCTACAACCCGAACCCGCAGGCGGTGAACCTGCTCGGCTATCGCCTGACCGATAGCGCGCTTGATCCCGGCAGGTGGACCTTCCCTTCGATCAACCTCGCGGGGGGAGCTTATCTCGTGGTCTTCGCATCGGGCAATGGCGTGCCGGATGGACAAGGTCATTTCCACACGAACTTCTCCCTTTCGGCCGATGGCGAATACCTCGCGTTGAGCCGCCCGAACGGCACCATCGACGACCGCTTCACGCCCGGCTTCCCCGCGCAATTCACCGATATCTCGTACGGGCGCAATCCCGTCACGGGCGCACTACGCTTCTTCTCACCGCCGACTCCCGGCGCAGCCAATGGCAGCGGCTACGAGGGCGTGGTCGAGCCGCCGGTCTTCTCCGTAGGGCGCGGCTTTCACGATGCGCCCTTCGATGTCACGCTAAGCAGCTCCACCCCGCTGGCGCAGATCCGCTACACCACGGATGGTTCGAAGCCCACCGCCGCCACCGGCACATTCTACCCCGGCGGTAATATCGCGATGAGCACCACCGGCAAGTTGCGGGCGATCGCCTATCGCAGCGGCTGGCTGTCGCAACCGGTGCAGACTCACAGCTATGTTTTCGTCGATGACGTGGCGCATCAGCCGGCGAACCCGCCCGGCTGGCCCGCCAATTGGGGCTTCGACTCCGATGCGGGCGCGGTGGTGCCTTCCGACTACGAGATGGACCAGCGGGTCGTGAACAACACCGTTCCCGGTCACGGGATCCGGGATGCGCTGTTAGATATTCCCAGTGTCTCGATCAACATGCCGATGGCCGATTTCATCGAGCCGCCCGGCGGCATCTATGCCAGCCCGCGCAACCGGGTGGAGAAGGAATGCTCGATCGAGTATCTTCCGGTCGATGGCACGGAGGGCTTCCAAGCCGATTGCAAGGTGGAGATCCAAGGCAACGCCAGCCGCCGCCCGGCGCGCATGCAGAAGCACTCGCTGCGGCTGACCTTCAGCTCGACCATCGGCATTCCCAAGCTGGACTACCCGCTGTTCCCGAACTCGCCGGTCAACAAGTTCAACAAGCTCGTCCTGCGCGCCTGCTTCAGCGATAGCTGGGGCCTCGTCAGTTGGGATGCGCCGCGCTACCGCCCGAACGACGCGCAGTACATGCGCGATGTCTGGATGAAGCGCAGCTTCGGCGACATGGGCCAGCCGACCAGCTACGGCCGCTATGTCCACCTCTACGTGAATGGCCTCTACTTCGGCCTCCACGACTTGACCGAGCGACTGGAGGACGACTTCTACGCGGAGCATCTGGGCGGCGAGGCGGAAGACTGGGAAGTATTCGCCGACTTCGCCATCCCCGGACCGCGCTGGAACCAACTGATGGCGATCGCGAATGACAATGCGATCTCGACCCCGGCGGGCTATCAGGCGATCCTGCCCCATCTGGATGTGGCGAACTTCGCCGATTACATGATCCTCCACTTCTATGCCGATGCGGAGGACTGGCCCCACCACAACGGCTACGCTGCGGTCAATGCCGTGAGCGGGGATGGCAAGTTCCGCTTCACCGTCTGGGACCAGGAGATCGCCCTGAACAAGTTCTCGTGGAACCGCTACAATGCGAGCAGCGTCGTTCCCACTGCCGGGAACTTGTTCCAGCGCCTGCGGCTAAACCCCGCGTTCCGCCTGCTCTTCGCGGACCGGGTGAAGAAGCATATCCTCGATGGCGGCGCTCTCAGTGTTCCGGGCAGCACCAGCCGCTACCTGGAGATCGCCGCACAGATCGACAAGGCGATCGTCGCGGAGTCCGCCCGCTGGGGCGACACCGCGGAGAAGACGCCCTACGGCAATCTCGTCCAGCAGCCCTTCCCGCTGGATAACGTGGAGTCCGACCAATATCCGCCGGCACCGAACTACGGCCTGCCGGGCGGCGTCTATTTCACCCGCGAGGGTTCGTGGCTGGTCGAGCGCGACCACACGGTGAACTACCACATCCCGATCATCAACAGCACCACGGACAGCCGCGGGATCATCCAGGAACTGCGGGCGAACAGCCTTTATCCGGGACTCGATGCGCCGGTCTTCAGCCAGCATGGCGGGATCCTGCCGCCGGCCCAGACGCTGGCAATCACCGCGCCGCAAGGCGATATCCACTACACGACCAATGGCAGCGATCCGATCGACCCGGGCACTGGCAATCCGGCCGCAGGCAGCACCCTCTACAGCGCGCCCTTCACGCTGCCGGGTGCGATCACGGTGAAGGCCCGCGCCAGGCTCGGCAACGGGACCTGGAGCGCGCTGTTAGAGGCGGCCTTCCAGCCGGAGCTGCTGGTTTCCGAGTTCATTCCCGGCGGCACCGCGAGCTGGAATCTGGATGCCAATTGGACCAATCCGCCCTTCCCGGATGCGGCCGGTGCCCGTGCCCGGATCATGGCTCCCACCGGCGACCGGAATGTCGACCTGATCGGCGCGACGACCGTGGGCGAGCTGAGCTTCGAGCACGGCAACACCGCCTTCCGCAACCGGGTCCGGGCCGTGAACGCCGCCAATCCGCTGCACTTCCAAGCGACGGAGGGGAATGCCCTGCTTCGCGTGAACGGCAGCGGCACCGGTTGGGCGGAGTTCGAACTCGCTTCCGCCTGCGTGCTCGACTCGCAGCTCACCATCGAGGTGAACAACACCGTCGGGAACGAGGAATTCGGCGCGCTGCGCCTGCGGACGATCTGGAACGGCCCCGGCGGATTGACCAAGACCGGCCCCGGCCTGGCCTCTCTAACAGGCGAGGGCAAGCTCTACGAAGGCCCGACCGTAATCGGCCAGGGCGTGCTGGCGGTGAGCCAGCCCTCAACCATGACGGAGAGCGCCTCGGTCACCGTGAGCCCGGGCGGTCAATTGCGCTTGACCTCCGCGAGCACCTTGGAGGACCCGCGCATCCATACTTTCGGCGGCCCGCTGTCTCTGAACGGCAACGGCGTGGGCGAAGGCACCGGCACGGGCATACTCGGCGCTCTGCGCTATGACCCCGGCGATGGCGAGAACTACGCAGCGGTAACCAACGCCATCACCTTCCAAGGCCCGAGCGACCTGCATGTGGACGGCAGCGACAATCGCCTCGACCTGAGCGGTGTGCTCTCCGGCAGCTTCGGCTGGGTCAAGAGCGGCGACGGCTATCTCAAGCTTTCCGGCGATAGCCCCGCCTACACGGCCGCGATCCAAGTGGACACCGGCAAGCTCGAACTCGGCGGAAATCTCGGCAGCCCGGTGAACTTCGCCAGCGATACGATGCTCATCGGTCACGGCCGGACCGGTGCCTTGACCGGAAGCGGGAAGCTGCAGCTCGATCGCACCGTGCTGCACGCGGATTCGTTCGCGGGCCTGAATACGACCTTCGTCTTCTCGCGGACCGGCTCGCCCGATTTCGCGCAAGCGGCCAACGCGGGCAATGGCACCTTGGTCGCGGATGTGCTCGCCGGGGCACCCGCCAGCATGACGATCTATCTCGACGTGGCCTCGCTCCAACCCGGCGACCGTTTCCGCGGCGGGCTGCTCTTGCCTCCCGGCAGCGACTGGCAGACCGCGCTCGTCGATCCCCTGCCCCAGGTCTTCACGCCGGATGATGCGGGCGAGCACTTCTTCCTCGGCCGCATCTGGTCGCTGGTGGCGAATGCCCGCCTGACCCGCGTCCCCATCACCGTGGATCTCGGCGAGGGCAACATCAGCGCGGAGATCATGGAAGTCCGCCTCGATGGCGCGCCGACCCACTTCGCCACTTGGCAGGCCGGTGTATTCTCCCCTGAGGATGTCGGCATTCCGGCCATCTCCGGTGAGAACGCCATGCCCTTCGGCGATGGCATCCCGAATCTCGTCCGCTACGCCCTCGGTGCCGGCAGCGGACCGGTGGCCCTTCCCGAGTTCGCAAGAACCGGCGGCAGCGCCAGCTTCCGCTTCCGCTACGATCCCGCGCTCATCAACCTTGTCTATCAGGTCGAGGCGACCGCCGATCTAGGCGATTGGTCGAATCCCATCGTGCTCTTCAATTCCTCCCAATCCTCCCTCCAGCCCGCTCCCGACGGCTGGCTCACCGTCACCGATCCCTCGCCGCCCTTGGAACACCGCTTCTACCGGCTGCGGGTAGTCCGCCAGGCCCCATGAGGCCATCCTCAATTTTCCCGCGATCACGTCATGGGCAACCGGGGCAAAATCGGCCATGGTCATCTGCGTAAGGGATAGTAGCACAGCCCCCCAAAAAAGGGAAACGACCCTCGGACACTGGAACGGTTCCCCCCTCTAGTGTCCGGGGGTTCTTCTTTTCCGCAGGTGATTGGCACCGCTCAAGGCAGGATCACGATCCGGAAGAAGCAATGCTCCGCCTCTGCGGGCGGGCTGTCATCGAAGGTCAGTCCCGCGCCGGTCCCGGGAATCGCTTCGCCGATGTTCTCCCATGAATTTCCGGCGAGCGTGAGACTGCGCTGCAACTGGTAGCTGCGGCCCAAGGATGACGACGCAATGGACAGGTGCATCAGATCTCCATCCCGCACGAGGGTCGGGGCGAGCAGTTCCGCCGGGCCGAGCGGAGCCAGCGGCAGGGCGGATACCTCCCCGGAGTCGGGGCTTTCCGCTCCGGAGTAGAGCGCGGAGACGACGTAATAATAGCGCGTTCCGTTCATCAATCCGGTGTCCGCATGGCCGGGACCCGGCACGTTTGCAGCGATCACCGTATAGGGACCGCCAGCTTGGGTGGAGCGCTTGAGGTTGTAGCCGGTCGCATTTCCCGTAGGACTCCACGTCAATGATACTTGGCCCGCGCCCGCCACCGCCGCGAGGCCGGAAGGACTGGAAAGAGGACTCACGTTCAGCGAGAGCGTGCCGGCGGCGGCGTTCAGGGAGTAGCTGTGTCCGGGTGGCATCGCCCCGAGGCTGAAGCTACCGGCGCTAATCCCGGCCGCTCCGGTGATGAGCGGATAGGTGCCATCCCCGAATCCGGCGAGCGCGGCCGCGTTCACGATGACCGCGCCACCGGCAGGAGGGGTGTAGCTGCCGTTGAGGGCGAGCTTGTCGGAGAGGGTGCCGAGCTCGAAGTTGAGCTTGCAGCCGCTGCTCAGGCTGACCGCGCCGGACAGGGCCAGAGTTCCCGCGCCGTTGTTGCCGGGAGCAATCGTGCCATCGCTTTGCACAGTGACCGGCATGGATAGCGTGGAGGTCCCGGCCAAGGTGCCGCCGCTGCCGACAGTGAGCGCGCCGGTGCCGGTCATGCTGCCGGTGAAAGCGAGCGTGCCCTTGCTGATCATGGTGGTGCCGGTGTAGGTATTCGCGCCACTGAGGATCTGCGTGCCCGTGCCCGCTTTCGTGAAATTGCCCGCATGGCTCGCGTCATCGGCCAGCACTCCGGAGAAGCTGCCCGAGCCATTGTCCACGCCGAAGGTGAAGCTTTGGTAGCCGGGATGGCTGGATCCCGTGCCGATGCGGCCCGGGCCGCTCAACGCATCGACGCGCACGTTGGCCTCACCGCCTTGAAACCTCGCGCCCGGGGCGACGTTGAGATCCGCGAGATTTCCCGTCCACACGTCGTTGGCATTGGACCCGCCATAGATCGCGCCGCCCTGCACGTCGATGAGGCCGCCGCTGCCCATGGCAAAGGTCGCAGCCGATGCGCCCCAATACACGCCGCCCGCTCCGGTCTTGCGGAGCGTGCCGGTGCCGGAGAACGTGGATGAGCCCAACATGTCCCGATCGACCGAGGTCGAGTTCAGCTCCAGCAACGCGCCGGAGGCGATGGCGAAGGCGGAAGACCTGCTGGTGCCCCCGACCGCGACCGTGCCGCCGCTGATCGTGGTGGCACCGCTGTAGGTATTGTTGTTGGCGAGAGTAAGTGTGCCGGTGCCATGCTTGGTAATGGCCCCCGTGCCGCTAATGAGATTGGCAACCGTAACCGAATCGGAGCCGTTGAAGGTGAGATTGCCGTTGTTGATCACGCTCCCCTCAAGCAACCCGGTCACGCCGCCATTTCCAAGTTGGAGCGTGCCGGCGGAGATCGTCGTGCCGCCAGTGTAGGTTTGCGCGGTGGTGAAGGTGAGGGTGCCGTCACCGAGCTTGGTGACTGAGCCGCTGCCGCTGACGAGACCGGCGTAGGCAAAGGAATCCGAACGGTTGAACGCGAGCGTGCTATTGTTGATGACATTCCCGATGATAGAGCCGGTCGTGCCGTTGTTGCCGAGTTGGAGCGTGCCGGCGGCGATCGTCGTGCCGCCGGTGTAGGTGTTGGTGCCGGTGAGAGTCTGCCAGCCGTTTCCCGTTTTGGTGAAATGGCCGACCTGGCCGGCAACAGTGTCCGTATCTGCCAGGACACCGGCAAAGATGCCGGAGCCATTGCCGACCCCGAAGCTAAACGTGGTGTAGCCAGCCCCCGAAAGGCCGGAGTGGATGGCTCCCGAGCCGGTAAGTGCGTTCACTCGCACGTTGGCCTCCGCACCCCAGAAGCGCGCGTCCGCGGCGACGTTCAGATCGGAAAGATTGGCGCTCCAGACTTCATTGCCGTTGCTGCCGCCGATCAGCGTGCCGCCCTGCACGTCGATGAGAGAGCCGGACGCCATCTGGAAGGTGGTCGCCCCCTCGCCCCAGGAGACGGTGCCGGCTCCGCTCTTGACCAGGGTGCCGCCGCCGGAAACGACCGTGCCCGCGCCTTGGTCGCGGCTTCCGGAGCCGAGATTGAACTCGAGCACCGCGCCAGCGGCGATCGCATGGGAGGAAGACGCGTTGGTGCCCCCGACCACGACCGTGCCGCCGCTGATCGTGGTGGTACCGGTGTAGGGATTCGCGCCGGTCAGTGTGAGCGTGTCGTCGCCGAGTTTGGTCAGCGAGCCGGTGCCGCTGAGGCTGCCGTCATAAGAGAGAGCGCCGGAGCGGTTGAAAATCAGAGCGCCGTTATTGATGATGTTGCCGGTGATCGAGCCGGTGTTCTCACCGTTCCCGATTTGGAGGGTGCCGGCGGAGATTGTCGTGCCGCCGGTGTAGGTGTTGTCGCCGGTGAGGAGGAGCGTGCCGGGGCTGGTCTTGTTCACGCTGCCCACGTGGGCCCCGTCTTCGAGGGTGTCACGGATGGTTCCGGAAATGGTGAGGCGGGTCGCCGCCGCGACATCGATCTGCACGGTGCGGTCGGCATTTCCTCCGAGGCCATTTTGCGAGGTGATGCCAAATGGCGTGGCGATGGTGCCGGCATTCCCGCCGCCAGTCGCGGTGAGCAGGGGGCTGCCAATGCTCTCGAGCGTGAACATCCCGCCGCCGCTCACCGTGCCGCCGTTTTTCATGATGAGCCACGCGAAGCCATCGGTCTGGCCGTTGAAGTCGAACGTGCCACCGTCGACCGCGACGCGCGAGGTCCCGATCTGATGGCTCTGGAGCAGGCGAAGCGTGCCGCCGGCGTTGATCGTGGTATCGAGAATCCGGGAGGAGTCACCCGCGCCGGAGAGCGCCAGGACTCCGGCGTCAACCGAGGTGCCTCCCGTGGAGGAGTTGTTGCCCGTGAGCGTGAGCGTGCCGTCGCCGAGTTTGATGAGCGAGCCGATGCCGCTGACGCTGCCGTCGTAAGAGAGAGCGTCAAAGCGGTTGAAGATCAGGGCGGTGTCGTTGGTCACGTTCCCGGTAAAGGCGCCAGTGGTGCCGCCGTTACCGATGCTGACAGTGCCGGACATGATGTGGGTGTCGGATTTCGACGTGCCCAGGATCATCAAGGTGCCACCGCCGACTTTGCGCAACACCGAGCCGGAGACGCCGGCGATTTCTCCCCCGATCGTGCCGCCGTAGAAGGTCGAGTTCCCCGTGGGCAGAAAGATGCCGCTTCCCAGCCCCTGGCCGGCCGTCGCCTTGGTCACCAACGCTTTGGGGCCTCCAACGGGAGACAAGCCAGCCAGCCCTGCCGTCGCTGTGGAACCGCTTTCCGTGAGCGTCTGGATCTCGAGTGAGGCACCGTTCTCACTGCGCACGAAGATCGCGCCGCCCAGCGCCGCGCCGCCGCCGCCGCCCGCCGATCCATCGAGGCCGGATCCATCCGTGATATAGCTGACATATCCGCCCGACCCGCCATAGGCTCCGCCCGGTCCCACAGCTTGGTTCGCCGTCCCGCCACCTCCACCGCCAAAGCCACCAAAGCCACCCAGGCTGCCGGTTCTTTGGTCGGACATGTAAGCGCTGCCCGAGCCGCCACCACCGCCGAATCCGCCGGGGCCTGCGCGGGTGCTGAACTGGCCGCTGAACTGGCTGCCCTGACTGCCCACGCCACCACCACCCCCGAAATCACCGCCAGCACCGCCGGCGCCATTCGGCGGGGAGTCAAAATGGCTATAACCTCCGCATAGGGCGGCGCCACCGCCCCCGCCGTAAGTGCCACCCGCACCGCCGTTAGCGAGCGGGCCGTCGGGCCAATCGCCCGCCGCACCACCCCCACCGCCGCCGTCCGCTCCGGCCGTTCCGAAGTTGTTGCCGTGCCGTTCGGCGCCCGCGCCGCCGCCGGTTCCGGCCATAGGTGACCCGCCGTCCGTCGTGCCGCCGCCGCCTCCACCGTTTTCGCCGGTGCTGTCACCGCCGTTGCCGGAAATTCCGCCACCACCTCCTCCTCCCGGCCGATAGGGACCGGAAGAGATGGAATTACCGCCATTCCCTTGGTAACCGCCGCCACCACCTCCGCCATCATAACTGCCTCTGCCGCCGTTGCCCCCGAGGCCGCCGCCACCACCACCGCCAGCGGTCTCTCGGACGCCGTCGCGCGTGGAGCGGTTGCCGCCATTGCCGCCCCTCGCCGCATTGCCTGACAGGGTGACCCCCGCGATGGAAACCGCGCCTTTGTTCACAAAAATGGCCCCGCCCGCGCCTAGGCCGCCACCGCCCGAAATGCCGCCGTCGCCGCCTTTGGCGTAGCCATTCGCAATCGTGAGGTTCTGGAACTTCACCGCATCCGTGGCCGATGCCGTGGCGACGAAGAAGACGCGATGCTGATAGTTGCCGCTGATGGTGGTGCCCGCCCCGCCGTTAATCGTGACCGCCGTGGTGATCATCGGCAGCGCGCTGCTCAGGACGACGGGGCTCAAGCCCGCGATGAAAGTGATCGTGCTGCCCGGATTCGAGTTCGCCTGAGTGATCGCCCAGCGCAGCGTGCCGGTTTCGACCGTGTCCCCATGGTTGCTGACCGTGTAGGTCCCGGCGGACGATACGACCGGAAACGCGAGGACCAGAAGTGCCAGCGCCATGCTGAAACGACGGGTGTCGGGCCGCAAAGCTGGACCATACCGCGCCGGAAATCGCGTGAGGAGGGAGGCTGACATACCCCCTCTTTATAGATCCGAAAATGAATGGAAGATGAATGGCACCCACCACTTCAGGCTCTCCACCGAGTTCGCCGAACTGCTGCTAGGACCAGCTCGCCCCTCAACCGTCAGAACGCCGTCCGGCCGCGTGCCAGGGCGGCCCCGATTACGTTGGTTCATTTATAGGGTTCGTTCTCGGGCAGGGCGGCTTCAATCGTGCAAGTACAGCCACCACAAGCTGCGGAAGGAACTAAAGACAGAGCGTTCGATAGCGAGCGTGACGTTGCCTGAGAACGAACCTGCTCGCCTTCCCGGGGCGCCGGTTGGTTCGTCCTCGGGCAGGGCGGCTGCAATCGTGCAAATACAGGTACCACAGGCTTCCATTGCAGTTTGGCAGTCGTTATACATTGTAAGTGTGAGGGTGCTTTGTATGACCTGCGCCCTCAGGTCCACGGTAGTGGACCGTCCAGTCCGCTTGGAGCTTACGGTAAGCAGAAAATGGACTCCGGGCCCGTTTTGGGACGGAGTATTTGGCTGGGTGGCGTAGGAATTGCCAATCGCGCTCAGGACGGGCTTATGGTATCCAGTCATACCCTTGGCCGTATAATCACTATCGAGGCCCGGATACCTGATTATCCAATGGAATTTCATTGCCTCCGCACCTCCATCCACGTTGGCAGGATCGACAAAGGCGCTCGCGTCGATGCTGGATGACTGGCTTCCTACAAACCGGTTGGCATTGGCCGCGTTTAGGTCGGTGACATTTCTGGAACCAATGGCACCGGCACTGTTGACGATAATGAACTTCCCCGGTGGCAGATAGGGGTCCTGACTCCGCAGGTTCAGCCGGTAGAATTTCCGCCCCGCGAGCGCTTCGGTAAATGAATAGTTCTGCCCCACGGTGCCGACCCCGGAAACGGGAGCCCAGGGGATGGTCAGCAGATCGGTGGTCGCTTCCGGATGGTGGAGCCAGTGTTTCAGGGGAAACGAGCCGGTGGCGTGCGTGCCATCCAGGGTCAGGGCCAGGGCCAGCGGGGGTGTGTAGAGCAGGTCCTCCACGGCAAAGGCTCCGGTCGCGAAGATGAAGACCCGCAGCTTGTCGATCTGACCGCCGAAGAAATCGATCGGCCCGGTGGCCGCCGCGACGGTCATTTCCGACCCCGGCCCGGGTGCCGTCGGCGGGGTCGCCACAGCGGGCCCGGCCTGGACGCCGTTCACATAAAAGGTCGCCGTCCCGCCCGTCACCACGAAGGCCACGTGCGTCCAGGTCCCGGGTGCCACCGCGCCTCCTCCGAGGGTGGCCACGCCGCCGAACTCCGCCGCGAACTCCCCGTTCGCCTGCTGGATCAGCCCCCAGCCATTCACCCCCGGCGTCCCGCAATAAGTGATGACCTGTTTGCCCGCCGTGCCCGCGGGTTTCACCCAGGCCTCCACCCCGAAATCCGTCGTTAAGGTGTCCGGGCCGGGCGTGGCCGCCCGCTGTGTGGTGCCATTGAAAAGAACGGCGCGGTCGCTGAACTCATTGGCCGCCTCCCCCGTGTACAACGGGGAGCCGCTGGTGGTCAGGGTATTGGCCGAGGCGCTGTCCTTGATGGTGATCGCGATATCTCCCGGCTCGATCCCTGGATCGGCATCGCCGAAGTGAAAGTAGCGCACCGCCGTCACCGCGGCCTGAGTGGTCGCGGAGAAGGGCAGCAGCAGGCACAGCACGCCCAGCGAGCGGACGAGGTTGGTGAAAAGAGACGCTAGCATGCCCCCTCTCTATAGATCCGAAAATGAATGGAAGATGAAGGGCGTCCACGGTGACGATTCAAGCGGATGCGGCGGATAGCCGTCAGACGGTAGATCACCCCCAAGGGCCAAGGAATGGATCCAGCCGGCCGATTCGCTTCGCCCGGTTGCGTTTCGTCCCTCCACACCCCTTCAGGAACTTGGCGTCCTTCGCGTCTTGGCGGTTCCCTCTTCGCCTTTCCTGAAAACTGAACACCGAAACCTAGCAAACTCTCTGCCTTTCCACTGATCACTGATCACTGATCACTCGGCACTCTGTCTTTTTCCGCTACGGCTTCATCCCCCATTCATCTGCGCGAGCCTAGACAGGAACGATGACCGACCTTTCCACGGACAGCGCGGACGTGACATTGCCCGCCGCGTCTCTTATCCCCTCTCCGGCGGAAATGAGAATCCTCGTCATCGAAGATCAGCCGGACCTGCGCGCGGGCGTCGTCCACGCCCTGCGCAGGCAAGGCTACGCCGTGGATGCAGCAGCCGATGGCGCGGACGGCCTGCACCAGGCGCTGACCATCGACTATGACGCCATCGTGCTGGACGTGATGCTGCCGCAGCTCGACGGCTGGGCGGTGCTCGCCCTCTTGCGCGAAAGCAAAGCGATACCGGTGCTCATGCTCACGGCGCGCGACTCGACGGCGGACCGGGTGCGCGGGCTGGACGGCGGCGCGGACGATTATCTGGTCAAGCCCTTCGATGTGGCGGAACTCCAGGCGCGGCTGCGGGTGATGCTGCGGCGCGGCAAACGCGAGGCGCAGACCGTAATCCGGATCGGCCACGTCACCCTCGACACCGCCGCCCGCACCGTCGCCCTCGACGGAGCGGAGGTCACCCTGACGGCACGGGAGTATGCGGTGCTCGAATACCTCGCCCGCCATCGAGGGGTGGTGGTGACCCGCACGACGCTCTACGATCACTTGGGCGACGAAAGCGACGACACCATGTCCAACGTCATGGACGTGCACATCTATCAGCTCAGGAAGAAACTGGGTGCCGGATTCATCACCACGCGGCGTGGCCACGGCTACGTGCTGGCATGATCCGCTGGCCGCGATTTTTCCGCTCGCTGCGCTGGCGCGTCCAGCTTTGGCACGGCGTGCTGCTGGCCATGGTGCTCGGCGCGCTGGCCGCGCGGGAATGGAACGTGCGGGTGGATCTGCTGAAGCGGGACTTGGACAACGACATTTACCGGGCCGCATTTTTGATCGACGCGGCGATGCATGGCCGGGGTGACCCCACGCCGGCGGCCACCTCACTCCCCCCCGGGGCAGCCGCCCTGCTGCCGGAGCAACGCGCGCGCGGCATGTATTACGCGATCTGGCGCAACGGCGAGCCGCTGCCCTACGAGGTATCGGAAAACGCCCCGGCCGACCTTTTCAAACCCGGCACCGACCACGAAGGCATGCTGCCGACGCGGCCCGACCTGCGGGCGTGGTTCATCAATTCCGTGCCCGGCGACTATGTGGTGGCGGGACGCTCGCTCGAACGCGACGCCGCGGGCTGGCGGTGGCTGGGCCTGAAAATCGCGGGCGTGGCCGCGGCCATCTGGGCCGCGGTGATGCTGGCCGGCTGGTGGCTCGTGGGCAGGGAACTGCGCCCGATGCAAGCCATCGAGGAAGCGGCGGGAAAAATCGCCGATGGAGATCTGGCACGACGCATTCAGACGCGGGAAACGGAAAGCGAACTCGGAGCGCTGGCAGCGGTGCTGAACGAAACCTTCGCTCGGCTGGAAGGCTCGTTTGCCCAGCAGGCGCGGTTCACCGCGGATGCCGCGCACGAGCTGCGCACGCCGGTCTCCGTGATCCTTACCCACGCCCAGAACGCCCTCGCCGGCGACGGGCTGGACGCGGACTCGCGCGAGGCGATCGAGGCCTGTGAACGGGCCGCGCAATCGATGCGGCGCATGATCGGATCCCTGCTCCAGCTCGCCCGGCTCGATGCGGGCCAGGAGCCCCCGCCCCGGGACTTCATCGATCTGGCAGCGGTGGCGGCGGAGGCCGTTGCACTCCTGCGCCCGGTGGCGGCCGGGCGCAAGGTGACGGTAACCACGGATTTCCAATCGGTAGAAGTACGCGGCGACGCGGGCGCACTCGGACAGGTGATCACGAACCTGGTTGGCAACGCGATCCACCACGGCCGCGAGGGCGGCTCGGTGAGAGTCAGCGTGGCGGCGGAAAACGCTCCCGATGGCGGCACGCACGCCGTGTGGATCGAAGTGGCGGACGATGGTCCTGGCATCCCGGCCGACCACGTCGCGCGCATCTTCGACCGCTTCTATCGCGTGGACACCGCGCGCACCGGAACCGCCGGGCGCATCGGACTCGGCCTCGCGATCTCCAAGGCAATCGTCGAGGCCCACCACGGCACGATCACCGTGGAGAGCGGCGACGGAAAGGGTGCAGCGTTTTCAGTGCACCTGCCGCTGACCTAGCTCAGGTCAGCGCCGCGCGGCTCCGCGCCACCAAGGGGCTGTCCGCGCAGGACGAGCCCTTCAGCCAATGCGTGCTGGCCGCCAGGAAGCGGTTGCGGTAGGCGGGCGAGAGCGCCTTGTAGTCCTCGATGATGGCGCTGCTGAACTTGTAGTCATGGGAGTCCGTGCCCTTGAGATAGATCAAGCGCTGGGCGGCATCCGTGAACTGCTTGGGATCCCCGCCGGCATCGAGGAAGTCGAGCGCACGGCGGGCGGCGCTCAGCTTGTCGGAAGCCAGACCGGCGAAGATCTCGTCCACGGCGGCGACCCCTTTGGACTCGCCCGGCAGGGCCTCGAAGGTATCGATCTCGACCCCGCCCTCCACGCCGGCATCGGCACGGAACAGGGTCAGGAAGGAGGCATTCTGAAGCATCAGGAAGCGCCGCGTCTCGTCGTCGGATGCGTGGAGGAAGGCGTAGTGGAGGGCATTCGTGGTCGTGCAGGCGTGCAGCGCGATGATCCCCGGCGCGCGCATCAACAGTTCGGCGGCGTGCTGGAACATCGCATCCCACACCGGCTGTGGACTGCTGCCCGCATTGATCAGCGCGACCACCTTCGCGGAGGCCTCGTCCCATGACCCGGAGCGCAGGACGGCGAGCAATTCCGCCACGCTGGAGGGCTTGTTCTCCCCACCGTTCCAAGTCATGCGGAGCTCCTTGAGCCGCTCCTGGTTCTTGCGCCCCGGACGGTCGGCGAGGGCATCGCGCTCCGCCGGATTCGCGCCGTCGAAAGCGAGCAGCGCGTAGGACAGCGAGCGCAGCACCGGCTCCGCATGCTGCCAGCCGATGGTCTGGAGCAGCCGCCAACTGTTCGAAACGTAGATCGCCTTGTGGCCGATGTCGCGGTAGTCGCGCGCACCGTAGCGGCAGAAAAGGTCGAAGGCCGCTTGCGAACCCGCGCCACGAGCCAGGCTGGCCGCCGCGGTGTCCGCGCAGCCGACATCCCACGCGTCCATCCCTTTGCGGAAACAGCCCACCGCGCGGTCGGTGGGCGGCACGGAAGGCTCGAAGACCGCTTCCATGGTCCAGTCGCCCTCTTTCTTGTCGCGCTCCTGGGATGACTTGAATTGATCCAGCGCCCAGAAAACCGGCAGCCAACGGTCGCCGTCCGGCGAGTTCAGGCTCGCCAGATGGGCCGAATTGACGACCAGCACCGCATGGAATTTGAAGCCCACCGGCCTTGGCTGGATATTGCGGATCCCGGCGAGCAAAAGCGCGGCGAGGACCTCGTTGTGGGTCGTGCCCTTGCGGATGCGGTCGGCCACTTCCTCCAAAAGCCGCTCGCGCGGAGTGTCTTCCAGCAGGCGGACCAGCGGCTCGATCTCGGGACGGAAGCTGACCATCGAGGGATTCATCTGCGCCTCCGCCGCGGAAACCGAGGGCAGCCGCGATAAAAACTCAAGCCCCCCCGCTCCAAGCAAGGCCCCCTGCGTGGCAGTGGCCAGGAACCCCCGCCGTGTAAAATCCGATCTCATTTGCGGCACTCCAACCCGAGGTAGAAGATGAGCACGCTATTCCCGCGGCGCAAGGAGATGCAGCGGCAGAATGACGAATGACCCGGTCAATCTCTCTTCATCACACTTCATTCGACATTCGGGAATTCGACATTCGTCATTTGCCTTTCCCCAGCTTCTCTTCCCATTCCGCCTCCTTGAATCCCGCCAGCACCACGCCATCCCCGATCACGAAGGGCCGCTTCACCAGATTCCCGTTCCCCGTCAGCAGGTCCACCGCCTCGCGGGTCGTCATGCTTGGCAGCTTGTCCTTGAGCTTCAGCTCCCGGTAGTCGCTGCCGGCGGTGTTGAAGAGCGGTCGGAGGTCTCCCTTGAAGGCGTCCACCGCCACCAGGATCTCCTCCGCGGTAGGCGGGGTCTCGCGGATCGCCTTCACCTCGTGCGGCACGCCGCGGTTCTGGAGCCACTTGAGCGCCTTCTGGCAGGTATCGCAGCCCTTGTATGCGTAGACGGTGAGCATTTCTCCAACCTTGCCTCCCCCGCCCTGCCGCGCAAGGCTTCGCGCCCGATGAATCCGAAGGACCGCCTGCTCGCTGTCATCCGTGCCGAACTCCGCGCGCGCTTCGACCGCCTAACCCGCGCCGCCCGCGATGCCCATGCCGCGGCCACCGACCCTGGCAGCAAGGCGGAGAGCAAATACGACACGCGCAGCCTGGAAGCCTCCTACCTGGCGGCCGGCCAAGCCCGCCATGTCGAGGAACTCGCGCAGGATCTGGAGACTTTCGAGAAGCTCTCGCTCCCGGAATTCGGCATGGAAGACGAGATCGACGCTGGGGCCTTGGTGGAAGTCGATCTACGCGGGGAAAGCGCCTGGTATCTCCTCGTGCCCGCGGCCGGCGGCGTGGCGGTCGAATGGGAAGGCCGCGAGGTCACCCTGCTCACCCCCGCCAGCGCCCTCTACCAGACCCTCACGGGAATGCGGACCGGCGACAGCGCGGATGAGCCACCGGTCTTCGTGAGCGAGGTGATGTAGGTCGTCCGATCCGTCCTACCGCCTTAGGGGGATGAGACGGATCGGACAGGCAGGGAGGAAAGGGAAACGATTCTTACTCTCCTCCCCTTCCGGTCACCACAGCGCGATGCCCATTCTCCCGGCGGGCTGCCGGGAACAGTTCGGCCGCACAGAGGACTGTGCGGACCACCTTTTTGTCCGATCCGTCTCACTCCCCTAAGGGTGTCGGACGGATCGGACAGCCCGGCTACTTCTTCTTGAGCAGCGAAGTCCCCGTCATCTCCTTCGGCTTCGGCAGGCCCATCATCTCCAGGAGGGTCGGCGCGACGTCTGCCAGGATGCCGTCCTTCACGGTGAACTTCGCGGAGTCGGCGGCGACGTAGATCAGGTGCACCAGATTCGTGGTGTGCGCGGTGTTCGGCGAGCCGTCGGGGTTGATCATGTATTCGCAGTTCCCGTGGTCCGCGGTGAGGAGCAGCTTGCCGCCGAGGCGCAGGGTCTCGGTCACGACGGCCTCGCAGCAGGCATCGATCTTCTCGCAGGCCTTCATGGCGGCCTCCACCACGCCGGTGTGGCCGACCATGTCCGGGTTGGCGAAGTTGATGATGACCAGGTTGTAGTCCTTCAGCTTGGCCAGCACCATGGCGGTCACCTCATCCGCGCTCATCTCCGGCTTGAGGTCGTAGGTGGCCACGTCCTTCGGCGATTGCACGATCCCGCGGTCCTCGCCCTTGTTCGGCTTCTCGATCCCGCCGTTGAAGAAGTAGGTGACGTGCGGATACTTCTCGGTCTCGGCGATGCGGAGCTGCGTCTTCTTGGCCTTCGCCGCGGTTTCGCCGAGTCCCATCTTGAGGGTCTGCGGGCGGAAGATCACCTCGCAGTTGTAGTTCTTGTCGTATTCCGTGAGGGTCACGTAGGTGACCTTCGGACGGCGGCCGGCTTTGAAGTGCGTGAAGGCTCCCTCGGTCAGGAAGGTCTCGGAAAGCTGGCGCACCCGGTCGGCGCGGAAGTTGAAGAACAGCACCACGTCGCCATCGCGGATCAGCTTTTTGCCGGGCGTCATGAAGACCATGGGCAGCAGGAATTCATCCGTCTTGCCCTCCTCGTATTTCTCCGCGACCGCCTCGGAGGGCAGCACGTCCTTGGCCTCGCCGATGCCGTGGACGATCGCGTCCCAGGCCAGCTTGGTGCGGTCCCAGCGCTTGTCGCGGTCCATCGCGTAGTAGCGCCCGGTGATCGTGGCGATGCGCGCGCCATACTTGGCGATCTCGTCCTCGACCTTCGAGACATACTGCACCCCGCCGGTCGGCGAGGTGTCGCGGCCATCGGTGATCGCGTGGACGAGGATGTCATCCACCCCCGCCGCCTTGGCCATCGCGACCATCGCGATCAGGTGGTCCTGGTGGGAGTGCACGCCGCCATCCGAGAGCAGGCCGATGAAGTGGAGGCGCTTGCCCTTGGCGGTCGCGAGGGCCTTCTTGAAGACCTTGTTGGTGGCCAGGGTGCCTTCCTCGATCGCCTTGTTGATCCGCGTGAGATCCTGATAGACCACCCGCCCGGCACCGAGATTGAGGTGGCCGACCTCGGAGTTCCCCATCTGCCCGGGAGGCAGGCCGACATCCAGGCCGGAGGCGCTGACGAGGCCCTTCGGATACTGCTCCAGCATCACGTCGTGGTAGGGCGTCTTGGCCAGAAGGGTGGCATTGCCGTCCTTCCTGGCGGTTTCCTTTCCCCCGGGGTTCACACCCCAGCCGTCGCGAATGATAAGCACCACCGGTTTCTTGGCCATGACGGGCCGCGTTTAACGGTCCCGGAGGCCAGCGTCCAGCGGGGATTCCGCGGCAGGGAAAGTGCGCCCCGACTTGGGGTCTCCATTGGGATATCAAGCCTAATCTGCAATTCCGCGGTAGGGCTTTTCGCTGGTCAGGGGAGGCGCGGGGTGATTGGAAAGCGGGGCGGACGATCCGTCCGCGACGATGAACAGTCCTTCCGACGGCCATGCAGGCCGCCAACCCGGCATTGCCGCCGCCACGCTGGCGGCCCTCGGAATCGTTTTCGGCGACATCGGCACCAGCCCGCTCTACGCCTTCCGCGAGTGCTTTGCGCAGCACGGGTCGAGCCCCACTCCCCTGACCCAGTTGAACTTGGTCGGGGCTGCCTCGCTGATCGTGTGGTCGCTGATCCTGGTGGTCTCGGTCAAATATGTCCTGATGATCCTGAGGCTGGATAATCGCGGCGAGGGCGGGATTCTCGCGCTTTCCGCGCTGATCCGCTCGGGGGCGCGGCGGCTGGGCGGCAAGGATCCCAAGGCGGTCCTGATTCTCGGGCTGGCCGGCTCCTCGCTGATCTATGCAGACGGCATGATCACGCCCTCGATTTCAGTGCTTTCCGCCGTGGAAGGTCTTTCGGTCAGTGCGCCGACACTGGCGCACTACGTCGTCCCGCTGGCGGTGATCATCCTGATCGGGATGTTCGCCATCCAGCGCCATGGGACCGGACGGGTGGGCATTCTTTTCGGCCCGATCGTGCTGCTGTGGTTCTTCACGCTGGGGGCACTGGGGCTACGCGGAATCATCGCCCACCCGGAGGTTCTCATGGCCCTCACTCCTTCCTCCGGCATCACCTTCCTGGTGCGGGAGTGGCAGCATGCCTTCCCGCTGCTGGCCGCCGTCTTCCTTTCCGTCACGGGGGGTGAGGCCCTCTATGCGGACTTGGGCCACTTCGGCACCCGGCCGATCCGGGTCGGCTGGTTCTCCTTGGTGCTACCCGGGCTGGTGCTGAACTACCTCGGCCAGGCAGCGCTTCTCAGCTACGAGCCTGAAGCCCTGCACGCGCCCTTCTTCTTGCTCGCGCCGGAAGCCCTGCGTTTCCCGCTGACCATCCTCGCCACTGCCGCTGCGGCGATCGCCAGCCAGGCGCTGATTTCCGGGGCGTTCTCGCTGACCACCCAGGCGGTGCAACTCGGCTGTCTGCCGCGGGTCAAGATCCGCTATACCTCCGAGCATTCCGCCGGGCAGGTCTATGTGCCCGCCGTCAACCGCTTCCTGATGGTCGCCTGCATCGTGCTGGTGATCACCTTCAAGAGTTCCGCCGCCCTCGCCGGCGCTTACGGCATCGCCATCATCCTGACGATGACGATCACGTCCTTCCTCTTCTACTCGGCGGCCCGGACGGCGTGGGGTTGGTCGACGGCGAAGGCCGGCAGCGTCACCGCAGTGTTCCTCTTGTTCGAGCTGCCCTTCCTCGCAGCGAATTCGCTCAAAATCCTGCACGGCGGCTGGCTGCCCCTGGTCGTGGCGGGTGCCGCGATGGGCCTGATGATGACCTGGCTCTGGGGCCGCGCCCGGCTCTACAAGCGCCTCTCCCGCGAGGCGCTGCCGGTGGCGGCACTGCTGGCGGACCTCAAGCGCGGCTCGATCCACCGCGTCCACGGCACCGCGGTTTACATGAGCGGCCGCGGCGACACCGTACCCACCGCGCTGCTCCACAATCTCAAGCACAACCAGGTGCTCCACGAGAAGGTCGTGCTGCTCCACGTCCACACCCTCGATCAGCCGCGTGTCGACCGCACGGAACCCGCCGAGCATTTCGACCTCGGCGAGGGCGTCCACCGCGTGACCCTCAATTTCGGCTTCGCGGACACGCCCGACGTGCCGGATGCCTTGAAGAACCGGCTGGGCGATGCCGTGAAATTCAATCCTGGCAAGGCGACCTATTTCCTCGGTCGCGAGACCTACGGTGTGGGCAAGAATGCCAGTGCGCTGGATCGTATCCGGCTCGCCCTTTTCGCGATCATGGCGCGGAACGCCTCGCCGGCCACGGCTTACTTCAGGCTGCCTCCGGGGCGGGTGGTGGAGCTGGGGGCACAGATCACGCTGTAATGACGAATGTCGAATTCCCGAATTCCGAATGGAGTGGGTTCGGGAATGGGATGAGGTGCGGTGTTGGGCGTTAGCTTGGATTCCTTTTCTCAAGCCATTTGGCATTCGGAATTTCCGTTTCAAATCCCATAGGCTCGTATTTTTTCGCAGCCATTTGCATTCGCTGCGACTCCGCCTACTGTTAGGCGGACCGGGATGATCCCGGCCCGACAACTGGAAAGGAAACCCTCCGGATGCTCGGCAATATCCTGCGCTTCTTCCGCGGCGACCCTCGCCACCACCGGCGGGAACGTCCCTTGGACGATGCTCCCGTGCCGAAGCTGGGACTGGCCCTTTCCTCAGGCGGCGCGCGCGGGCTCGCGCATGTCGGCGTGCTGCAAGTCCTTGAGGAGAACCAGATCGAGGTTCACGCCATCGCCGGCTCCAGCATGGGTGCCTACATCGGTGCCCTGTGGGCGGCGGGATTTTCCGGCTCGGCGCTAGAAGAACTCGCGGCGGAAATGCACGACCGCCGCCAGCTTTGGAAGCTCGCCGACCCGATGCTCCCGCCGATGAAGGGTCTCTTCCACGGTCTGAAGGCGCGCGCGCATCTGGAGCGTTCGCTCGGCGACCTCTGCTTCGAGGATCTGGAACGCAGGCTCTTCGCGGTCGCCGTCGATATCGACACCAAGGAACGCATCGTCTTCCGCCGCGGTCGCATCGCCGATGCGATCCACGCTTCCTGCGCGATGCCCGGCATCATCGCCCCGGTGGTCATCAATGGCCGCCGCTGCGTGGATGGCGGGGTGATCGATCCGGTGCCGGTCGGGGTGCTGCACAAATTTTCCGATGTCGATCGCGTGCTGGCGATCTCGGTCGTGCCAACCTTCCAAGACGTGGACGAGGGCCTGTGCCGCCTTGATGATCCTCCGCCGCGCGGTCTCCTGAGCCGATTCGGCAGCAGCCTCAACGGCAATCTCAACCTGCTCGCCAAGGGCAACATGATCGACACCTTCCGCCAGAGCATCCGCGCCGCGCAGATCCGCCTCGCCCACGAGGCCTGCAAGCGCGCCGACTTCTGCCTGCGCCCCGAGCACTACTTCGCGCCTTGGCACGACTACTCCGGTTTCCGCCGCTTCATCGATGCCGGCCGCAAGGTCGCCACCGACCACCTCGACGAGATCCGCGCCATGCTGCGCCCCGATTTCAAAAGCCAAAACCATGAAATCCCGCCTTTCCGACCCATGGTGGGCCACGACGTCGCGTGACGAAATGGGCCACCGCCAGGATGTGCTGTTGAGGCAGCTCCTCCACGACCGCGTGGTGCCCTTCACGGCCTACTACTCGAAGCTCTTCCGCGATCTCGGGATCGAGTCCGGAGACATCCGCGGCGTGGATGACCTGCAGAAGCTGCCCTTCACTTCGAAGAGCTTGTTAGAGAATCCGCGGGACTTCGTGATCATCCCGGATGAGAGCGCGATCAAGCACCAGTGGTCCACGGTCCGCTACGCGCTGACCCATGGTCCCGCCGCGACCAAGCGGATGCTGGAAGAGGAGATGCGGCCGATCCTTCTCACCAGCACCACCGGGCGCTCGGCGGCACCGGTGCCTTTCCTCTACTCGAAGTACGACATCGCCAATCTGGAGGAAGGCGGCCGCCGGATGATGGAGCTGTGCAAGTCCGACCCGGCGTGGCGGCACATCAATGCCTTCCCCTTTGCGCCGCACCTGGCCTTCTGGTTGGCCCATCATGCGGGCACCGGCTTCAACACCTTCATGCTCTCCACCGGCGGCGGCAAGACCCTCGGGACCGATGGCAACCTGCGACTGATCACCAAGATCCAGCCGGACGCGATCATCGCGATGCCGACCTTCCTCTATCATCTGCTCCAGCAGGCCTTGGCGGAGAAGCAGAAGTGGACCAACCTCAAGCGGATCGTGCTCGGCGGAGAGAAAGTTCCTGCGGGCATGCGGACGAAGCTCGCGGCACTGAGCGCGGAGATCGGCTCGCCCGATGTGGCGATCATGGCCACCTACGGCTTCACCGAGGCCAAGATCGCTTGGACCGAGTGCATGCCGGAAGCGGGCGGCGGGCCCACGGGCTACCACATCTATCCGGACCTCACCTACCTCGAGGTCATCGACCCCGAGACCGGCGAGCGCGTTCCGGACGGCCAGCCCGGGGAGATCGTCTGCACGCCGCTGGATGCCCGCGGCACCGTCGTGATCCGCTACCGCACCGGCGATCTCATCGAGGGCGGGATCACCTACGAGCCCTGCCCTTGCTGCGGCCGGACTTGTCCGCGGCTGTTAGGCAAAATCTCGCGGGTCTCCGACATCCGCCGCATGAACATCGGTAAGCTCAAGGGCACGCTGGTGGACTTCAATGCGCTGGAAAATCTCCTGGACGATACCGAAGGGCTCGGGGCTTGGCAGATCGAGCTCAAGAAGCGCAACGACGACCCGCTGGAGAGCGATCTCGTGCTCGTCCATGCCGCGCCTTCGAACGGTTGCGACCGCGGCGTGCTCAAGCAGCGGATCAGCAGCCGCTTCGGCCAGGCGGTCGAGTTCACCCCGAATGAAATCGTCTTCCACTCCTGGGACGAGATCCGCCAGCTCCAGGGAGTCGGCAAGGAGCTGAAGGAGCAGAAAGTGGTCGATCACCGGCCCGCCAACCCCAATTGAACCATGGCTGATCTTCACATCATCGCCGGCATCCGGACGCCCTTCTGCAGGTTGGGCTCGGAGTTCGATGGCCTGAGCGCGGACGACCTCGGCCGCCATGCCTGCACCTCGCTGCTGCTG
Organism: Luteolibacter sp. Populi; assembly: GCF_040801775.1. Classification (GTDB taxonomy): domain Bacteria; phylum Verrucomicrobiota; class Verrucomicrobiia; order Verrucomicrobiales; family Akkermansiaceae; genus Haloferula. The sequence goes on from NZ_CP161812.1 coordinate 978,631, forward strand.
CGCACCGGCATCGACCCCGGCTTTATCGACGAGGTGATCTTCGGCTGCGTCGCCCAACCTGCGGATGCCGCGAATGTCGCGCGGGTGATCGCCTTGCGCTCCGGCATTCCCGAACATGTCCCCGCCGCGACCGTGCACCGCAACTGCGCCTCCGGCATGGAAGCGATCACCACCGCCCACCAGCGGATGATGGCCGGGCTCGGCGATCTCTTCCTGGTCGGCGGTGCCGAAAGCATGTCGAGCGTGCCGATGATGTTCTCGCACGCCAGCGCGCTGAAGTTCGGCGAACTGGCGAAGGCGAAGACAGCAGGGCAACGGGTGATGGCGATGGCGGGCTTCAAGCCCCGCGACTTCAAGCCGCGGGTCGGCCTGCAACTCGGCCTGACCGATCCCTACAGCGGCATGATCATGGGCGATACCGCGGAGGTATTGGCCCGGGAATATCACATCACCCGCGAGATGCAGGATGCCTTCGCCGCGGAGTCGCACAGCAAGGCGCTCGCCGCCCGTGACAAGCTCGCGGAGGAAATTGCTCCCGTGCATCTACCCGGCAGCGCGGTGGTGAAGGACAATGGTATCCGTGAAGATTCGACCCCGGAAAGGCTGGCCAAGCTGCGCCCGATCTTCGACCGCCAGACCGGCAGCGTGACCGCGGGCAATAGCTCGCAGATCACCGACGGCGCGGTGGCCCTGCTGGTCGGCAGCGAGGACGCGGTGAACCGCCTCGGCATCGAGCCGCTCGGACGACTCACCGGCTATGCTTACAGCGGCTGCGATCCGGCGCGCATGGGTTTGGGTCCGGTGCATGCCATCGCCCTCGCAAGGCAACTTACCGGCTTCTCTCCGGAGGATGCCGACCTTGTCGAAATCAACGAGGCCTTCGCCGCTCAGGTGCTGGCCGTCCTCGCCGCGCTGAAGAATCCCGTCAAGACCGGCCACGAACTGCACCCGGTGGAGATCCCGCACGAAATCCTCAACCGCCGCGGCGGGGCGATCGCGCTCGGCCACCCGGTGGGGGCCACCGGTGCGCGCCTCGTTCTAACAGCCCTTCATCAGCTCCGCGAAACCGGCGGCCACCGGGCGCTCGCCACGCTCTGTGTCGGCGGCGGCCAAGGGGCCGCCCTCTGGCTCGAACGCAACTGACCGATGCCATGAACCACATCCATTTCCAACTCGATGGCCGCCACGGCGTGCTGAGCTTCGACCGCGAGGGTTCCTCGGCGAATCTCTTCGACCGCGCCGTGCTGGTCGAACTCTCGGAGAAGCTCGACGCGCTCTCGGCCCACCCCGAACTCGAGGGCCTGCTGATCCGCTCGGCCAAGCCCGCGATCTTCATTGCCGGTGCCGACCTCAAGGTGCTGTCCACCGCCCAGGGCGAGGAACTGCGCGACTTGATCGAACTCGGCCAGGCGACCTTCCAGAAGCTGGCCGAACTCCCCTACCCCACGGTCGCGGCGATCCACGGGGCCTGTGTCGGAGGTGGCCTGGAACTCGCGCTGGCCTGCGATTGGCGAGTGGCCAGCGATGCCTCCGCCACCAAGATCGGCCTGCCGGAAACGAACCTCGGTATCCTGCCGGCCTGGGGCGGAACGACCCGCCTGCCGCGCTTGATCGGGCTGCCCGCGGCACTGCCCTTGATTCTCGGCGGCAAGATCCTGGTCGCGAAGGCCGCGAGGGCAAAGGGCATCGTCGATGCCGTGGTGCCGCAGGAGAATCTCGAAGCCCATGCGCTGACCTTCCTGAAGCGTGGCAAGCGCCACCTTCCGAATCGCATCCTGCTTCACAATCCGGTGGTCGCCCCGCTGATCGCGATGAAGGCCCGCAAGGACCTGTTAGAGAAGACTCGCGGTCTGTATCCGGGGCCGGAAGCTGCCTTGGAGATCGCTGCCAAGTCCTGTTACGGTCCGATCACGCAGGGCTTCCGGCGCGAGAAGGAAGCGATCCTGAAGCTCGCGGCGCGCCCCGAGACGCACCAGCTCATGCGGTTGTTCTTCCTGCAGGAGCGGGCGAAGAAGCACCGCGTCGTCCAAGCCGAGGCGCAGCCGGTCGGCCGCTGCGCGGTGATCGGAGCCGGCGTGATGGGCGCGGGGATCGCCTACTGGCTCAGCGCCCGCGGCCACGAGGTGGTGCTGCGCGATCTCGACGACGCCGCCCTGGCGAAGGGCATGAAAGCCATCGCGAAGAACTACGATGAAGCCCGTAGCCGCCGCGTCTTCACCCCTACCGAGGCCGCCCGCGGTCTCGACCGCATCTTTCCAACTGCTGCACCAGTCCCGCTCGACCGCTGCGATATGGTCATCGAAGCAGCGGTCGAGCGCTTGGACATCAAGAAGAAGGTCTTCGCGGATCTCGCCGCGCGGACCCGGCCGGATACGATTCTCGCCACCAATACTTCGGCGCTGCCTGTGCACGAACTGGCGGAGGTCGTTTCGAACCCGGAGCGCCTCGTCGGCCTGCACTTCTTCAATCCGGTCCACCGCATGCAATTGGTGGAAGTGGTCCGCACCCCGCAGACCTCCGATTCCACCCTCGCCACCGCGGTCGCCTTCGTCCGCTCGATCGGCAAGCTGCCGGTGGTGGTCCGGGATGCCCCGGGCTTCCTGGTCAACCGCATCCTGATGCCCTACCTGGTCGAGGCGGCGAAGCTTTTCGAGCGCGGCGGCGATCCGAAAGCGATCGACGACGCGATGCTCGACTTCGGCATGCCGATGGGCCCGCTGCGCCTGCTCGACGAAGTGGGGCTCGATGTTGCGGCGCACGTCGCCCGTACCTTGGCCGAGGCTTTCCCCGAACGCATGAGCGTGCCGGACCTGCTCGACAAGCTGCTGGCCGCCGGTCACAGCGGGCGCAAGTCCGGCTCCGGCTTTTACATCTACGATGGCCGCAGTACCTAATCCGAACCCCGCCGCCCTCAACCTGCGCAGCGGCAGCGAGCCCGCCCCGGCCGATGTGACGGAGCGCCTCGCCCGCAGCATGAGCGAGGAAGCCCGGCTCTGCCTCAACGAACACATCGCGGAAACCGCGGACGACATCGACCTCGCGATGGTCCTCGGCACCGGCTACGCGCCCTTCCGCGGCGGCCCCCTTCAATACCAGCTCGACCTCGCCAACCGGCCGAGGCCCGCGGCGCAACCCGGCACCCCGAGATCCCATGAAAGCTTCACTCACGCCACCCACCGCCACTCCTGAGCCCGAGCGGAAGCCGGCACACGAGGCGTCAATCATCGACACCACGAAGATGTCGGCGGGCCAGCGTGCGGCCTTGGAACTCGCCGAGTCCTCGCGCGACAGCCGCGAGCTGAGCGGCTTCGCCGCCTCGATCTTCGATGGCACTCCGGATTTCCGGGTGCTCTTCCCCTTCCCCGCGCAAACGGCTGATGACCGAGCGGAGGGAGATGCCTTCCTGCAGAAGCTGGGCACCTTCCTCCGCGACCGCACCGATCCCGATGCGATCGACCGCGACGGCGAGATCCCGGACGAGGTGATGAAGGGACTCGCCACCCTCGGCGCCTTCGGCATCAAGATCCCGAAGGATCTTGGCGGCCTCGGCCTCTCGCAGACGAACTACTCGCGTGCCGCGATGCTGTTAGGCGGGCACTGCGGCAACCTTACCGCCCTGCTTTCCGCCCACCAATCCATCGGCATCCCGCAGCCGCTGCTGGCCTTCGGCACCGATGAGCAGAAGAAGAAGTATCTCCCGCAATGCGCCGCCGGGGACATCTCCGCCTTCGCCCTGACCGAGAACGAAGTCGGCTCCGACCCGGCGCGGATGAAGACGACCGCGAAGCTCTCCGAGGACGGCAGCCATTGGATTCTCGATGGTGAGAAGCTGTGGTGCACGAATGGACTCAAGGCCAAGCACCTGATCGTGATGGCGCGCACGCCGCTGCCGGACAAGCCGCACGCGATCACCGCCTTCATCGTCGAGACCGCTTGGCCGGGGGTCGAGATCGTGACCCGCTGCCACTTCATGGGCCTGCGCGCGCTCTACAATGGCGTGATCCGCTTCACCGGCGTGAAGATCCCGCGCGAAAACGTGGTCCATGGCGAGGGCAAGGGCCTGAAAGTTGCCCTGACAACGCTGAACACCGGACGGCTGACCCTCCCTGCCGCCTGTGTCGGCTTGATGAACCGCTGCCTCGATATCGCCCTGACATGGTCGCGCGAGCGCGAGCAATGGGGCCAGGCGATCGGCAAGCACGAGGCGATCGCCGGCAAGCTGGCCGACCTCGCCGCGGATGCCTTCGCCACCGAGGCGATGGTCCGCTACACCTCCGCGCTGGTCGATGTCGACAAGCACGCCGACATCCGGCTCGAAGCCGCGATGGCCAAGCTCTGGGGCACCGAGGCCGGCTGGCATGGTGCGGATAGTACCATGCAGATCAAGGGTGGCCGCGGCTATGAGACCGCGGACTCGCTCCGGAATCGTGGCGACAAGCCGGATCCGGTCGAGCGCCTGCTGCGCGACTGCCGGATCAACACGATTTTCGAAGGCTCCACCGAGATCATGCATCTCTTCATTGCCCGCGAGGCGCTCGATCCGCACCTCCGCCGCGGGGCCGCCGCGCTTGATACGCGCAAGGCCACCGGTGAACGTCTTTCCGCCGCGATGAAGGCGGGCCTCTTCTACGCGAGGTGGTATCCCGCGCGCTGGCTGCCTTCTTCGGGGCACATCCCGCACGACCTTGATCCCGCCCTCAAACGCGGCCTGCGGGATGTCGCGAAGCTGAGCCGCAAGCTGGCCCGGACTCTCTTCCACGCCATGGCGAAGAACGGCCCGAAGCTGGAGAAACGCCAGCTCCTGCTAGGCCGTTTGGTGGATGTGGGTGCCGAGCTGTTTGCCATGAGCGCCGCCGTCGGCCATGCGCATGGGCTGAAGGATGAGGCTTCCCTCAAGACCGCTCGCTACGTTTGCAGCCGCGGCAAGCGGAGGGTGGAAGCGCTGTTCACCGCCGCTTCCGATGCTCCGGATGGCGAGGCCTACCGCTTGGCAAAAGGCATGTTGGAAGCGCCCCCGGGAGCGCGGACTTTAGTCCAATGCCTGTAAGGATCCACCGGCAGATGTCCGGAACGGGAGTCGCGTAGCGACCGTGGACTGCGGCAGGCTCCTGCCGCTGTGGGCAGGCAGCCTGCTGCCGTGAAACACGTGGGATCCCCGGTCTCCCGCTCCGTCCGCGGCTCGCCCACCCGGTGCTTCGCCTTTGCAGCGCCCCTCGCAGCAGGCTGCATCGGGACAGCGGCAGCAGGCTGCGCGCAGTCCACGGCGGCGGAGCCGCGGGAGGCAAATCCCGAAAGGCATTGGACTTTAGTCCGCTCGGGTGGATCGATTTCCCGGACGAAAACAAGCTTGTCCGAGCGGACTGAAGTCCGCGCTCCCGGGTCCTCACACCGGATGCTCGATGATCCCTTGGTTCAGCGCTTCTACTAACAAAGTCCGCGTCGGGCGGTTCAGATCGAGGCCCATGGCCTCGGCGGGGGTGACCCACTTGTGCTCCTGCGCCTCGTCGTTCAGGACGATCTCGCCGCCGGTGACGCGGGCGACGTAGTTGAGAAGGAGAAAGTGCTCGGGACGCAGAAACTCGTGGGAGTCGATGCAGTCCTGGACGATCACGAAGCGGATCCGGTCGATATCGAGATTGGTTTCTTCCTTCACCTCGCGGCGCAGGGCGTCCTCGGTGCTTTCGCCGCGGCGGATCTTGCCACCGGGGATGCCCCAGCGGTGGCCCCACTTGTGGGTGCGCAGCATCAGCAGCTTGCCGGCGGCATTTTGCAGCAGGGCACCTACCGTCGCCACCGGGCGGGGAAGCCAGCCGGGGCGACCGACGATCCGGCGCAGGGCGTCCAGATCGGGGACGGTGATATCGGGGCGGGATTCAGCAAGGGGGCCGGCCAGGGTGTAGCCGGTTAGCACGGCGATCGAGGTCAGCTTGCCATGTCGCGCCGTGTCGACATCGTGCGTCATGTCACCGATGAAGGCGGTTTCGTTCGCCACCAGGCGGTGTTTCAAGAGGATCTCGTGGATCAGCTCGCGCTTGTCGAGGACCCCGGAGTAGGTCGCCTCGAAGAAGCCGGTGAGCCCGAGTTCGCCGAGTTGGCGCTTGAAAGCCCCGCTGTCCATGCTGGTCAGGACGAAGGCGCGGACGCCATGCTCGCGGCACCACTCCAGTTTCTCCCGGGCGTGCGGCAGGATCGTGACGGCGGTGGCGCTTTCGTTGAAGGCCTTGCGGAAGTGGACCTCCAGCTCTTCCAGCGGCACCCCCGGCAGCATTTCCTCGTAGAAGTCCCGGTAGGGCAGGCGGAAGACCCTGCGGAACTCCTCCCGGTCCAGCGGCGGCTTGCCGTAGAGCGCCAGCACGTGGTTGGTCGCCTCCAGCACCGGAGGCAGGTCGTCCACGAGCGTGCCGGACCAATCGAAAATGAAATTGCGGAACATGAGGGAGGCAATCCCTACTCACGAATCCTCCGGGCAGCAATCCAAGTGTGAGGACGTGGCCCGCTCGCTCCCCCGAGCGGATGAATGGTCCGGTGGAGCCCGGCTGAATGCCGGATCACCGCTTCCAAAGGCGATTTCTTCACGCAAGGAGAAGCTGCCCCTGAACCCGTCCATCCGCTCAGGGGACCGAGCGGACCGCTTTTCTCACTTCTTCTCCGAATTCACCAAGGTCCCGTGGATCTCGATGGTCCGGTCGAGCACGAAGCTGACGTAAGTCACCCGCTCCGGCTGGCGGTGGTTGAAGGGCGTGGTGGTCAGGATTTCGATGGTGTAGGTGCCGTCCGCGCCGAGTTCGGCATCGGTCACGCTGAGGGGCACCACCGCGTTCTGCGGGGCGTAGGTATTGTAAGAAACCACGGAGGAACCGATCACCTTGCCAACACGGCCGAGTTCGGGGAGACCCGGGTAGATGTGGGCGTAGGTCACGCTATCGGGATAGAGGTCCGTAAGCACCACCCGCGCGTCCTGAGGCACGGCGATGTAGCGCTTGCCGGGTACGATGTTTTCCACCACGGCTTCGGAGACCGGCCAGACCTGGATGGTCCCGGAGGCGATCGCCACCTGCGCGCCGGTGCTGCCCATGGGTACCCGGGCGGTGAAGGTTTCCTCACCGATCGCCTTGGTCGGGCGCACTGCCGGCAGGGCCTGATAAACCGTGGTATCGGTGAAATCGCCGTTGCGGTTGAATTCGTAGGCCTCCGCGTAGCTGCCCTGTCCCACGCCATCCGGATAGGCCACGTGGAGCTGGGGGTGGTAGAGTTTGAAATCGCGGTCCACCCGGGTCTTGGTGATTCCGCCGCGCGGATCGGTGGGATCGGCCAGCTTGCGGACCGCCACATTGAAGGAATACGCCCGGTCGGCGCGGGTGCGCACCGGCAGGTAGCTATCCTCGGAGCGCAGCGTGATGGTCGCCTCGGGCAGGTAGGTTCCCACCGCGATCTCGTCGAGCAGTTGCGGCAGCGGTTCAGGGGTGCCGGAGCCGCCGAGGATCAGGTCGAGGTTGATGCCCAGCACCTCCAGATCCAGCAGGTGCGAGTCGAGCGCGAGATTGACGTGGGCGATGTTTCCCGCATTCAGATCGAGCAGGCTCCAGGGGCTGTAGGTCTCGTCCTCGAAGGCGTAGAGCTGGAGGATCGCCCCGTCGCCCTCCAGGGGCTTCGAGAGGACTTGGCCGGTGGTCCCGGTCAGGGGGATATCGTAGACCACGGCTTGGCCGTGGACGAGCTGGATCTGGCGGGCGAAATCGACCGCTCCGGCGGGCAAGGCCAGGGCGAGGGTGAGCAAGAGGAAGGACTTCACGGCGTGGGGGCTGCGGGGGTTGGGGGAACTGCGGGGGCGGGGGGAGCGAGAACCGTCACCGGATTCCCTCGGAAAGTGGCGATCACCAGCTTGCCGCCGGCCTTGAAGGCGGCGCGGTCGCTGTCGGTAAAGCCGGCCTCGCCGCGGATCTGGGCGGTGGCGACTTCGCGGGTGGATACCCAGTTGCGGTGGGCGATGAGGAACTCCGGCCAAGGGATCAGGGTCCCGCCCGGGGAGTCCAGGATGCGCGCGGTCAAGGCCTCGGGACAATGGATCACGGAGCCCTTGGGCAGGATCACGCTGGTTCCGCCCTCGCCGAGGAACTGCGAAAGGTCCGCCAGCGTGAAGTCGCGGGCTGCTTTTGGCACCACCTTCAGCTTGGTGGCACGGAGCGCCGCCAAGGCTTCATCCCCGGGCAAATCGTTCGCCGGAGCCAAAAGGGTGGCGGGCAGATGTTCCGGGCCGATGCCGGAGTGACGCGGCTCCCGCGCATTTGAAGCGAGCACTTGAAACACAGCCGAGACCGCGGCGATCTTCAGGATGAGTTTCATGGGTGTTGAATTTTGATCCAGCCCTGGCCTTGGGTGCCGCTCAGGTCGATGGTCAGGCTCAGCAGGTCGGGCGTCTGAATCTCCGGCAAATCGAGGGCGATGCCGCTGCCGGGATTGGGCGAGGAAGGCGGCGTGCCTAGGATCGTCAGATCCACGTCTCCGAGATCGAGGCCGAGGAATGGCGGGCGGAAAACGGGCGGCAGTTCCTGGCGATTGATCTGGTAGCTCATCGGCACCGAGCTGCCGAGGATCACCGCATTGGATGAAATCGTCAGGGCTCCGGTCATCGCCGGGGGCGCGGCATGGCATTCGCCCAGCACGTAAAAATAGCCACTGGGGTTTAAGTTGTAGTGAGCGGGGGCCAACAAACCCAGGAGCGAGGAGCCCGCCAAGTGGAAGTTGAGGTTCACATTGGCAGCATGCTGCGGATCACTCAGGGTCCAGGAGGGACCATACTGATAACGGGGTCCCACGGAGGTTCCGGGGGTATCGCCGCTGACCGAGAGTTGCTCCGGATAGACCTGCAGGAGGCCGGTCTGCACTTTGACGTAGGCCGTGGAGTTTACCACTGTGCCGAGAGGGATCAGGCCCAACAGCTTCTCGCGAAACCGGTTGCTGACCAGCAGAGAGCTGGCCGCCTTGTCACCCAGGGTGAGCTTTCCCGCCACGCCGAAAACGTCGTAGCGATAGGGGCGGCCGAGGGCGACGCTGCGCGAGCGGGTGTTCTCGCTGAGAATGACCGAAGTGGTCATGCCGGGTGCCCAGCACTCGACCTGAGCTCTGGCGCAAGGCAAAAGGCTACCTAGTGCGACACATAGAGTGCTCGCACGGAATCGGATCCGGGAATCCATGGCTGGTTGGTTGTAGGGGGGTGTAAGGGGTGCCGCGATTCCGCACGGTGGAACGCCGTGCGGCGGCGATTTCCCCCCGGCAAGACGGGACTCGTGCCGGGAGCGGGTGGTGATGACCAAGGTCGGGTGGGATCGCGCTTGATCACTAGGCTTTTCCCACATTCGGGGATTCCTAACAAGAAGCCGCCGGGACTATCTCCTTATGGCTTTCGCAAACCCCTCTGATTTAGCGCGGCTTGCAAATTCACAAGTCATTGGGCATACGGGGCAAAATCGGACATTACAGTCCTGCCGCCTCAGCCCACGGCAAAACGGATCGACTTCACCACTCCCGGGCCGGCGGCCTCCTGAATGTTCTTCAGCAGGACGGTGCGGGTTTGCTCAAGCTGGAAGCGGATCGCCGGCTGCAGGACATGCAGGGTCAGGCACCCGGCCTTCAAGGAGACCGGAGTGGCGTGGCGCGAGACGAAGTCCCCGGCCACCTCCTTCCACATCGCGCGCAGGCGCTCCTCGTCGATACCCTCGGTGGCCCCGGCTTGACGCAGGATCGAGGCCACGAACTCCTTCGGCAGGTGCAGGCACTCGTCCGGATGCGCCGGGTCATCGCCGCCGCGCCAATCCCGGAGGATCGCGCGTCGCATCGCCTCCAGCCGGGATTCCTTAGCCATAAGCGAGTGACTCAGTCGCTGCCGTCTTCACCGATCGCTTCCACCGGGCAACCTTCCATGGCTTCCCGGGATTGCGCCCTTTCCTCGTCGTTCTCCGGTTGCTTGTACACGTAGGAGTAGCCCTCGTCATCGGAACGGGTGAAATTGTTCGGAGCGGTCTCGCGGCAAAGATCGCAGTCGATACACTGGCTATCGACGTAGAATTTGCCGCCTACGTTCTCCGGATTTTTGTCTTCGCGGTCTGCCATCGGGAAAGGAGGAAATGCTGCTGGGGATTGCATCGCGCCGCCGGAGCCCGCATGCAATTCTTTTTGCGTCGGGATGGCGTCTCTCCTTCCGTCCGGGGCGGCAAGGGCGAGGCTGCGAAACGCCGATGAATTCGGAAGGCAAGGATTCCACTGGCCAAGGGCGCGGGAGATTTCTAAACCGGGCGCGCCTTCACCCATGCCCGCGGACCCACCCAGCAATACCGGTTCACCGGACCGCAGCCGACCCGTGGCCTCCGATCTCAACAAGGAGACCACTGAAGGCGACTTGTGGAATTTGGACGACGAGCCTGCAGAGAAGCCCGCCCGCCGGCCAAGCACCCCGCGCGGGAGCCCGAAGCCTGCTGCCGAATCGAATCCGGAGGAAGCCGCCAAGAAATTGGTCCACCGCATGACCCCGCCGCGGCAGGACGAGCGGAAGGTGAATCTCGGCAAGATTGAGCCCCCGGAGCCGCGCGATGAAATCGGCGACTTGGAAGAGCATCAGGACGACAACGAAGAGGAAGCTGTCCTGATCGTGCTCCCGGAAGATGAGGTGGAAGAGTTCGCCCCTCTGGCCGAGACCGGAGTTGAAGAGGAGCCCGCCACCAAACCGGCAGAGGAAGCCGGACCGCGCCAGAACCGGCCCCGCCCGGAAGCGCCGGCCGCCAGCCCCGCCGCAAGTTTCCGCATCCTCCGACCGCAGCCGCGCGAGTTGCTCGGCCTCGCGGCCGTCGCTTTCCTGCTCCTGCTGGGAGTGATCTGGGTGCTCTCGCGCTTTTTCGCCCAGCTCTCCTTCCAGAGTCCCCATACGCAGGCTCCCGACTTCCCGGTGAAGGGTAATCAAGCCGCCATCGTTTCCGCAGAAACCTTCTGGCGCGCCCCGGTCCGCGAGGGAGCCAATATCGAGAAGGTCAGGCGCGACGTCGCCATGATCCCGGTGATGGACATCACCCTCGATCCCGCGACCTCTTCCCAAGGCGCGCTGCGCTTGGAATTCAGGAACGACCGCGGGGAGAAGATCGGCGATGTCATCACCCGCGGCTTCCAGGGCGGCCGCTTCCACGCCAGCGGCGACCCGAAGATCTCGATCGCGGCCACGGACGGCTTCTCCAGCCAAGGCGATTTCAACGCCTACCTCACCAGCGATGCCCCGCCCTGGACCGTCGAGGTCCGCGAAGGCAGCTCCATCGATGGCGGTTCGGCGAGCTTCAAGCCCCTGGCCATCGTCCCCGTCCTGCGCTCCCGCCGCTAAGCCAAGTCATGTCCCAAAGCCCGATCCCACCCCTGGTGCCCCGCGAAGGCTGGCACGTGATGCATCTGTTCTATCAGATCGACCATGCCCAGTGGTCGATCCTGGGCGATGACGAGAAGCGGGTCGCCAAGACCCGGCTGACCGAACTGGTGCAGGAGATCCGCGCGACCAAGGACACGCACCTGCTGACCTTCTCCATCGCCACGCCGAAGGCCGATCTTGGCTTCATGCTGCTAACGCCGGACCTCCAGGTGGCGAATGCCTTCGAGAAGCAGCTCACGCTGTCCCTGGGGCCCGAGATCCTGAGCCCGGCCTATTCCTACCTCTCGCAGACCGAGCGCTCCGAATACACGACCAGCCCCGAGCAGTATGCGCAGGAAACGCTGGTCGCGGAGAAGGGCCTGACGGAAGGCACCCCGGAGTTCGAGCAGGGTTTGAAGGAGTTCAACGACCGGATGGACCACTACCTCCAGCACCGGCTCTACCCGGTGCTACCGGACTGGCCGGTGATCTGTTTCTACCCGATGTCGAAGCGCCGCTCCGGTGCCGACAACTGGTATTCCCTGGACTACGAGGCCCGCCGCGAACTGATGGCCGCCCACGCCCGCGTCGGCCGCACCTTCTCCGGCCGCATCCTCCAGCTCATCACCGGTTCCACCGGCTTGGACGAGCACGAGTGGGGCGTGACCTTGCTCGCCAAGGACACCATCGACATCAAGACGATCGTCTATGAGATGCGCTTCAACGAGGTCTCCGCGAAATACGGGGAGTTCGGGGACTTCTACATCGGGATGCAATTGCCGCTGGATGAGTTGTTCCGACGGGTTTGTTTGTGAGAGGTGGGGTTATCAGGACGGCCCTCCTGGGAGCGCTGAGCCAACCCGGCCCGCAGAATGGTCCCACGCGACCTTGGTCACGGGAAGGTAAGCAGCAAAGCGATGGCGGGGCCTACCCCTATCGCGCGATGGATAGCGCTACTCCGGTAGCTTCTGCGGGGTAGAGCCTCCGCGGTCCCGGGCGCTGACGCGTTGCTTCAGGCAGTGGCGTGCGCTCCGCCTCTTTCCCCCGCAAAAGAGCCCGGAGACCGCAGCAAACCGCAAAATCTTACAGGCTACTTTAGTACTCCGCATTGACAGGAACGCGCCACCGGTTATGCGCTGGCTTGTGGTTCATCGCATTGTCCTTCTAACCGCAGCCGCAGCGCTGTCGCAACTCGCCCAGGGCCAGATCTGGCAGCGGGAGGATGTCACCTTCGAGCTGATCGACGGCAAGGCCAAGGAATTGGCGGCCCAGCCCTATGCGGCCCCCGATCCGAACGCGCTGCCGGACTGGATGAAGAACCTGAGCTACGACCAGTACCGGGATATCCGTTTCGTGCCGGAGCGGGCGCTGTGGTCGGCGGAAAAGCTGCCCTTCCGCGCGATGCTTTTCCACCCCGGCTATCTGTTCAAGGAGCCGGTCACGATCAACGAATTCACCGAGACCCACCAGCAGAAGGTCCGGCTGGCGGAGGCATTTTTCAATTACGGCCCGCTGATCACCCAGCGCGGCGAGGTGCCGCCGGATACCGGTTTCGCCGGGGTGCGTTTCCACGCGCCGCTGAATGGCGACAATTTCGACGAGCTGGCGGTCTTCCAAGGGGCGAGCTACTGGCGCGCGCTCGGCAAGGGCCAGCGCTATGGCATCTCCGCCCGCGGGATCGCGGTGGATACCGGGATCGACGGTGCCGAGGAATTCCCGCGCTTCCGCGAGTTCTGGCTGCGCAAGCCGGTGCCGGATGACAAGGCGGCGATGCTTTTCGGCCTGCTGGACGGACCCTCCTACACCGGGGCCTACGGCTTCATCATCCAACCGGGTCAGGACACCGTGATGACGGTGCGTGCGGTGCTCTACGCCCGCAGGGAGGTCAAGCGCATCGGCTTCGCGCCGATGTCGAGCATGTTCTGGTTCGGCGAGAATTCCCGCCGCCGCTTCGACGACATGCGGCCCGAGGTCCACGATTCCGATGGTCTGGCGATCCGAACCAATACCGGCGAACGGATCTGGCGCCCGCTGGCCAATGACAGCGGCAAGCTGGAGTTCAGCTTCTTCGAGATGGAGCGCTGCGGCGGATTCGGCCTGCTCCAGCGCGACCGCCGCTTCTCCGCCTACGAGGACGGCGAGGCCGACTACGACAAGCGGCCCTCGCTATGGATCGAGCCGACCAGCGACTGGGGTTCCGGCAAGGTCATGCTGATGGAAATCCCGGCCCACAACGAGCTGGCCGACAACGCGGTGGCGATGTGGGAACCTTCCCACACCCCGAAGGCCGGCGAGCGCATCGAGTTTTCCTACAAGCAGCACTGGACGACCAAGGAGGATCCTGCCGGTGCCGGCGGACGCGTGGTCGCCACCCGCACCGGCCTACACGATTGGCAGCCGGAACAGCGGACCATCGCGATCGAATTCGCGGGCGGCCAGCTTGAGAAGTGGGAGGGCAAGCCGCCGGAAGCCGTGGTGACCGCGCTCGGCGAGGCCGGAGCGAAGATCAAGATCCAAGGAATCGCGGTGCAGCCGCTGCCGGAAGGCCGCTGGCGCGCCGCCTTCCAGATCACGCCCGCCGCGGAAGGCGGGAAATTGGCCGATGTCGGGCCGCTGGAGTTGCGTTGTTGCCTGAAGAAAGGCGAGGATTTCATTACCGAGACATGGGCCTACCGCATCACCCCCTAGAAACGTTGCGGCCCCTCAGCGAGGCCGAGCTCTCCGAGTGGGAAGAAGCCTACGCCGCGGTGGAGGCTTACCTGCAGGCGCTGCGCCTGCGCAACCGCCTGCTGGTTGCCGAACTGGTGCGCGCGATCCTGTGGCGCGCCTCCGCCCGCGGCACGAAGGAGCCCGGCGTGCCGGCCCGCGTGCTCGCCATGGAAGAAACCCTCACCGAGATCGCCCGCTGGACCCAGGAGGTCCTGGACGAGCCGCTCGAACACAACCGCCTCGCCGCGCGCGGCCGTCTGGCGCTGCTGCTGGCGGACATGCCCGGCAAATGGCAGGGCGTCTTCCTCACCCCGCATCCTTGGCCACCGCCCTTCACGGACGCAATGCGGAAGTCCTACCTCGCCGCCGGCCCCCAGTTCGCAAATTTGACGATGGTGCCGAAACCGCTTGAGCTGAATATCATCGGCAGCGGTGCCGCGCAGTGGTGGGAGACCATGGACCGCCGCCCGATCGTCCGGAAGATGTTTGCGATCTTCTTGCTCGCGCTGATCGGCGCGATCCTCTGGTTCATTTTCTTCGAGTGATGGATTCCCCCCCCAGATAGCCCGAAGCAGGTCCGCTCCTTCTTCAGCCCCGTGCGCGCCTGGCTGCGGCGGCTGGTGTTCTTCGGCAGCGTGGTGCTCGTGAATATCGCGGCCAGCTACTGGCTCTACGATCTCTTCACGCGCATGGGCATGCACCGTGCCCACGTGCTGCTGCTGGCGGTCTTCTTCATCCTGAACGGGCTGCTGGTGCTCGGCTCATTTCACGCGCTCTTCGGGGCTTGGGACATCCTGTGGGGCAAGAAGCGCGCGGTGCGCATCACGAAGCTGGCGGAGGAAGCCGGCGATGGTCCCCTCACCCGCCGCTACGCGGTGGTGATGCCGGTCTACAACGAGGACTGCGTCCGCTTCTGCGCGCGGATCGAGGCGATCTACCGCTCGATCGAGGCCACCGGCCAACTCGACTCCTACGATTTCTTCATCCTCAGTGATACCCGCGACCTCGACCTGTGGGTGCTGGAGGAAACCGCGTGGACGAACCTCTGCCGTAAGCTCGGCGGGTTCGGGAAGATCTACTACCGGCGTCGTAAAAAGAACGCGAACCGCAAGGCCGGCAACATCGGCGACTTCGTCCGGACCTGGGGCGGCGGCTATGAGGCGATGGTGGTGCTGGACGCGGACAGCCTGATGGACGGCGGCGACATCCTGAAGATGACCCGCGTGATGGAGGCTTACCCGAACCTCGGGATCCTCCAGACGCCGCCAAAGCTGATCCGCGGCTCCTCCATTTTCACGCGCCTGCAGCAGTTCGCGATGCGGCTCTACGGACCGCTCTTCATCCGCGGGCTGAACTGGTGGCAGCTCGGCGGCGGCAGCTACTGGGGTCACAACGCGCTCATTCGAGTGAAGCCCTTCTCGGACTTCTGCGAGCTGCCCGACCTTCCCGGCCGCGAACCCTTCGGCGGGAAGATCCTGAGCCACGACTTCGTGGAGGCCGCGCTGATGGTCAGCGAGGGCTGGGAAGTCTGGCTGGCCTGGGACATCGAGGGCACCTACGAGGAAGCTCCGCCGACCCTGATCGACCACCTCAAGCGCGACCGCCGCTGGTGTCAGGGCAACCTGCAGCACATGTGGCTGGTCTTCGCCCGCAAGCTGCCGCTGACGGTGCGTGCGCACCTCTTCATGGGGATCATGGCCTACCTCGGCAGCCCGCTGTGGTTCCTGTTCCTGATTTTCGGGACCTGGGTCGCCTGGGACCGGGAAGCCAGCGGCCTGAGCAACCTGCCCTACGACGGGACGCCGGTGGACCGCTGGCTGCACATCGACGGGAATACCCAGAGCCTGATCCTGACGGGCGCGATTTTCCTGCTGCTCTTCTCGCCCAAGATCCTGGCACTAACCGGCGCGATCCTGGTGCCGCGGGTGCGGCGCTCCTTCGGCGGGTTCTTTCCTTTGGTCACGGGCGTGTTCCTCGAAACCGTACTCTCCATGCTGCTCGCGCCCTGCGTGATGGTGGCGCACACCCTGATGGTCTCCGGCATCGTGCTCGGCCATGCGGTCGGCTGGGGCAGCCAGAACCGCGAGGCGGACGGGACCGGCTGGGCCGAAGCTTTCACGGTCCACGCGCCGCCCACCTTCCTCGGCATCGCCTGGGGCGTGCTGGCCTGGCACATCAGCCCGACCTTCGCCGCGTGGATGGCCCCGATCACGCTCGGCCTGGTGCTTTGCATCCCGGTCTCCGTGCTGACCAGCCGCGCGCGTTACGGCAAGGCGCTGGCGCGGCACAAGATCCTCTCCACCCCGGAGGAGCTCAATCCACCGGCGGTGATGCTGCTCGCCGACGTGGCCCACGCCGCCGTGGACCCGGCGCTCGACGCCACCGCTCCCGGCCGTTACGGCGTGATTGCCGCAGTGGTCGACCCCTATGTGAACGGGGTGCACGTCTCACTGTTAGAGCCCGCCGACCTTTCCGGAAGCGAAGAGGCGATTGTCGAGCGCTGCCTGACCATGGGCCCAAGCGCGATGTCGAAGGACGAAATGGTCGACCTCATGTATCTCGCCCCCGCGATGCTGGCATTGCACCGCGCGGTCTGGCTCAGGCCTTCGGAAGGGATCCACGCGACTTGGACGCAGGCGGTGGAGAGTTACCGCAGGCGGTTGGATGCCGGGGCGGTGGAGGATTTGGTTTGAGTCAAGGAGCGGGTGCGTCCCGCGCCCGTACTGTCCTGTGCGCACGAAAAAGGGGGCGCGAGACGCACCCCCTCCTTGTTTGCAAAGACGCGCTCCTGACTCAGCGCAGGAAGGCCTCGTGGAGGCCGCCATCGACGGTGATCACCTGGCCGGTGGTCTTGCTGAGACGGCTGGTGACGAGCAGGAAGTAGGCTTCCGCTTGGTCCGCCGGGGTGATGGGTGCCTTGGTAAGCGTGCGGTCCGCGTAGAACTGCGCGAGCTTGCTCACCAGTGACTCCGTTGCTTCATCGTCGGTGTAGGCGATGTTGTACTTCGCCAGCGAGCCGATGACCCGGTCGCGCGGGAACATGGCGGAACCTTGAACGACGGTGGCCGGGGCGACCGCATTGACGCGGACCAACGGGGAAAGCTCGATGGCGAGTTCGCGGACCAGGTGGTTCGCGGCAGCCTTCGAGGTGTCGTAGGCAAGGCTGCCCTTCTTGGCGACGGCGGCGTTGGCGCTG
The DNA here is from genome assembly GCF_040801775.1 of Luteolibacter sp. Populi. Lineage (GTDB taxonomy): Bacteria > Verrucomicrobiota > Verrucomicrobiia > Verrucomicrobiales > Akkermansiaceae > Haloferula. Next base: position 995,919 of record NZ_CP161812.1, read on the forward strand.
GTGGTGAGGACCAGGTTGCCCTTCAGGCCCTGTTCCTTCCAGGTCTTCGCGGCCTCGTCGGCGACGAAGTAGGAGCCGGTGACGTTGATGTTGAAGGTGAGCGCCCACTTGTCGTCCGGGATGTGGCCGGAGGTGTCGCTGGGCACGAAGATCCCGGCGGTGACGCAGATGTGGTCGAAGCCGCCGAAAGCCAGCGCGACCTGGTCGAGCATCGCGCGGATGCTGGCGCGGTCGGTGATGTTCGCAGCAAGGCCGATGGCGGGACCGCAGCCGGAGATGCCGCTGCCGGCGACGCCGATGCCGGCACCGTATTTATCGGTGATCTCCTCCGCGGTCGCTTCGGCAGCTTCCTTGTTCAGGTCCACGCAGACGATGTGCGCGCCTTCCTTCACCAGTCGGTGGGCGGTCTCCTTGCCGATGCCGGAGCCGGCACCGATCACGATCACCACTTGCCGCGCAAGCTCCTTCTCGGCAGGCATGCGCTGGAGCTTCGCTTCCTCCAGCAGCCAGTATTCGATGTCGAAGGCTTCCTGCTGCGGCAGGGAGATGTATTTGTCGATCGCCTCGGCACCGCGCATCACTTCGACGGCGCAGTTGTAGAACTCGGCGGTGACGCGGGACTCGGACTTGTCCTTGCCCCAGGCGATCATGCCGAGCCCGGGGATCAGCACCACGGTCGGGTTCGGGTCGCGCATCGCCGGGCTGTTGGCGTGCTTGCAGGCGGCGTAGTAGGAGGCGTAGTCCTTGCGATACTGCTCGAGGCCGGCAGTCAGCTTGGCCTTGAGCGCGGCGGCGTCTTCCGTCTGCGGATTCCAATCGACGTAGAGCGGCTTGATCTTGGTGCGCAGGAAGTGGTCCGGGCAGGAGGTGCCGAGTTCGGCGAGCCGCGCTGCGTCCGCGGAATTCACGAAGCGCAGGATCTTCTCGTCATCCTGGACGGTGCCGATGAAGCGCTTCTGCTGCGAGACCTGGCCGCGCAGCCAGGGCAGGATCGCGGCCAGTGTGGCGTGGCGCTGCTCCTCCGGGAGAGTCTGGTATTTCGCACCGCCGAAGACCTTCGCGTCGCCGCCCTTGGCCTGATACTTCCCGTCGATGTAGGCGGCGGCCTTCTCGATGAATTCGAGCGTCCGCGTGTAGCAGACCTTCTCGTCGTCATCCCAGGAGATGAAGCCGTGCTGGCCCATCATGATCGCCTTCACCTTTGGATTCTTCTGCGCGATCTCCTGCATCGCCAGGCCGAGCTCGAAGCCCGGGCGCATCCACGGCACATAGTCCATCTCGCCGCCGAAGATCTCCTGCGTGAGCTTCTCGCAATTCGCGGAAGCCGCGATCGCGATGATCGCATTCGGGTGCATGTGATCGACATGCGCGCCCGGCAGGAAGCTGTGCAGCGGCGTATCGATCGAGGACGCGCGCGGATTGAGATTGAAGGTCGTGTGGAAATACATCGCCACCATCTCGTCTTCCGCCTGCGACTTTAGACCCTTGTCCGGACGCCCGGCGTAGAGGCCCTGCATCGCGACCAGCTTGTCCTGGTAGAGCGAGGAGAAATTGTCGCGCTTCGAAGTGCGCAGGTCGCCGCCGGAACCCTTCACCCACAGCACGGTGGTGTCCGCGCCGGACAGCGGATCCTTCTCGGTGATCTTCGAGGAAGTGTTGCCACCACCGGTATTGGTGATCCGCTGGTCACCGCCCAGAATGTTGGAGCGGTAAACGAGCCGGGCGACGGGATCGAGTGCGGCTGCCTCGGAATCATTCCAGGCAAAATTGACGTGCTTGAAATCGGCGGACATGGATGCTGTTGAGTTTGGGATTGACTGGAGCCGGGGATGCGGGACAAAACCCACGAAAGCAAGCAATTTCCCACAAAATCCCACATGCTAGCGGCAGAAAGACAACGCCAGATTCTGGAGAAGGTGCGCCGACATGGAACGGTTCGTACCACCGACTTGGCAAAAGGTTTCTCCGTCACCGAGGAAACGATCCGGCGCGACCTTGATCTTTTAGGTCGCCGCGGCCATCTGCGCCGGACCCATGGCGGCGCGATGAATGCCACCGCCCCGCTGGGCGAGCTGTCCCAGAAGGAACGCGAATCCCGGCAGCTCGACGAGAAACTGGCGATCGCCCGGGAGGCGGTACGGCTGATCCTGCCCGGCGAGACCATCCTTCTGGATGCCTCCACGACCTCGCTCGAATTCGCCGGCCAGCTCCCGGAAGGTCTGCCGCTGCGGGTGGTAACCTACTCGCTGGCCGTGGTCGAGCGCCTGGCATCGCGCGACGAGGACATCGAGCTGGTGCAACTCGGCGGCATTTACGAGCAGCGCGGGCGGCGCTTCTCCGGGATGATCACCGAGAACGCCCTGCGCTCGCTGCGGATCGACCGCTTCATCTTCTCCGGCGGCGGCCTGCACCCCACGCTGGGCGTGAGCGAGCCGAACCCGGAGCAGGCGCGCCTGAAGCGGATGATGCTGGAGCATAGCACTTGGCGCTGCGCCCTGCTGGACCACACGAAATTCGGCTTGAAGACCGACTACTTCTTCGCCGCTCCGAACGAGGTGGAAGCCATCGTGACCGATCGCGAATCCCGCGCCTACGCCAAGTCCCACTTGAGAGACCAGCCCTACGACCTGCGCTTCGCCCGGTAGAAGTGCCAAGTAAGAAGGTCCAAGTTCCAAAGGAAGGCGGCTTGACGACAGCAGGGCGCAGCCACCGGGGACTCTCAAATTTCGTCGATCATCTATCAAATTTCGAATTCCATCCCTCCTCTTATGTCTGTGTTTCTTGCGATCGATTTGGGTGCCGGCAGCGGCCGGGTGATTGCCGGTATTGCCCGCGAGGGAAAGCTGGAGCTGGAGGAGATGCATCGCTTCGACAACCCGGGCACGGATCTGCCCGGCGGCTCGCATTGGAACATCGTGGGGCTTTTCCGCGACATTCTGGAAGGCCTGCGCCGTGGCGTGAAGAAATACGGGAGTGAGATCGTTTCGATCGGGATCGACACTTGGGCAGTGGACTTCGGCCTGCTGGACCGGCACGGCAGGCTGTTAGGCATGCCCCACCAGTATCGCGATCCGCGCCATGAGGGGATGCCGGCGGTGATGCACGCGCTGATGCCGGAAGCGGAGATCTACTCGCACACCGGCATCACCACGAATTTCTACAACACCTCCCTGCACCTGATGGCCGAGAAGGAGCTGGGCTCCCCTGCCCTGGCGGCGGCGGATAGCTTGCTCTTCATCCCGGATCTGCTGGCCTACTGGCTGAGCGGGGTGAAAGCGGTGGAGCGGACGAACGCATCCACCTCGCAGTTGTTAGACGCGGCGACGGGCGAATGGTCGGACGAAGTGATCGCTGCCCTGGGGCTGCCGCGGCAGATCTTCGGGAAGATCGTGGCCCCGGGAACCGTGCTGGGACCGATCCGCAAGGAGGTGGCGCGGGAGATCGGGATGGAGAACATCCCGGTGGTCGCGGGAGCCACGCAGGATACCGCCGCTGCGGTGGCAGGCATCCCGATGGAGGGCGATGACGCGCTGTGGCTGTCCTCCGGCACTTGGTCGATCATGGGCATGGAGACGCGCGAGCCGATCCGCACACCGGCCGCTTTCGAAGCGCGGTTCTGCAACGAACTGGGCGTGGAGGGCACGGTCCGCTTCTTGAAAAACATCGCCGGCCTGTGGCTGATCCAAGAGTGCAAGCGGCAGTGGAACCTCGACGGCGAGACCCTGTCCTACGGGGAGATGGCGAAGCTGGCGGCTGCGGCCCCGGCGTTCTCGGCATTCATCGATCCGGACGATCCGGTCTTTGCCTCGCCCGGAGACATGCCGGAGAAAATCCGGGCGTGGTGCGGGCGGACCGGCCAGCCCGTCCCGGCGGACAAGGGCACGATCCTGCGGATCGCCTCCGAATCGCTGGCATTGAAATATCGCGTCGTCTTCGAGAACTTCTGCGCGCTGTCCGGCAGGCGCTTCGAGCGCCTCCACGCGGGCGGCGGCGGCATTCAGAATGCCTTCCTCGCCCAAGCAACCGCGGACGCGCTGGGGATCGAGGTGGTGGCGGGGCCCATCGAGGCGACGTCCTGCGGCAATATCCTGTTGCAAATGATCGCGACCGGTCAGCTCCCGGATCTGGCCGCGGGCCGCGCGCTGGTGCGGCGGTCCTTCGACTTCCAAGTTTATGAACCGCACGGCCACGACGATTGGCAGGCGGCATACCAGCGATTCAAAACCGTCATCGCCCGCTGAGGTGATTTGCCGCCTTCCAGCCAACGAATTGCTCAACCCTCCTATGACCGACCCCGAACGCATTTTTGAAATGGACTTCCTCCGCGCCACGGAGGGAGCCGCCATCGTCGCCCACCGCTGGATGGGCCGGGGCGACAAGGAAGCCGCCGATGCCGCCGCCTGCGACGCGATCCGCGGCATGTTCGACCTGATGGACATGCGTGGCGAGGTGGTGATCGGCGAGGGCATCAAGGACGAGGCCCCCGGCATCTTCAAGGGCGAGAAGGTCGGCACCTGGGCCGATGGCGCGCCGCAATTCCACATCGCTTTGGATCCAGTCGACGGCACCACCAATGTCTCGAAGGGCATGGCGAATTCCGTCTCCTGCATCGCCGCGGCGATCCCGATGGATGGCGAGTCGAGCGCGCTGGAAGACATCCCGGCCTTCTACCTCGAAAAGCTCTCCTATCCCGAGAAGGTGCGGAGAGCCTTCATGGCCGACCCCAAGCTGCCGATCAGCGTGGAAGCACCGACCGAGGAAGTGATCAAGATCACCGCCAAGATCCTCGAGAAAGACATCCGCGATATCGTGGTGATGATCCTCGATCGCCCGCGCAACCAACCCTACATGGATGCCGTGCGGCGGACGGGCGCTAAGCTGCGGATGATCTCGGATGGCGATATCGCCGCCGCCATCGCCCCGGCCCTGCCGGAGAGCAATGTCGATCTCTACGTGGGAATCGGCGGCGCGCCGGAAGGCGTGCTCTCCGCGGCCGGCCTGCGCTGCCTGGGCGGCGGCCTGCAGGCGAAGATCTGGCCGAAGGACAGCCTCGAAAAGCGCGTGCTGATCGCCGAGGGCTACGAGAAGCTGTTAGACCGGGTCTATCTCTCGAAGGACCTCGCCAAGGGCGACCGAATCCTCTTCAGCGCCACCGGGATTTCCGACAGCACCCTGCTGCGCGGCGTGGAGGTGAATGGCAAGATCGCCCGCACCCACTCCGTGCTGATGCGCGTGAAGAGCCGGACGGTGCGCTCGATCAAGGCCGCCCACGATCTCTCCGCGAAGACCTTCCGCCTGCGTTCGGCGAATGCGGAGGTGCTGCTGGTGGATTGAGCGGTCCGTTCAAGGCGTCGCGTAAACTTCCTTGAGGAAGACATCCAGATCTTCGCCCAGCGAGTGGACCGCGGAGTCGAAATCGCGGCGCAGCAGGGCGGGGTTCGCGCCGTAGGTGGAGGCGCTTTTGCCTGTCTTGGGATGCAGGAACGGTACGCTCTTCCGCTTCGTGCCCTTGAGATACTGGCGGGCGTAGCTGACCCCCTTGTAGCCGGCGGTCTCACCCAAGCCAATGATGCGGTCTTGCACCACCGTGCGGCCTTCCGAATCCTCGAGGGTGACCTTCGCGATGATGAACGGGTTCATGACCATGCTGCCAATGGTGCCCACCGGATTTGGCGGGGAGAGCACGCCCACTTGCTCCACCTCCACCCGCAGGATGCCGCCGCCGCTCTGCACGACGCGACCGGTGGTCGCGAGCTTCGAGCGCAGCTTCCGGTCCACCTTCGGCACCACGTCCTGTGGCAGGTTCGCCGCAATCGACCTCAGCCCCTCGCCGTGGGTCTTCTCGAAATTCGCACGGTCAATCTCCAGCAGGAGTTGTGGCACCGCTCCCATCTCCCAATCGGGACCGCCCATGGTGGCCACGGAATAGGAAACATGGCTGCCGGAAGTCGGGGGCACCCGGAACTTGGCAATCCCCGCCTTGTTTGCCACCGAGATCCCTGGTGCGCAGGAGGCCAAGATGGAAACCAGAGCCGCGAATGCCAATCGCGGGAGCAGCGTGTGAATGGTCATGAGGCGAAAACACTCGCCGGAGATGCCGCTGTCAACACGCCGCAATGATTCCTTCCGTGAAGAATTGCTGACGCAAGGGGTCAGCGGACCACGCCGGGGCTCCACTCGCTGGTGGTGAGCACGCCGTCGCGGTTATCGTCCAGCTTGACGAAGCGCTCCAGGATGAGGGCGTCCGATGTGGATTGAGCGTAGGCATGGCCGAATTCGGGGACGGTGAGCAGGCCATCGCCGTCGAAGTCGGCCAAGTCGAAAACGGCGAGGCGGCTGGGGGGAGTAAGCCCGCGGCGGAAGTTGGAATATTCCAGCAGCGTGACGGTCCCGCTTTCGTTCCGGTCGGCCCGCAGGAAGTCCCGGCGGATGCTTACCAGCGCTACCTTCGCCTTGAAGCTGGCGGCGAACTCGTCGAAGCTCACGGCTCCGTCGATCGAAGTATCGGCACGGTGGAACCAGCGCTCCAAGGGATTCTTCGGCAAGATGATGACGCGCCGGAAAATCAGGAACTCGTTTACCTGGATTGAACCGTTGCGGTTGAGATCGGCCCGCCGGAAGCTCTTCGCCAGCGCCTTGCGGGAGAGGCCGGGCTCGAGCGTCGTATTGAACTCCGCGTTGCTCAGGCTGCCCGAGACATCGAGGTCGGCGCTGGTGAAGGCGCTGATGTCATAGCCATCGACGGCGAGGACGGGGCCGCTGGGAATCGCAGCAAGGATGGCGATCGCAAACGCCGGGCGGATCATGGCTCGGAATTTCATGACGCGATACCCGTAACAGTCGAAACGCGCCCATACGAGAAATTCCTAGCGCCGCGGGCTCCCCTGCTACTTCACCACCGCCTGCAAATCCGACCTCGCGATCTTGATGAAAACATCCTCCAGATCGTCCTCCTGGAAGTGCTTGGTGATCTCATCCGGGGTCCCTTGGGCCAGGATCTTGCCGGCATGGAGGAAGAGCACCCGGTCGCAGACTTCCTCGATATCGCGCATGTTGTGCGAAGTGTAGAGGATTGCCGGGTGCCGCTCGCGTTGGACATGGCGGACGAGCTTGCGGACCTTGTCGGCGATGTCCGGGTCGAGCGAGGCGGTGGGCTCGTCCAGCAGGAGCAGGTCCGGATCGTTGAGGAGGGCCTTCGCAAGATTCACGCGGGTGGACTCCCCGGCGCTGAGCTGGCCGGTGACCTTCTCGGCGAGTTTCGAGATTTCGAGGAGTTCGAGCAACTCGGCGACTTTCTGCTTCGGCTTCGGCACCGAATAGAGACGGGCGAAAATTTCGAGGTTGTGGCGGACCTTGAGATTGCCGGGCAGGGTGGCGTAGGTGGTACAGAAATTCGCCCGCTGGAGGATCTCCAGGCGGTGCTTCTGCAGGTCCATGCCGAAGGCGTGGATCGACCCGCTGCTGGGCGTGGTGAGGCCCAGGATCATGTTCATCAGCGTGGTCTTGCCCGCGCCGTTCACCCCGAGCAGGCCGACGGTCTCGCCCGCGTGGACCTTCAGGGAGACACCGTCCACGGCGGTGAAGTCGTCGAATTTCTTCGCGACATTGTCGACTTCGAGGATGAGCTCGGGCACGCGCCGAGCATCGGGGAGATTTGCGCGGAGTCCAGAGCAGATGGGCCACTGAATACTTGAGGAGGCATCCCCTCCCCCTGACCCAATCCTCCATCGACATGGCGCGGGAGAGGGTTAAACTCGGCGTTCTAAGGTTTGAACGAGCTCACCAGAATCTTGCAAACCGCAAGCGGGAGCGGGCGCCCCGTATCGGCGGAGCTATTGCCGCTTGTTTATGACGAGTTGCGCAATCTCGCCAAGAAACGGCTATCCAGGGAAGCCCCCGGGCAGACCTTGCAGGCCACCGCTCTGGTCCACGAGGCATGGATTTCGCTGGCGGGCGATGAGGAACGCTCCTGGAGCGACCGCAGCCACTTCTTCAGGGCGGCGGCCCAGGCAATGCGCCATATCATGGTGGATCGGGCGCGTGCCAAAGCCAGCCTGAAGCGCGGGGCCAATCCGGAGATCATCGATATCGAAGGCCTCGACATCATCGACACCACCCTCAACGAGCGGGTCTTGCTGGTCGATGAGATGATGACACGCCTGGAACAAGTGGACCCGGAAAGCGTGCGCGTGATCACCCTCAAGTTTTTCGGAGGACTCACCAACAAGGAGATCGCGGCGATGGATGGGGTGGCAGAGCGCACCGTGGAGCGCTACTGGGCCTTCGCCAGGGCGAAACTGCTCCACATGATCCGTGAGGAAGCGAGGGAGGGGAACAGCGATGGAGCCGTCGGTTGACAAGCTGCTATTCATCGCGGCGTCGGCTTTTGTAAGCCCAGCCGACCGCCGGGCCTTCCTCGAATTTGCCTGCCACGGCGACAAGGGCTTATGCGATCTGATCGAGGAGTTGTTGGAAATCGACCGGGACGCGGAGGAGTTTTTCGAGTTTCCCCCTGCGGCTGCCAGCCCCGCGTTACCCGGCAGCGACGGTGGTGAGGAAGGCAGCGTCGGAGCCCGGATCGGGCCCTATCGCCTAATGGACCGCTTGGGCGCGGGAGGTTGCGGGGTGGTCTATCTGGCGGAGCAGCAGGAACCGGTGAAGCGGAAGGTGGCGCTCAAGATCATCCGCCTGGGGATGGATACGGAGAACGTGATCGCCCGTTTCAATATCGAGCGCGCGGCACTCGCGCTGATGGATCACCCGAATATCGCGCGGGTGCTGGATGCGGGTGCCACTGCGTCGGGCCGGCCGTATTTCGTGATGGAGCTGGTGGATGGCGAGAAGATCACCGAGTTCTGCGACCGCAAGCGCCTTGGCCTGCGCCAGCGTCTGGAGCTCTTCATCCTGGTGTGCGAGGCCATTCAGCACGCGCACCAGAAGGGCGTGATCCACCGCGACATCAAGCCGTCCAACGTCTTGGTCCGGGAACACGACGGCCGGACCGTGCCGAAGGTGATCGACTTCGGAATCGCCAAGGCAACTGCGGGCGACCTGGACGCAGAGGGGACGGTGACGAATCCGGGGCAGTTCATCGGGACTCCCGCCTACATGAGCCCGGAGCAGGCGGCGGGCGGTGTGGACATCGACACCCGCAGCGACATCTACAGCCTCGGAACCCTGCTCTGCGAGCTGTTGACGGGCAGGACTCCTTTGACGCCCGAGCATCTCAATGACCGGGGAGTGGAGGAAATCCGTACCCTCGTGCGGGACGGGGAGACCGGAGTGCCCTCGGTGCGGCTGCGTGGAATCCCCGCGGATGAGATGACCGTGATCGCGAATCAACGCGGCGTGGAACCTCAACGGCTCCCGGCTCTGCTCGCCGGGGATCTCGATTGGATCGTGATGAAGGCGATGGAGAAGGAGCGCCACCGCCGCTACGGAACGGCCAACGGACTCGCGATGGATGTGCAGCGTTTTCTTCGCGAGGAAGCGGTGCTGGCCCGTCCGCCGAGCCGCCGCTATCTGCTGACGAAGCTGGTCCGCCGCAACCGGATCACCTTCGCCGCGGGAAGCATCGCACTGTTCGGGCTGCTCGGCGGACTTGGGCTTTCGACATGGCTGTTCGTGCGGGAAAAGGCCGCGCGGGAGGAGCAGGCGAGATTACGGGTGGTGGCGGAGGAGGCCAGGGCCAGCGAAGTGAGCCTGCTCGAAGATGCCAAGGTGGTGGACCGGGTGGCGCAGGCCGCGGTCCTCTTGCGATACAGCAACATGGAAAGCGCGGCGGACGAATTGCTCGCCGGGGTATCCGCAGAGAAGGTGCCGCGTTCCCTCGAAGCTGCGAATACCTTCAGGACCATGGCCAATTGGAACCTCGGCAGGGAGCAATGGAGGGCCGCTGCGGAGCGCTTCAACTCGCTGGGCCACGTCCTCACCAGCGTGGACATCTCCGCCGACCGGGAGGGCATTTCCTTCGACATGCTGTCGGTGGCCACAGCCGTCAGCGAATGGGGCGAGCCGGAGGAATACGAGCGGCTCCGCACCCTGATGCTGGAGCGTTTCGGCAACTCCGCCAATCCGATCGTGGCCGAACACGTCATCAAGGCGACGCTGCTGAAACCTGCCACCCAGGAGATACTGGAGGGCTTGCGTCCTTTGGCCACGGTCATCCAGGGTTCGTTCTCGGAGCCGCGCACGGAAACGGAGCACTTGATCGCCTGGCGGCACTTCTCGCTCGCGCTGATGGCTTTCCGCGAGGGGCGTCTCAAGAACCGCGAGAGCCGTCTGGAGGACGCTGCCGCATGGGCGCGCAGCAGTTTGGCCATGGCTACCAACAGCGAACCTCGGACCGTTTCGAACCGGCTGATTCTCGCCATGATCGACCTGGAACAGGGGCGGACCGCGCATGCCCGTGCGACGCTTGAGGAACTGCGGGGTGAGGTGGATGATTGGTTCGAGCTTCCCTTTCAAGTCATCAACCGGGACGGCACCCTTTGGTACAATCAGCGGGCGGTGCTTATTCTCCTCAGGGAAGCGGAGAAGATGCTGGCCGAAAAAGGAAGTTGAGACGTTGCCTTGGAAAGACGGGGGACATTTTTCCCATCCCCTGTCGGCATCTGCGGCGAATTCCCGCTCTTGAGGGAGAGGGGGCTGGCTTAAAAAGCAGCCCCCGCCATTGCGACATTCTCCCTGCGGGAGCGGCTGCCATTCTTCCGATTTTGGGTTTTCGGAAGGATCGCATTCGCGAGCGGGGCTGCGGCTGGGGCGGGATGACCGTCCCAGCCGTTTTCCTGCCGGGGCCCGCAGCGAAGAAAAATCTGCATTTCGGAAAATGTCGTGTCGGGTTTGGCGGGAGGAACCCGCCTTTCCAATTGGAGGGGTAAATCCCAGCCCTCCGCGTTTGGCCGTCAACCCATATGCCGCCAAGCGAAACCCAATTCGCTCCCCATATCCGTGAAACAACAAATCCTCCTGATCGCCTCCGGCATCTGTGGCCTCGCCATGTCCAGCCAAGCCGCCTTGGTCGCCCACTATGCCTTCGACGAAGCCTCGGGTGCCACCACCGCTATCAACCAGTTGGCCGGTTCCTCGGGGGCGGTGGGGACCGCCGTCACCACCGGCGTTACCGGCATCTCGGGCAATGCCTATAGCTTCCCGGACATCGCCACCGGCCAAACCGGGATCGTGGACATGGGCAACGCTTCGTTTTTCGGGGGCGCGGGGGGCCTCAATTCCAGCACCCAATTGAGCTACTCCGTGTGGATGAACTCCACCGATTCCGACGGCAATCGCAATACTATCCTCTACGCCGGGAGCGACACGGTGGCGAACAGCTACACGGACTTGGGTCTCTCCGGAGAAACCAACGCCGGCACCGGAACCATCGATGGCGCGGCGAGCGCCCGCAATCGTCCGGTGGGTGCCACCGCAGGTGCACAGCAAACGGGTATCTTCAGCTCGCCGACGACGATCCACGACGGCAACTGGCACCATCTGGTCATGACGATCGATCTATCGTCCACTACCCTCAAACTGTACGTGGACGGGGCTTTGGCCAATACGCAGAACTTCAGCAGCGGCGCCGTCCTTTTCCCGGTTTTCAACAACTTCGAGATCGGACGCCTCGGACGTCAAGGGACGCCTGTCGATTCATACGGTGGCCTCGTCGATGACGTGCAGGTTTATAACCACGCCCTTACCCAGGACGAGGTGAGCTCCCTCTTCGCCACCCCGGGGTCGACCGTTCCCGAGCCAAGCGTGTTGGCCTTGGCGGGCCTTGGACTGCTGTCGCTCGGCTACCGCAGGCGCGCATGAACCCGGGAGCCTGACCCGGGCCTGGAACTGAAACCGAAGCATCCGCGGCCTCTCGATGCCGGCGGTGACGGTGGCGTGACGCCGCGGAACAAGCCTTTCAAATAACCCACCACCCCCAAAACCCAAGAATATGAAACAACCCCGACATTTGCTCCTGCCGCTGGGCATTCTTTTGGCGACGGATGACTGCCGCGCAGAGCTGCTCGCCCACTACAAGTTCGACGAAGCCGCGGCAGCGACCCTCGCCGTGGACGACTTGGCCGGAACCAGCGGGGCGATCGGCACTTCCGTCATCACCGGTGTCGCCGGGAAAGCGGGCAGTGCTTACCAGTTCCCCGATCTTGCCACCCAAGCCGGCATCGTGGACATGGGCAACGCTTCGTTTTTCCCGGCAATCGTTACCAGCCAGAAATTGTCTTTCTCCGCTTGGGTCAAGACCGCGGACACCACAGGCAACCGTAACACGGTGGTCTTCGCGGGAGACAACACCGCTGCCACGGTCTACGCCGATCTCGGGGTGGCTGCGGGACAAACGGGCTTCCTCGGCGCTGCCAGCGCCCGCAGCCGTCCTACCGGTGCAGCCGGTGTCCAATCCACGGGCATCTTCAGCACCCCGACCGTGGCCCCCGTGAACGACGACGCCTGGCACCACCTGGTGATGACGGTCGATCTGTCCGCCGCCAGGCTCGAACTCTGGGTGGACGGGGTCTTGGCAAACAGCCAAACCTTGGCAACGGCAAGCTTCCCGGTCTTCAACAACTTCGAGATCGGCCGCCTCGGGCGTTCGGCACCCGTCGATCCATACAGCGGCCTCGTCGATGACGTGCAGGTATACAACCACGTCCTCACTTCGGCCCAGATCATCTATCTCAGGGATAACCCCGGCCAGGCATACACCTCGGCGGACTCGGAACCGGACGGCTTGGCCGATGATTGGGAAATCCAGTATTTCGGGGACACCACCTCTCAAAGCGGCAGTGACATCGGCCCCGATGCAGACGGGGCCACCAACTTGCAGGAACAGGCGGCCGGAACCAATCCCACCATCGCCGATACCGACGGGGATGGTCGCAACGATGGTCCGGAACTCAATACCCCGCCCCTCACCGATCCGCTGGACCCCGATTCCGACAACGACGGACTCAGCGACGGTGCCGAGGTGAATACTCATCTCACCGACCCGAACAACCCGGATAGCGATTCAGACACTCTGCCGGATGCATGGGAAGTCGCCAATCTGCTCAATCCCAACAGCGTGACTGGAGACGATGGCGAAACCGGCGATCCCGACGGGGATGACCTGGACAACACCGGAGAATACAACGCTGGAGTCAGCAGCTCCAATCCAAGGAATCCGGATACCGATGGCGATGGCTACAACGACCTCCAGGAAGACCGGTTCGGCTCATGGGGCGGCATCGGCGAGACGGGCACGAACCCCGTCAATCCGGACACCGATGGCGATGGAATCCCGGATGGCCAGGAAAACCCCGATGTGGACTACGCCGCGGGCGTGACGTCCGGAACCGATCCGAACATGGCGGACACGGATGGCGATGGCTTCAGCGACAAGGCCGAGTTCATCCGTGGCACGGATCCCACCGATAACCTCGTGTTCCCTACCATAGCGAAGGGTCTCGTCGCCCACTACAAGTTCGATGAAGCGGCGGCGGCCACCGTTGCGGCGAATGCGCTGGGCAACAGCCCCGGGGCGGTGGGCTCCGCGGTCATCACGGGCGCGACCGGGATCGCTGGAAATGCCTATCAGTTCGGCAACCTGTTCGGGCAGGCCGACATCGTGGACATGGGCAATGCCGATTTCCTAACAGACATTTCCACCAGCAAGGCCCTGACTTTCACCGCGTGGATCAAATCCACCGACGTTTCGAGCGGCCGCAACGCGGTGATCTCCGCGACTAACAGCACCCTCGCCAATAGCTATGTCGATATGGGAATCGCCGGGACAGCTCCCCATGTCGGTGCCCTCAGCGGCCGTCTACGGCCGAATGGCGAGACCAACATCTCCGAAATCTTCAGCAACACGGCACCGGACACGGCACTGGTGAACAATGATGCCTGGCACCACGTCGCCATGACCATCGACCTCGCGACCACCAGCATCAGGCTCTACGTGGATGGTGTCCCGACCGGGGCGAACAACGCCATCGCCCTCGCGGTATTTCCCGCGTTCAACAACTTCGAGATCGGACGGCTCGGACGCCTGGTTCCCACCGATGGTTACCAAGGCCTCATTGACGATGTCCAAGTCTATAACGAGGCCCTGGCTCCCGCCCGGGTCGCCGCGCTCTTCGCCATCCCCGGCGTGTCTGCGGACGAGGACCACGACCGCCTGGACGACCAGTGGGAGATCGACAACTTCGGCAGCATCGCCGCTCAGAACGGGCTCGGCGACCCTGACGGGGATGGCATCAACAACGAGGCGGAAGAAACCGCGGGAACCGCTCCCGTCGTATTGGCTAAGATCACTTCGGTGAATTTCGTCGCTGGCGGCAACTACACCATCAACTTCACCGGCGTTCCGAACACGGCTTACCGGATTACAAGATCGACCACTCTCGCCGGTTTCACCGACATGGTCCCACCGCTTACCGCAACGACGGACGGCGGCGGCAGCGGCGTCGCCACGGTGCCAGCCGGCCAGGCAGCGGATACGCGAGGATTCTATCGCGTGGAGAACCCGTAGCTCTCCATATCCGGCGGGCCTTTCCTCGGAACGGCCCGCCAGCGATACCGGCCGTCGCGGGGGTTGATCCGCGACGCCGTTTCATGAGTATCCACGTCGCAATTACTTCCCCCTTGGCATAGTCCGACAGCGATTCTAAGGTAGAGGCATGAAGGCCAAGGTGACCTACTGGCTTGAGTCGGACGGCAGCTATCTGGGCTACCTGAACGATTTCCCCGACCACTGGACCCAAGGGGAGAACTTGGAGGATCTCAAGATCCACCTGCAGGACCTCTACGAACTTTTCAATCGGGAGGAGATCCCGGGAATCCGGCGGGAAGTGGAAATGGAGTTCGCGTGAAGCGGCGTGATTTGGTGGCGGAATTGGAGAAGGCGGGCTGCGTTTTGTTACGCCACGGCGCGAACCACGATATCTACCACAATCCGGAAACCGGACGTTCCCAGCCAGTTCCCCGACACCGGGAGATCAACGAAATCCTCGCGCGGAAAATCCTGAGGGACTTAGCCCGGAAACAGGACTAGCTCCGCCCGCTCGGGACCGCGCCGGGAACTCCCCGCTTTTTGGCGGAAAAACCCTGAGTCCGGGGTTGCCATTTGCCGCGGGCCGACTAAGGAAGTCGCCCCGGCGAGTCCCGCCGGTCCCCAACGCATTACACCTAAGAGCATGAAGGACCTCACCAAATACCGCAACATTGGCATTTTTGCTCACGTGGATGCGGGGAAGACGACCACCACGGAGCGTATTCTCAAGCTGACCGGCAAGATTCACAAGATCGGTGAGGTCCACGACGGAGCTTCCACCATGGACTTCATGGACCAGGAAGCCGAGCGCGGCATCACCATCCAGTCCGCCGCCACCACCTGCTTCTGGAAGGGCCATCAATTCAACGTTATCGACACCCCGGGTCACGTCGACTTCACCATCGAAGTCTATCGCTCCCTCAAGGTCCTCGACGGCGGCGTGGGCGTGTTCTGCGGCTCCGGCGGCGTCGAGCCCCAGTCCGAGACGAACTGGCGCTACGCCAACGATTCGAACGTTTCCCGCGTCATCTACGTCAACAAGCTCGACCGCATCGGCGCGGACTTCTACCGCGTCATCGCCCAGGTCAAGAAGGTGCTCGGTGCGCACCCGCTCGTCATGGTGCTGCCGATCGGCACCGAGAGCAGTTTCGTCGGCGTGGTCGACCTGCTCACCCGCAAGGCCCACATCTGGGACGAATCCGGACTGCCGGAGAACTTCAACATCACCGATGTCCCCGCCGACATGGTGGACAAGGTCGAGGAATACCGCGCCGCCCTCATCGAGACTGCTGTCGAGCAGGATGACGATGTCATGGAGAAGTATCTTGAAGGCGTGGAGCCGGATATCGATACGATCAAGAAGTGTATCCGCAAGGGCACCATCAACCTCTCCTTCTTCCCGACCTATTGCGGATCGAGCTTCAAGAACAAGGGCCTCCAGTTGATCCTCGACGCCGTCGTCGATTACTTGCCCAACCCGACCGACGTCCGCCCGCTCCCGGAAGTGGATGAAGAAGGCAAGGAGACCGGCAAGTTCGCCATCATCGATCCGTCCGCGCCGTTCCGCGGACTCGCGTTCAAGATCATGGACGACAAGTTCGGCGCGCTGACTTTCACCCGCATCTACTCGGGCACCATCAAGAAGGGCGATACCGTTCTGAACTCCTTCACCGGCAAGACCGAGCGCATCAGCCGCATGGTCGAAATGCACGCCGACGACCGCAACGAAGTCGACTCCGCCCAAGCCGGTGACATCATCGCCATCGTCGGTCTCAAGAACGTGCAGACCGGCCACACCCTCTGTGACGAGAAGAACCCGGCCACGCTCGAGCCGATGGTGTTCCCGGATCCCGTGATCTCCATCGCCGTCGCCCCGAAGGACAAGGCCAACGCTGAAAAGCTCGCCAATGCCATCGGCAAGATGATCCAGGAGGATCCGTCCTTCCGCGTCGAAACCGACGAGGAAACCAATGAGATGATTCTCAAGGGCATGGGCGAGCTTCACCTCGACATCAAAATCGACATCCTCAAGCGCACCCACAAGGTGGAGGTCACCGTCGGTGCCCCGCAGGTCGCCTACCGCGAAACCATCACCAAGGCGGTGACGGACAGCTACACCCACAAGAAGCAGTCCGGTGGTTCCGGCCAATACGCGAAGATCGATTACACCATCGAGCCGGGCGAAGTCGGCTCCGGCTTCATCTTTGAATCGAAGGTCGTCGGCGGCAGCATCCCGAAGGAATTCATCCCCGCCGTCGACAAGGGCTTCAAGACCTCCGTGCACAAGGGCCCGCTTGCCGGCTACCCCTGCTTGGACTTCAAGGTCACGCTCAACGAAGGTGGTTTCCACGCAGTGGACTCCAGCAACATCGCCTTCGAAATCGCCGCCAAGGCCGCCTATCGCCAGACCATGCCGAAGTGCGGTCCGCAGATCCTCGAGCCGATGATGAAGCTCGATGTCTTCGCTCCGGAAGAAAAGGTCGGCGACGTGATCGGCGACCTCAACCGCCGCCGCGGCATGATCCAAGGCCAGGAGCCGACTCCGGGCGGCGTCCGGGTCAAGGCCGAAGCCCCGCTTTCCGCGATGTTCGGTTACATCGGCGACCTGCGCACCATGACCTCCGGCCGCGGCCAGTTCTCGATGGAGTTCAGCCACTACGCCCCTTGCCCGAGGAACATCTCCGACGAGGTGATCAAGGCCTCCAAGGAGCGCGAGGAAGCCAAGCGGAAGTAAGCCTTCCGGCTGCGTTCCCGATCCGATTCACCAAGACCCCGTCGCCCGCAAGGGCGGCGGGGTCTTGCTTTTGAGTGCTGCGACATGTCGCAGCACTCAAAAGGGAAAGCCCTACCACGCCACCTCCGCCACCACTCCGCGGTGATCCGATCCCAGATCCGGCCCGACCCACCACTTCCGCAGATTCGCCGTATCCCCCTCCCCTCGCGACCCGCGGTAAAGCAAGTGATCGATCGGTACCGTCAGCAGTGGATTGCCACGCTGCCAGGTCGGAGAAGCATGCTGCCCCCGCAGGCCCGCCGCGAAGAGCGGCTTCATCGCATGACTCCACGGCGTCGCATTCAGATCCCCCGCCAACACCACCGGCCCCGGCTCCGCCGCCGCTTGTTCCGCAATCACCCTCAGGAAAGCATCGCGCTCGGCTGCCCAAAACTCCGTGGAGGGCGGTACCGGATGCGCACCGAAGAACGTGAACTCTCCTGCCGGCCCCTGTAGCCTGAGCTTCAAGAACGGCAGTTCCAGTTCGCCGCACGCAATGATCTCCTGCTTCAGGATCGGTAGCTTCGAGTAGCACGCGAAGCCGAAGTTTCCCTCCACGAGGTGCTCCACCGCATGCGGATGGCTTGCCAGTAGCGGCTTCAGCTTGGCGGACCAAACCTCGTCCACCTCGGGCAGGAAGATCACGTCCGGGTCGATGCTCCGGATCCATGCCACCGCATCATCGTAGCGGCTGTTAGAAGTCAACACGTTGAAGCTGGCGAAGCGCAGCGGCGTCCCCACCGGGGTTTCCTTGAGAGGCATCAGGCAAGTGCCGATCCGCACCACCGGGACGATCATGAACACGGCGGACAGCGCCGCCAGCCGCCAAGCCTTCAGGCATAGCAAGACGAGCACCGCAATCCCGAGGAAGACCGCGTACTGGATCTGGAAGTGATTGAAGAGATCCAGCAGCCAGTAGCTCCCGCCCAGCCAACCGGCGATCGGCAGGAGCCCCGCCAAGACGGCGAGCCTCGCGAGGAAAGGCTTCGGCTTGGGCAAGATGAAGGCACGCCAGTTCATGGAACAAAGACTCACCTCACCAGGTCAACTCCGCCACCACCGGCCGGTGATCCGAATGGATGTCCGGGCCGATCTTGAAGCTCTTGCAACCCATCCCCTCGCCCCGGAAAAGAATCCGATCGATCGGAATCCCGAACACGGGATTACCCCGCTTCCAGGTCGCACCGGGAGCTTGACCCTTCGACGCCTCCAGCAATCCCAGATCCGCTAGCGCCACGGTTTTGTGGCTCCAGCGCGTGGCATTGAAATCCCCCACGACCACCACCCGTCCCTTCTCCTGCGCGACCTCGCTCGCCAAAGCGGCCACGAAGTCGTCCAGGGCTCCCGCCCAGCGCGGCGCGAGCGGCGGCAGCGGGTGTCCGGCGAAGAGGGTCAGCGGCCCGCCCGGGGTCGTCAGATGCGCTTCCAGAAGCCGGAACTCGATCTGGCTGACACGGTGGACTTCCTGGCTGGCGATGGGGAACTTCGAGAAGAAGGCCATGTCCGGCCCCTCATTGATGAAGTAAGGATACACGCCCTCCAGCTCCTTCAGGGCCTCCGTCCACTCCTCGCTGACCTCGGTGAAGAAGATCGCATCCGGCATCGTGTCCTTCACCCACTGGATCGTCGCCGCATGCTTGCGATTCGACGCCAGCACATTGAAAGATGCGATCGTCACCACGGTGTTTCCGGCAGGAGCCGCGGGCGGTGCGAGGTAGCCCGGGAGGATCCGGACCAGTGGCACGATCAGAAGCAAGCCCGCCACCGCCGCGCCGCGGAAAGACTTCATCAGCGCCAGCACCAGCGCGCACAGGATCAGGAACCACACATACTGATACTGGAAATGGTTGAAGAGATCCAAGAACCAGAAGCCCCCTCCCAGCCAGCCGATGACGGGCAGCAGGCCCACGCCGATCGTCAGGATCAACAAGAGTAGCGGCAGCTTCTTGAACAGGGCGGAAAGGAAGTTGCTCATTCGGGGGCGCTCCCCATCATTCACGGGTGCAAGAGCCGCGGCAAGGGTCCGGTCGCCGGGCGCGTGAAGGGAGCGTGAAATTTGTGGTGGATGGCATCTTCCTGGGACGTGGACGCACCCGCCCCGCAGAGTGCTCCTTGGCTGCATCGGGACGGCGCTATCTATGAGGGCCGCGAGATGTGCTCTGCTGCCGGGAACCATTCTGCGGGCCGGTGGCTCCGCGCTCCCAGCGGTAGAGCCATCCTTTGGGGGCGATCGTTCCGGCGCGCCGGAGGAGATTCTTCCTGAATTCAATGCCTTCTCCGATCCATAAGCCCCCTTACCCCCATGCGGCTTTCAAAGAAGCAGCGTGAGGAGTGAGGGGGCATCGCCCAGGACCGTATTGACCGCCCGGTCCATCTTTTAAAGGCGGAGTGTATCCGTCCGTGCTGTTGCAATGGTGCCGGAGCTTGGAACCACCCGGGAGCCGCAAAAACGGGCCGCCGGACCGGAGGGGCTAGAGAGCCCGTCGGGACTCCCAATGATTAGCAGAAACGGACGGTTTCGTCAACCGGGGGGACTGAGCAGGCGAACAGTGGCGACAGCCATCGGGGAACGCTCGACCGCTCAGAGGACTGAGCGGACCACCTTTGTGAAATTTTCTGTCCGCTCTCATCCCGCTGCGGTGTGATCCCTGTGATGATGGCAGACGAATCCGCCGAATTGCTGCACCAGTTCAACCGCCACCGCTCGGAGGCGGCCTTCCGCGCGCTGGTCCGCTGCCACTCCCCGCTGGTCTATGCGACAGCCTTGCGGCGGTTGAGCGGCGATCGGGAGGCCGCGCGGGACGTGATGCAGGAAGTCTTCACCCTGCTGGCCCGCAAGGCGACCGGACTGCAGGTGGCCAGCCTCGGCGGCTGGCTGCATCGCCAGACCTGTCGCCGCGCTTCCAATCACCGCCGCTCCGAACAGCGCCGCAAGCAACGCGAACTCGCCTCCGTGCAAGCCATGGCCGACTCCCATTCTTCCGCTGCCGATCACGAAGCAATCTCCGGCGAGATCGACGAGGCCCTGCTCGCCCTGCCTTCAAGCGACCGCGAGCTGCTGGTGCAGCGCTTTTTCGGCGGACAGGATTTCCGGGCGGTGGGAAGCAGCCTCGGCATCAGCGAAGAAGCCGCCCGCAAGCGCGTGGCCCGGGCCTTGGAACGGCTCGCCGCCATGCTCCAGCGCCGCGGAGCCGTGACCGCCGCCGGCACGCTCGGACCCGCGATGAGCGCGATGGGCAGCACGCCGGTGCCTGAGGCCTTGGTCGCGCAGATTTCATCCCAGGCGGTAAGCGCCCTTCCCGCCGCGGGCTGGCTCACCGTGGCAGAATTGGTGCGGCCCTTTCTGGCCGGGGTCGCGCTGGTTTGTCTAACGGCTAGCGGCTTGCTGGTCCTTCAGGCGCGGAAGACAAGCCCGCCTCCTCCGGCCCCGGCATCCGCGGCTACCGCGCCCCGCAGCCCGGGGCTCACCGCCCTGCTCCGGTCGGCCGAGGAAGGGTCCATGGAAGACCTCATCGCCGAGATCAAGCGCACCCGCTCCGGTCCGGGCCACGCGCTGACTTCCCTGCGTCTCGGCGCGATCCTCGATCGCATCCCGCTCGACCGCGTGCCGGATTTCATGGAACTCGCGGGGAAGAAGCTCACGGTCGATGATCGAAGCGCCTGCTATAAGCCCTTGTTCACGCGCTGGCTGGAAAGCGATCCGGATGCCGCGCTGGACCTCCTGCTCACGGGCCGCCACTCGGAGCACGTGGATGAGGGCACCTCGACCTACCTGTTAGGAAATCTCTTCAGCGAGTGGGCGGAGAAGGACCTCCAAAAGGCAGAGGCCTGGCTGGCCCGGAATTGGGCACACGAGGGCTTGGACCGCTTCGCTTACGGCGGTCCTTCCCGCGACAGCTTCGCCATGGAGGTGGCCGATACCTACATGTGGCGGCAGAGCGGCAAGGCGGCAGTGGATTACATCATCTCGTTGCCCTCGCGCGAGGCTCAGGAACAATGCCTCGAAGGCCTGGCCGGGACGCGGCCCTATGCCAGCGCCTGGATGAATGTCGGCGCCGACCGCTTGACCGAGCTCTACCGCGCGCTTGCCAACTTTCCGGATGCCCGCCTGGCGGCCGTGACGAAGCAGCAGTTATGGGAGTCTCTCAACCGGACCGAGCCGGACAAAGCGGCGCAGATGATCGAGGCGCTGGGCCCGCGCGAGCGCTTCGAGGCGTCGCTGGCCAAGACGGGGATCTATTCGCAGTTGAAATCCATCACGAAGGGCCTTGGACATGCCCGGACCCTGCACTCGGAGGAGGTGGACAATTCGCAGGCCGGCCCAGCCGACTCGCTGGCGCAGGGATTGGCCGCGGGGATTCCCCGGCAGGAGGTGCTCACCGCGATCGGCACGGCACTTTTGCAGAAACCGGAACTCACCGCGGCGACCGTCGCTTGGTTGGAAGCCTACCGCGATGAGATTCCGATGGACGAACTCCTGATCGACCGAATCGGCGAATTCGAAGCGCAGGATGAGATGACGACCCTCCGTCTGGCGGCGAGGCTCGGCGATCCCGGGCAGCGCCTGCAGTTGTCCCGGGCTGTGTTTCGCCGGGCGCTCGCCTCGAGCAATCGGTTGGCACCGAAGAACATTCTGGATAGCCCCGATCTCCCCGCGGATCTGCGGGCGGAATTCCAAAAGCTCAACGAGCCCCAGCCATGAAGCGCCAGACTCTCAAGGGCACTGCCTTCCTCCTCGCCTGTCTCGCGACTGCGGGGCTGTGGCACGCCTTTTGGCCTGCTCCACCCGCAGCAGTGGCAAGCCCGGAGGCAGCCACGCCAGCACCGGTGAAGACCACTCCCGATGCCCGGGCGCTGGTGGCGGAATTGGCCGCGACGCAGGACAAGCAGCAGCGCATGAGCATCGCGGCGCGACTTCTCGAAATTCCCGTGTCGGAGATTCCCGCGCTGCTCGATTCGATCACGGTGATCGAAGGCCATCAGCTCAGCCTCGCCGCCAAGACACTGCTGATCCGCTGGGCTTCCGTGGATGGCCGGGCGGCGGTGGCGTGGGCTTGGCCCCACCTGCGGGAGAAGGGATTTTTCCCCCAAGCCATGGCCCAGATCGGACCGGCGTGGGCTTGGCAGAATCCGCGGGAGTTGGCAAAGTGGGCCGGCGAACAGTCCATCACGGAGGGAGCGCAGGATCCATTCGGCACAATCTCCTTGGAAGACACGCTGGCCTCGGATTCGCCGCTTCTGAATTCCGAGCAATTCTCCAGAATCGCCGCCTCGATTGCAAGGGATGAGCCGCGCCTGGCGTTCGGGCTCCTGATCAAGGCCCGCGCCTACGGCAACGACGACATCACCGCCTCGCTACAGAGCGTCGAGCAGATCCGCGAGGCGCTGCTTGCCTTCGACAATCTCGAAGGCCTCGACTACGAGTCACAGAACTTCATCAGCGGGCCGGAGCGGACCGCCAAGGCCCTGTTCAGGCGCTGGTGCGAACTGGACAGGAGCAGCTTCGAGGCGTCCGCGTATTCCAAGCTGGTGACGATTCCGAATCACGAGAAGAGCATGAGCAAGTGGGCCAAGTGGCGGGAAGCGCCCGCCGAAGACCGCTTGGCCGGTGCCACCGCCCTGCTCGCCACCGCAGATGAAGCAGCGCGGCACGAGACGGTCGGGGGCCTCGCCAGAGACTGGGCCGCGAAGGATCCCGCGGGTTGCCGGGCTTGGCTGGAAACGCTGCCGGGCGAACTCCCCGCCGCCGGGGCGCGCTATTTCATGACCGCGGTCGCCGCGAGCGACTTGGCCGGGGCGGTGGACTTCAGCGAGGACATGCCGCCTGCGGTCCGCCAGAACTGCCTGGCCGATGCCCACAGGCTCTGGCGCGCCGCGCATCCGGAAGAAACCGTGGACACCAGCGGATGGAGCGAGCCCTCGGTCGAGGCTTGGGAGGACCTCGACGCACTCTGGCAGACCACACGCCGCTGATCGGCTGGACGCCGCCATCCGGGTGGGGCAAATTTCCCTGTCCGATTCCGGAGCGCGGGCGGTGCTTCCCTTATTGATGAGCGAGGATTCCAAGGAGCTACTGGAGAGGTTCGTGCGGCAGCGCTCGGAGGCGGCCTTCCGCGAACTGGTCCGCCGCCACTCGCCGCTGGTCTTCGGCACGGCCCTGCGGAAGCTAGATGGCGACCGCGCCGCTGCGCAGGATGTGACCCAGGAGGTCTTCACCCTGCTGGTGCGGAAGGCGGCTGCCATTGAAGGCGGCGGACTCGTCAACTGGCTCTACCGCCAAGCCTGCCGCCGGGCCTCGAACCAGCTCCGCACCGAGCGCCGCCGCAAGAACCGCGAACTCGTTTCCGCCACCGCCGCGGGCAGCGCTGGCGAAGAGCACGGACTGGATTCCCTGGGCGGCGAACTCGACGACGCGCTGATGTCGCTCCCCTCCTCCGACCGCGAGGCGCTGGTGCTCCGCTACTTCGAACAGCGCGATTTCCGCACGCTCGGCGGCAGCCTGGGCATCAGCGAGGAGGCCGCCCGCAAGCGCGTGAACCGCGCCTTGGAAAAACTCTCCGCGATGTTGAAGCGTCGCGGCATCGCCTTGGGCACATCCACGCTGGGGACGACGATGAGCGGCATGGGTGCCACCGTCGTCCCGGAGGGCATGGTCTCCACCATCTCCGTGCAAGCGCTGAGGTCCCTGCCAGCCGCCGGAAGCCTCGCGATCCTCCCTCTGGCGAAATCGATCCTCGCCGGCAGTTTGCTCACCTCGCTCGTCGCCGGTGCCAAGCTCGCCGCGGACCGGCAGGAGCCTTCACCGGCGCTTGCCGTGATTCCTGCGGCTTCTGACACCGCCGCCCGCAGCATGCGACCGGAGATCCTCGGCGAGTTACCGCCCGACTCCTCCTTGGAAGCGGTGATCGAGGAGATCAAGCGAGTGCAAGCCGGCCCGGCCAATTCACTTGCCCGCCTGCGCATCTCCGCGATCCTGGAGCGGGTGAGCATCGCCCGGATCCCGGAGTTCATCGCCCTGGCAAATACCCGGCTCAGCCTCCCCGAACGAGCCTCGACCTACGGGCGCCTTCTCGACCGCTGGTGCGATAGCGATCCGGAAGCGGTCACGAATTTCGTCCTGCGGGAGAAGGTCGGCGAGCAGGTGGGAGAAGGGGGTAGCTCCCTTCTCAACGATGCTTTCCACAACTGGGTCCGACAGGATACCCCGGCTGCTTCGGCCTGGTTGATGGCCCATTGGAATGATGAGGAAATCGGCAAGAAGGCTTTCTACGGCACTTGGCGTACTTTCTTCAGCCTGTATGTCGCGGAGAAAATTTTCATCCGTCAGGAAAGCCCGGCGGAGATGCTGGCCTTCATCCGCACGCTCCCTTCCGGGCAGGAGCAAGCGGAGGTATTGCGCGGTCTCTGCGGCGGCTCGACCTGGCATGACACTCTGGGCAAATCCGATCTCAAGAAGCTGCTTGAATTCCATCATGCCCTCAAGGCCCTGCCCGACGAGAGCCTGCGCCGCGAAGCCACGGCGGACTTGTGGAAATTCGTCGCCACCACACGGCCAGGGGAAGTCGCCGGGCTGCTCGGCACGCTGGAGGCGCCCGATCGTTTCGCCGTGAGCCTCGGCCTGCTCGGTGTTTACCAGCAGCCCGACGGGCGGGAGGAGATGCTCTCCGGTGGCATGATCGAAAAGTCCGAACCGGTCAGCGACCGGACGGAGCGCGAGAAGGCCGCGATGGAAGCCGCTGCCGCCGCTGGCTTGACCCACAGCGAAGCGCTCAGCGCCATCGCCCCGGAAATGCTGGAGACCCTCCGGGGTGACGAGCGCTACGCATGGCTGGATGCCCATCGCGGCGACTTGGAGATCGACTCCTGGCTTGCCGAGAAAACGCGCGAGGCCGCCCGCGGAATGGCCACCGTCAATGGCGAGTCGCCGGAGATGGAGGCGATCGCCTGGGCCTCGCGGATCTCCGATCCCGACCTGCGCTTGCGCCTGTCCCGCGCGGCCTTCCGGCGCATGTTCGCCCGCGATCCCAAGGGCGGCATGAGCTATCCCGCGAACGAAAAATTGCCAGCCGATCTGGCCATGGAATTCCGGAGGATTATCGCCGAAAACCCATGAAGGCATCCTCCCAAAAAGCACTTGCCTTCGGCATCGCGACCGGCGTTTCGGCTTGGGCTTGGTCGCACTTCTGGCCGCAGGCCGCAGCAGAGCCATCCGCGTCTTCCCCGGCTTCGGCACCAATCGTTCGCATCGCGGCTTGGAGCGATGGGGAGATCCGGTCCGCCCTTCACGCATGCGCTGCCGCGGCCAACAATACGAAACGCATGCAGGCGGCGATGCAACTCGGCAAGATTCCGGTGGGCAGCATCCTGGCAGCCCTCGAAGCGGAGCCGCCGGTCAAGGATCGTGAACTCACGCTCGCCGCGAAAGTCCTGCTGATCCGCTGGGCAGGTAGCGATGGCAATGCGGCGTCCGCTTGGGCTTGGAAAAACTTCCGTTCCGGCTCCGGATACGGTCTCTGGGATGAAGCCCTCCGCGAGATCGGCCCGGCATGGGCATGGCACGATGCCGCGGGCCTGCATCGCTGGGTCATGGCCTGCCAGCACGTGGGAATGGAAGAAGTCAGCCGGGATACCGCGAAAGCCAGCGAGAAACCGATCCTCGATTTCAGCCAAGTGAGCGAGATCTGCCGCTGGCTCGCCCCGGAGGAGCCGCGCCTGGCCTTCGAGCTTCTCCAGACCCGCAATGGCTACTCTTCGGAGGATCGCCTGATCGGCATGGATTTCAACCTCACTCAAGTGAAGGAGGCGCTGGAAGCCTTTCCCGATCTCGACCAATCGAAGCCCGGTGTCTTCCGCGATTCCGAGATTCACGCCCAGCGTCTTTTGTCCCGCTGGCAGGAACTGGATCCGGAGGACTTCGCCCGCTCGCCCTATGCCCATCTCCACCTCGCCAACCCCTATGCCGCGAGCACGCGGGCGCTGGTGGAATGGAAGACGCAAGCCCCGGCAGAGCGGGCCGCGGCGGCCACGCGCCTGATCGATGCCCTGAGAAACCGCGATGGAATAAAGACGGTGGATGCCTGGGGCGAACTACCGGTCGGAGCCGCGACCATGATCCAAGCGGGCATCGGCATGATCGCATCGAGTTGGGCTACAGAAGATCCTGTCGCGGCCTCCGAATGGATCGAATCCTTGCCCGAAGCCGAACGAGCCTCCGGCTACCGGGTCGTGGCGGCCGCTGCCGCACCACGGGATTTGGATCTCGCCCTGTTGCAAGCGGAGAAGCTTCCGAGCGCCAGCCGCATGGGAGCATTCGTCGAGGCCTTCGATTCATGGTCCAAGGCCAATCCTGGAAAGGCACCGGATGCCACGGGCTGGAGCGAGCAACGGCATGCCGCTTGGGAGGATCTGAAGTTCCTCAGCGAGTAGGCCCGTTTTACGTGATCCGACAGTCCCGACGCGGCACCGACGGACGGCCACCCGGGACCGTATTGGACACGAAAAGATCGAGGCAACGCCCCTGCTTCAAACCACCACGGCCTCGCCGGACTTCCTCCGCCACGCTCCCGCCACCATCCCGATCCCGCCGACCACGAAAATCGCCGGGAACCAGAGGGAGTAGCCCGGGGCCTTCGATTCCTTTTCCAGCACCGCTTGCTCCGGGTTTTCCGGGTTCACGTGGCATTCCTGATTCGAGCCTTCAGGGTATTTCTCGATGTAGGCTTCTGCCACGTCCGTCTTGGAACTCCAGCCGCTGCCGCGCAGCCGCACCAACTCGCTGGTGTAGCTTTGGTCATCCCGGACGTAGGCGTATTTCACGGCAAAACGGCGCTCGGGCGGGCTGTTCGGATCGATCTGGCGATCCTGGATGCCGGATTCCAAGATCACGCAGGGCACCACCGGCCAGTGGTCCTCAGCCCGCGCCCGCTGGAAGCTGCGCCACATCAGCCAACAGAACACCGCACCCGCCAGCGTCAGAGCCAGTCCGATGAACGACAAATAAACCCGGGTAGCGATGGAAGTGCCGGCCACGCGCTTGCCATAGCCTCCTCCCGCCCGACGCGCCACCGCTTTCCCGCGACCGCGGAACGGCGTCTCCTGATTCTGAAGATTTAAAACCGCGAATGGACGCGAATGGACGCGAATTCCGGACAGGTTATGGAACCCGACCGCTGCCGTTTGTCTGACGGTCAGGTCTTCATTCGCGTCCATTCGCGTCCATTCGCGGTTAAAAATCAAAATATGACTCTCCCTACCCTATCGAGGATTCCACTTCCCCGGCGCGGCCCGGGAGGCTACCTAGTCCCTCCCATGAGCGACCTCGCCAGCCGAATCCCCGAAGATCTGAAAGCCGCGATGAAGGCCAAGGACACCGTCGCCCTCGCCACCATCCGCGCGCTCAAGACCGCGATGACCAACGCCTCGATCGAAAAAGCGGGCCTCGGCGCGCCGCTCGACGATGCCGAGGTCACCGCGCTGATCCGCAAGCAGATCAAGCAGCGCCAGGATTCCTTCACGCAGTTCACGAATGCCGGTCGCGAGGAACTGGCTGCCAAAGAGCAGGCCGAGATCCTGGTGCTAGAGAATTATCTGCCGGCCAATCTTACCGCCGAAGAGATCACTGCGATCGTGGAGGCCGCCGTGGCCGAGCTCGGCGCGAGTTCGAAGGCGGACATGGGCAAGGTCATGAAGCTGGCCCAGGAACGCGCCGCAGGACGCGCCGATGGCAAGCTGCTGTCGCAGGAGGTCGCCAAGCGCCTTTCCTGAAATGCGCTGCGCCGCCATCATCGTCGCCGCCGGAGGCAGCCGCCGCATGGGCTTCGACAAGCTCGCGGCGGAGATCCGCGGCGTGTCCGTGCTGCGTCGCAGCGTGGATGCTTTCATGGCGGTGGACGCGGTCACGGCGGTGATCGTGGTGGCTCCGGAGGATCGTTTCGAAAGCCTCGGCACGGATTTCCCGAAACCGCTGCATCGGGCCGATGGCGGCAAGGAACGCCAGGATTCCGTCGCGAATGGCTTGGCCCTCGTGACGGAAGATCTGGTGGCGGTGCATGACGGGGCGCGGCCGCTGGTTTCTCCCGCGGCGATCCTGTCTTGTATCGAAGCTGCCGCTGACAGCGGTGCCGCCGCGCTGGCCCGCCAGGTCACGGAAACGCTCAAGCGCTCCGATGCCGGTGGCCTCGCCCGCGAGAGTGTGAGCCGGGAGCAGCTGTGGTTCATGGAGACCCCGCAGGCCTTCCAAACCGCGCTGCTCCGGAACGCCTACGCCACCGTCCGCGAGCAAGGCCTGAGCATCACCGACGAAGTCTCGGCCATGGAAGCCATCGGCGTGGCCACCAAGCTGGTGCCCTCCCCTTCCCCGAATCTCAAGATCACCGTCCCCGCGGATATCGAACTCGCCAACGCCCTGCTGCGATGAACCCGGCTACCTACGAATCCCTGGTCCTGCCTTCCGGATTCCGCCTCGCGGTTTCCACGCTGCCGCAGAGCGAATGCGCGGCCTTCTCGATCCACCTCGCCGCGGGCAGCCGCGACGACTTGCCGGGTCTCGCCGGCACCGCCCATTTCGTCGAGCACATGGTCTTCAAAGGCACGCCGCGCCGCGATGCCCGGGCGATCAGCCTGGAGGCGGAAGATGCCGGCGGTTCGCTGAATGCCTGCACCACCGAGGACCAAGTGGTTTACGAGGCCCGTGGCGATGCGGACGCCCTGCCCTTGCTCGCGGACATCACCGCGGACCTGGTCTGGAATGCTTCCTTCCCTACAAAGGAAATCCCCCTCGAACGCGAGGTCATCGCCGAGGAGATCGTGATGTATCGCGAGTCCCCCGGCGATCACATCGGCGACCTGATCTCGGCGGCCCTGTGGTCGCCGCATCCGCTCGGGGAATCGGTCTCCGGCAGCGAGAAAAGCATCAAGGGAATCAAGAAGGCCGAGCTCGCCGCCTTCCGCGACCTGCACCATTTCCGGAACGACACGGTCATCTCCGTCGCCGGTCCTTTCACGCCGCAAGCCGTGGCCGAGATGCTCGCCGCCCACCTGCCGCAAGCGCGGTCCATCGTCGCCTCGCCACCGGTCGGTGACTTGCCGAAGCCCGGCCACGTGATCGACGAGCGCGATACCGACCAGCTTCAGCTCGCGCTCGCCTGGCGCACGCCCGGTCGCACCGATCCAC
Source organism: Luteolibacter sp. Populi (assembly GCF_040801775.1). Classification (GTDB taxonomy): domain Bacteria; phylum Verrucomicrobiota; class Verrucomicrobiia; order Verrucomicrobiales; family Akkermansiaceae; genus Haloferula. Next base: position 1,025,400 of record NZ_CP161812.1, read on the forward strand.
GCCGCCACGCGCTGCGTTTGCTCTCGATGATTCTGGGTGAAAGTGCGGGCTCGCGGCTTTTCCAGGAACTGCGCGAGAAGCGCGGCCTCTGCTATCATGTCTCCTGCGATGCCACTTTCTTCGCCGAGGCGGGCTCCTTCGAGATCCATACCGGCCTCGCGCCGAAGGGCCGGGCGGAGGCCATCGGCTGCATCGAGCGCGAGTTGGAAGACATCGCCGTGAACGCCCCGCGTCCGGAAGAACTGGCCCGCGCCCAACGCCTCGCCGCCAGCCAGATGAAGATGGCCATGGAGAGCACCGGTGCCCACGCCTCCTGGGCCGGCGATAGCCTGCTGCAATACGGCAAGATCATCACCCCCGCGGAAGCGCTCGCCACCTGGCTGGCCGTGACCGCGGAAGAGATCCGCGACGCAGCGGCTGAGCTTCTGGCTGGCGAACGGGCGATGGCCGAGATCCGGCCGTGAATGGCGGGAGTGCGGCGGGCAGACTACTTTGCTTGCCCTGGCCACCCCGGCTTCTCCATCCTGTCAGGATGAATCGCCGTGATTCGCTCAAGCTCGCCGCCGTCGCTGGTGTCTCTTCCTTCGTCCCGAGCGTGCTGGCCCAAGCCGCCGCTCCCGCGCCGGGTCCGCTGCGCATCCTGATCCTCGGCGGTACCGGCTTCACCGGGCCCCACCAGGTCCGCTACGCCCTCGCCCGCGGTCACAAGCTTACCCTCTTCAACCGCGGCCGTCGTCCGAAGGAGTGGCCCGGCGAGGTCGAGGAGTTGGTCGGCGATCGCGACAAGAACGATTACAAGGCCCTCGAAGGGCGCGAGTGGGACGTCTGCATCGACAACCCCACCAGCGTCCCTTTCTGGGTCCGCGATGCCGGCAAGGTCCTGGCGGGCAAGGTGAAGCAATACATCTTCATCTCCACCGTCTCGGTCTATGCCGATACCTCGAAGCCGGGCATGGACGAGACCACGGCCCTGCACACCTACGAGGGCCCCGACGCGATGGCCGAGACCAACGAATCCATGCGCGCCAACATGGCCCTCTACGGCCCGCTGAAGGCGGCCAGCGAGCGCGAGGCGGAGAAGCAGTTCCCCGGGATCACCACCATCCTCCGCCCGACCCTCATCGTCGGCCCCGGCGATGAAACCGACCGCTTCACCTATTGGCCGGCGCGGATCCAGAAAGGCGGCGAGGTCCTGGCCCCGCCGCCGGCGGACCCTGTCCAGATCATCGATGCCCGCGACCTGGCCGAGTGGACCATCCGCATGGCCGAGCAGCGCAGCTTCGGTGCCTTCAATGCCTGCGGGCCCGATTACGAACTCGGCATGGGGGCGATGCTTTACGGCATCCGCGCCGTCACCACCGCGGGTGCCAAGTTCACCTTCGTCAGCGCGGATTTCCTTCAGGAACAAAAGGTTGCACCCTGGGGTCACCTGCCGGTCTGGGTGCCGGGCCAGGGCGACTCCGCCGGCTTCGCCCGGACCAGCATCGCCAAATCCCTTGCCGCCGGCCTGAGCTTCCGGTCGCTGGCGACCACCACCGCCGACACCTTGGAGTGGTTCAACGCCTTGCCCGCCGAGCGCCGGGCGAAACTGCGCGCCGGGATCAGTGCCGAGCGCGAGGCCGCGCTGCTTAAGTCGTGGCACGAGAAGGATAAATAGCGAGGCCCACGGGCCATACGGAATTTGTCTGACAAATCCCGCTTGCGCGATGGGGCGCTAGGCGTAGCTTCGCGCACCCGAACGGCCAAGACCGTGTCCGCGGCGCCCGGAATCCGGCGTCCAACCCTCGTAGACCCGATGACCATCCAACCTCTCCGCTGTGGCGGAACCAGGGGGCAGTTGCTTGCCCTCGCCCTGCTCGCTCCGATCACCCAAGTCCATGCCGCGGACGGCACTTGGAACTCCAACGCCCCGGGCAACTGGAGCGATTCCACCAACTGGGCCGGCGGCGTCGTTGCTTCCGGTTCCGGAGCAATCGCCGATTTCAGCACGCTGAACATCACCGGCGATCACGTCATCAATATCGATGCGCCCTTTACCATCGGTACGCTGATCTCGCAGGACCTGACCAACGCCAGCAATTTCTGGACCTTCTCCGGAGTCGGCCCGCTCACGCTTGATAACGGCGTTCCTCAGCCGGTTATCAATGTCCTGAACCGCCCTCCCGTCCTTTCCGCGCCGCTTGCCGGCACCAACGGTCTCTCGAAGACCGGCGCAGGCTTCATCACGCTCTCCGGTAACAACAGCGCGCTGAGCGGGGTCTTGAACCTCCAAAACGTCACCGGTACCAATTCCTCCGGTCTCGGGCTTTCCGGCACCCAGGCGCTGGGCGGGATGACCACCATCAACATCCTCGGCACCGCCACCACCGGTCCCTACCTCGGCCTCAGCAATAACATCGTTATCGGCGCGGGTATCACCACCAATATCAGTTCCCAAGGCGGCAATGCGGGACCTGCGGGAGCCATCCGCAGTGAAGGCGGAGTTGACGTCACCAACGTCATCAACGGCCCGATCAACATCACCGGCCCCGGCGTCCGCGTCGGTAATACCGCCTCGAAGCTGCTCGAACTGAACGGGGTGATCACCGGTGGATCCAACGGGCTTATCTTCCGCACCTCCGTTAATGACGGCATCCACGTCACGAATACCGGGAACTCCTGGGGCGGCATCACCAACCACTCGGAAGGCATCCTGTGGTTCAAACCGGGTACCCTGCCGGACACCACGGCCCTGATCATCGCCGCGTCGGCTGCCGGCACGGTCCACACCAGCGGCACCTTTACCCGGCCCCTCGGCACCGCCGCCGGCCAAGTCCGGCTCGGGAGCGCGGAAACGAGCGTGAATGCCCGTCCGCTCGGCCTGACCGCCCGCGGCGGCGATCTGACGGTGAACTTCGGCGGTGCGGGTGCGGAGGTGTTCTTCAACAACTTCACGACCAGCACCACCGGCACGCCGGGCACGATCAATACCAATATCTTCAACCTCAACGGAGCCCAAGGCACCCACAAGCTGACCTTGGCGAACCCGCTGAACCTGAACGGTGCTGCACGCACCCTGCAGATCAATACGAATACGGTCGAGCTCACCGGCGGCCTGACCGGTGATGCTTTCACCTACACCAAGACCGGCGCGGGCATCCTCAGTCTGCCCTCCGCCAGCACCTGGCTCGGCGATCTCAGCATCGGCAGCACCGGGGACTCGGTGAATGGCGGCATCGTCCGTCCCAGCCATGTGGAGGCCTTCGGCGCTCCCGGCACGGTCAAGAACATCAATGCCCTGGGTAACAACCGCGGCACCTCGATCGTGGAACTCAGCGGCGGCCTGACGATCGATGCGGACAAGACCCTGCGCTTGTATGGCAAGAACTTCGCGATGACTGGTGCCACGGGCAGCGGCTTGCAGCAATCGCTGCGCAACGTCTCCGGCGACAACGCCTGGAACGGCAGCGTCCTCATCTTCAACCAAGGCGGTTCCTACGCGCTGGAGAGCCTGGCGGGAACCCTCACCGTCGGTTCCGACCCTGCCACGACCTCCGTCATCCGCAATGACGTGGCCAGCAGCAGCCGCACCCTGTCGCTCTACGGTCCGGGCAATTTCGTCATCCACAACAAGATCTCCGACAACGGCGCGGCCAATATCACTCTGAACAAGAGCGGCACCGGCAACCTGACGATCGCGCGCTCCGACAACGACTTCGATACCGCTCCGAATCTGTTCGCGGGCACGACCGAAATCAGCTCGCTCGGGAGCACCGGAATCGGCAGTTCGCTCGGTCTCGCGGGTTCCTTCAATCTCGGTTCGACCCTGCGCTACACCGGCACGGGTGAAACCTCGGATCGCACGCTCAGCCTGTTGCCGACCGGCGGCACGCTCGATGCCTCCGGCAGCGCCGCTTGGGAACTGACCTCGACGACGTTCAACCACAATGCCGGGGTCGCCACGACCGTCACCGCGCCCTTCGCGATTGGTGCCACGGAACTGGTCCTGAATGAAACCGCCGGCATCGCCGTTGGCCAGACGATCGCCCTGACCGTCGCCAACACTGCCATTCCTGCGAATACGACGGTTACGGCGGTCAATGTGGACACCCGCACGGTGACCCTCAGCAATCCGACCACCGCAGCTTCCACCAATGGCCTGGGCATCACCATCGGCGCACCGAACAATATCAGCCGCACGCTGACGCTGACCGGTGCCAATACCGGCGGCAATTCGCTCGCGGCACCGCTGGCCAATCCGGCTGGCACCGGCTTGCTCGGCGTGACCAAGGAAGGCCCCGGTTCGTGGACGCTCAACGGCTTCACCCAGACCTACACCGGTCCGACCACCGTCAACCAGGGGATGCTCGGCTTCGACGGAGCCTTCCCGGCAGCCAGCACGCTCACGGTCGCTCCCGCCGCCACCCTGGCGCTGGCGAATGTGAGCTTGCCCGTGAATCCCGGTACCGGCCTCGCGCTGGATATCGATGGCTCACTGGCGATCACCGGCCCGGTCTATATCACCCTGCCCCAAGCCGCCCCGACCGGCCCGCAGACGGTCCTGGAGTATGCCTCGATCAGCGGCGCTGCCAACCTGACCTCGAACTACCGCGGGACCGCCTTCACTTCCGGTGCGACCTCGGCCAGCATCAACACCTCGGCCGGCATCCCGCTGACCTGGGCCGGGAGCGACTTCACCTGGGACACCAAGCTGACCTCGAGTTGGAAGAACGCCGCCAACGCTCCCCAGACTTTCTTCTGGGGCGATCCGGTGCGCTTCGATGACTCCGGCTCCCTCCAGCCCTTCGTCAGCATGTCCGGCGAACTGCGCCCGGCATCCGTGACGATCGATACCGATATCGTGACTTACACTTTGGACGGCAACGCGGGCTTCCTCAGCGGTCCCTTCCACCTGACCAAGGCCGGCACCACCACCACCCTCCTCGGCGGTGCGAATACCTTCACCGGCGGCATCACGATCAACGAAGGCGTTCTCAGGTCCACCAGCACGCAGGGCCTCGGCGGCATCGGCAATGCCATCGCCATCGCCAGCGGGGCTCAACTCGACGTGGGCGGCACCATGAACGCCAACCGCGACTACGATGTCACCTTGGCCGGCACCGGCCCGGATGGCAGCGGCGCGATGGTCAATACCGGAGCTAGCTTCACCAACGGCGTCCGCTCACTGAACTTGACCGCGGATGCCACCATCGGCGGCACCGGGCGCTTCGACGTCCGCCCCTCCGTCGCGGGCACCGGGACCGTTGATCTTGCCGGCTTCACGCTGACCAAGACCGGCGGCAACCAGATCGGGCTGATCGACTCCTACCTGACCGATGGCACCATCAATATCAACGAGGGCATCCTCTCTTTCACCCGCATCGCCGATAGCGGTGTGGGCGAGGTCAACGTCAACTCCGGTGGCACGATGTGGTTCGAGAACTACACCACGGGCAGCTTCAGCCGGCAGATCAACCTGAACGACGGCGGCACCCTCCGGCTGCTGGGCAGCAACCTGACCTCCCCCTCCAATGTGGTGTTCACGGGAAGTCCCACCTTCGATGTCGCAGGCGGAGCTTCGCTGACCTTCAACAACGCCGTCACCGGCAATGGCGCGGGCAACCTGATCAAGTCCACCGGTGCCGGCCTCCTGGCCCTGACCGGCACCGTTAGCTACCCCGGCACCACCACCATCGGCGGCGGCACCCTGGTGATCGGCAGCCAGGCCATCCCCGCCACACTCGGTGCCGGAGAGGTGATCAACGACGGCACCCTGGTGCTCAACCGCGGCGACACCGCCTACGTGGTGAATAATCCGATCAGCGGCACCGGCGCTTTGACCATCGGCCAAGTCGGGGCCGGTAGCAACCCCGACTCGCTGGTCACGGTCACCGGTGCGAACACCTTCGCCGGTAACGTGACGGTGAACTCCGGTGCTCTGAAAATCTTCAATGTCGGCGCCCTCGGCACCGGAGCGAAGACCATCACCATCACCAACGGCACCAATGGGCAACCGCAGCTGCTGCTCGACGGCAGCGGCGGCAACATCAGCCTGCCCGCCGACATGTCCTTCGTAACCAGCAGCACCAATCCGGCGCGTCCGGCCATCGGCAACCTGGCGGGTGACACCGTCGTGGCGGGCCCGATCACCCTTGCCCAAGGCGGCGGTAGCACGGCCATCTCGACCTTCGGCGGCACCCTCTCCCTCAACGGGAACATCGCTGCCAACGTCGCCAACCGCCGTCTCATCCTCGGCGGGACCGGCGGTAGCGGCACCGTCAATGGCGTGATCTCGAACGGTGTGACCGAGCCCTTCGGCCTCGACAAGGTCGGCCCGCTCACCTGGACCTTGACCAACGCGAACACCTACACCGGCACCACGGCCATCACTGAAGGCACCCTGCTCGTCAACGGCAACCAAGGCCTCGCCACCGGTGCGGTCAGCATCGCCAGCGGTGCCACCCTCGGCGGCACCGGCACCGTTGGTGGCAGTGTCACCGCCGCGGCCGGTTCGACCATCGCCCCCGGCACCGGGATCGGCACCTTGGCGACGGTCGCCGCGGTGATCCTTGACGGTAGCCTCGCCATCGAACTCGACTCGACCACCTCCGACCGACTCTCGGTCGGCGGCTCGCTCGACATCGACGGCGCGGCGCTCAATGTCAGCCTGCTCGGTGCCGCCACCCAGCCGGCCTACATCATCGCCTCCTACGGTGTGCTCAGTGGCAGCTTCGGTTCCACCAGCGGCATCCCGTCCGGCTACGTGCTCAACTACAACTACAACGGTGCCAGCCAAATCGCGCTGGTGCCCGGCACGGACGCCTATGCAGGTTACGAAACCGCCAACGGCATCGTCGGCGCGGGGTCGAACACCGACTCCGACAACGACGGCATCGCCAACGGCATCGAATTCGTCCTTGGCACCGATCCCTCCGGTCCAGGTTCCGACTCGAGCGCGCTGCTGCCCGCCAGCACGATCGACACGACCTACCTGAACGTCGTCTACCGCCGCACCGATGCTTCGCTGTCGTATAGTCCCCTGGTGGAATACGGTAGCGCGCTCGCCGGCTGGACCACGGCGGTGAACGGTGTCAACGGCGTGATCATCACCCCGGAGGACGACTTCTTCGGGGCGGGCATCGACCGCGTCACCGTCAAGATCCCGCGCGCCCTCGCCGCCCCCTCGGCCAAGCTCTTCGCCCGCCTGCGGGTGAACATCCCCTGAGCCTGTAGCGCCCTTACTCCGGTCGAATTCCCAAAGCCTCCCGGGCCATCCGCCCGGGAGGCTTTTCTGTTTCGCGCGAGGGGTCCGCCACCGCCTTTCCTCGCGAGATTTGCCGAGGGAAGTAGCGGGGCTCTCCAGAGCCGCGAATCGGCGCATCATGTCAACACGGCCCGATGGCTAGCAGGCTCATTCAAGGGGGCTATGCGGCACCAACCGATTGCCTTGCCACTCAGCGGGTAGCCCGGTGCAGCCGGGGCGCTAGGGACGTGAGATCTGCAAGCGAATTCTCATTTGAGATTCGTCTATTCGTCCAGCCTCGAAGTCATTCCAGATGGATCGCGCAAAAGGTTTCATCTGATCAGGCAGCATGATGCCGGTGCCCGCGCGCGACATGTGCTCGGACATGTATTTGTAAGCGGCGGCAACGAGATCTATTCCTTTTGAAAACCAGAGGGGGTTCTCAATCGTGAGTCTGGAGAGGCTTGGGCATGACAGTAATTGCTCACTTCCGACCAAGTTCGTTTCAGGATTTTGAGATCCCAAGGAATCGTCCGTGGGGTGCCGGGCGAAAGCTCGCAACATATCGCGGAGAAGTAGACCAGCTTTCGGTAGGAAGGGGTAACTGTCTTGATAGCTTTCAGGAAACCATCACTTTGCCGTCGGCATTTCTCAAACTCGCCTTCGGCGAGCGCGCCGCCTTTGAGCAATACATAGATCTCGAACCAAAGCTGCTCGATCGCGTTGCGAGTTTCCACGCAGGACACCACCAGCAGGTTTGCAGACTCCGTGACCGAAGCAATTTCGGCCACTTGATTCGCCCGATTAATCAGCCAGGCAGCATCGCATTTCCTGGGTTCCAGCATCAACCTGCCGATGGACGCTTCCGTGATCTGATCGTGTGCAGACATGCGTGAGCTTCGTGGACCCGTTCCCACTGTTGACATCCCTACCCTCGCGGCAGCCTAAGTCTTTGATTTTTAGAGCTGGCGGAGGGGGTGGGATTCGAACCCACGGTCAGTTTTACCCGACTTCGGTTTTCAAGACCGACGCGATAGACCACTCTGCCACCCCTCCTGTAAGGCAACCGGAACGCCAAGACGTTACGTCCGCCGACCCGGCAAGGCGTTTTACGCATGGAATCTTCCTAACGGCAAGCGAACATGGTGAAGCCTCCCGCTCGCTCCAGCTACCGATATGCCGGAGCAATGGAGTAGCTCCGGGAGATCCGGCTTTCCCCCCGCCGCCGCCAGCGGGTTGAATCGCCGCCGTGGACGACCTTTTCACACCGAAAGCCGCCCCTGCCCCGAAGGCGATGTCGGTGACCCAGCTCGTGCGGCGGATGAAGAACCTGCTGGAGGTGGAGCTGGGGCGAAGTCTGGGTGGAGGGTGAAGCCTATCCACGATGCTTTGTGTGGTCATTTTACCCTTCTTTGATGCCTGAAACCGGCATTTTCGGGATTCAGCTTGCCAACTAAAAGCGGTTCATTATTCCCCGATGAGGATGAATGATGCGATCGAACCGACGAAGGGTGCGGGGAGCGGGTGCCGCTTGGTGCTGCCGAGGCCTTGGTGGAGTTCGTTGATAAGGTTCGTTTCCGGCAGGTTCTTGAGAAGGAGATCCATGCAATGGGCGATCGCGCTGGCTTGCCTCGGCGGCCCTGTAAATGGCGCGGAGAAAAAAGCGGAAGTTCCCACGGCAGCGCCTGTTCCGGACTACAGTCCGGCCAAACAACCCACGGTAACCGGCGAATTCCTCGTCGGGTTTATCACCATCACATTCAAGGAAACCGCGATTTCCGGTGACGTCAGCCGGGCAATCAAGAAGGCGGAGCAAGTAACTGGAACCCACCAGGAAGGGGGAGGCGACGCGAAGGCAAAGTCCCCGGGATCCGGCGCGAACCTCGAGGAATATTTCAAGACCTACAGCAATGGGATCACCTGGCCGAAACTCGTGGCCATGCCGGACGAGAGCACCGTCTATCAGGATCCTCACTTCTACGGTTACTACTGCGAATACGACTATTGGGAAAACCCGATCGGATGGAGGGACGCGGAGGAAGGCGGGGAACGGGTGAGCAAGATGAACGAGGTCGCCCTGAAATTCGCCAACACTGTCTACCGCGGTGCTAAGCCCCGCTTCATCTGCTACAACTATGTGACCACCCGCCCCGCCTCCCCCGCCCAGGAGGTCAGCGCCGCGCTGCTTGAGTTCTATCAAAACCGCAGCGCCGATCCCGACCGCACCAAGATGGTCCGGGTCCGCAAGAGCAAAAAAAAGAAGCCCACGAGCACGGGCAAAGACTTCGATCCCTGGGTCTACTACTCGCCGGTTTGCAAGTGGGGCGAGCCCATGTGGCCGAACTCGAAGGTGCAGATCGACAACTTCTCGGGCGGAACGCTGGCCCATGAACTCGGACATTGCCTCGGGGCTCCGGACGTCTATCGGATCGGTCGCTTTAACGATGGCATCAGCGGCGAAGCCTGCCTGCTCTCCTATGGTCCCACTGCCAATTCCTTCAGCCGCTTTTACCACCACGGTTTCATCGAGGAGAAGAACCATCCCACCATCAAGTCTTCCGGCACCTACACGCTTCATCCCCGCCACATCGATCCGGAAGGCGATCAGGCGGTCGGCTACCTGATCCCGAGCAGTCATCCGCATTACTTCTATCATGTGGAGTACATCCACCAGGAGAACAAAACGGTCGGGGTGGGTCCCCGTCACGAGGGCATGCTCATTTCCGCGGTCAATCTCGGACGCGAGAACTACCTCGGCGCACCGGATTATTTCTACATCTACCGGCCCAATGATCCCTTCTTCGTGGGTAAGGGCGACACTAACAATTGCCTGTTCGGGAAATCCCACAAGCGCACGGAGTTCAACATGACGACCGAGCCATCCTCACGCTTGCCCAATCTCCTCGATGGCGGGGTTTCCTTCAAGAACATCGAGGAACACGGCGACACCCTGACCTTTGACCTGGTCATCCACCACCAGCCGGTCACCGGCAGCGCCTACACTCTCTCCATGCTGCCCCAGATCCGGCTGGATGAGATCAGCGACATCCAGCCCACCAGCTTCACGGCGGCCTGCACCATCAAGTTCCGCGGTGAACCGATCATCACCGATTACGGCTTCTGTTGGTCCACTTCCAAGAACCCCACCGTCCGCGACGCCACCTTCACTCTCGCTCACCGCGAATGGTACCGCGGGCATGCCATCAACCTGGCACCGAACACAAGCTACTACGTCCGCGCCTTCGCCACCAACGGCTTGGGTGTCCGCTACAGCGATGAGGAGAAGGCCATTAAAACCCCGGATATCAAGTCTCCTACCGACCGTATCGAGCCCTTGCTGACCGACTTTTTCTCCGACAATGACTATCTCTACTCCGAATTCAGCAACGAAACCAAGGAGAGCAACGAGACCTTCATCGGATACAGCCCCACCTGCGTGTTGGCCAAGCTTATCGCTTACTATCGCCCCGCGAAATTCGCCGCCACCAAGGGTGCGGAAGCCGTGGACTTCAATCACCTGAGCTGGAACCCCGGAGCGGATGACAACCCGCCGCGCATGGTCGAGATCGACAGGCTTTTTCAGCAGATTTACGATCAGGGCCTGGCTCTGAAGCTCCATGATCCGAAGCCCGGCAAGGACTTCCTCGGCAACATCGTCAAGCTTACCGGTGTCCGCAGCAAACCCGTCCTCACCGCGCTCGGCCCGGATAATGTGAAGCAAGTGTCCGAGCTCATCCGCAGGGACTTGGCGCAAAGTCACCCGGTCGTGATCGTATTCTCCCACGACGGGGAAGCGAACGTCCCCATCCGCTGGGCGCTCATCGATGGCGTCAACAGCAGCGGGCGCTTGCACGTGGATTTTCCGCACAATACCGAGTTATGGATGGATGGGCAGGACAGGAAAATGCAGACCAACTACTGCCTTCCCGAAGAGCTGCTGCTACCGCAATACAAGATCTCCGTGGTGACCTCGTGCTTCTATTCGAAATAGCGATTGGTGGTGGCCAAATCCAGCCCAGAGTTGCCACTCATCTCTCCTTCGGGGATCTGTTCAAAGACTTCTTCCTCAGTTCCTCCCGTTCCCTTTCCATCATGGAACTGATAGACGGGATGCCTCGGTCACCTTCTGCCAGTGATCATCGGGCGAATTCGGGAGGCCTCTAGGGACATAATTCTCTGAAATGGGAGCTCCGCCCCCATCCACGACGCTCATGATGACTTCTTCGGTGATCGGCTCCCACCTTGCATCCGTCGTGCTGCCTTCAAAAGTTGAGATCGGTTGAAGGTGCCACGTTCTTCCGCTGACCGTATCCATCCTAAGGATTAAGTCCCCTTCGTGGTTCCTTAGGCCCTTCTCACTGTCGTTTAAGATTAGTTCACTTTCGGTAGTAGTGTCCCGGACCACCGTAATAACAAATCTGCCAAGTTCCGGCACATTGGGGGCAAGCGCTGCTGCTACCACCGGGTCGCTACTTCGGTGGCAGGCCGGCAGGGCAAAGGCGACCAAAGCAACAATCATGTTAAGATTCCAGATTTCCTTCATAGCTGTTTCCTTCGTATTTTGTGCTCGTGCTCCTTTGCGTAGGCCACCAAACATATTGGTGTCTAGTTTCAAACAGGGGGGCACGTAACTTCAAGTTCTCGCTTCCCTTGTTCGGCCGGTTTTTCCGCTTCCGCCGTAGTGAGGAGCGAGCTTCAATTCCCCGTGGACGACCTTTTCGCACCGAAGCCCGCCCCTGCCCCGAAGGCGCTGTCGGTGACCCAACTCGTGCGGCGGATGAAGAACCTGCTGGAGGTGGAACTGGGCGAAGTCTGGGTGGAGGGCGAGGTCTCGAACCTGAAGAAGCAGGCCAGCGGCCACTGGTATTTCTCGCTCAAGGACGAGGGCGCGCAGATCCAGTGCGCGATCTTCGGGGCGCGCAAGAAAGCCGGCTCCGAGGCACTGGAAGACGGCGCGAAGGTGCGGGTCTTCGCGGAGCCGAGCGTTTATGAGGCGCGCGGCCAGCTTCAGATCATCGTGCAGCGCGTCGAGCGGGCCGGGCTGGGCGAGTTGCAGGCACGCTTCGAGGCGCTGAAGCGCAAGCTGCAGGGCGAGGGTCTCTTCGACCCGGAACGCAAGCAGCCGATCCCCTTCTTCCCGCGGACGGTGGGCATCGTGACTTCCGACACCGGCGCGGCGATCCGCGATATCCAGAACATCCTCGAACGCCGCGCGCCTTGGGTCCAGCCGGTGCTCTACCCGGTGCGGGTGCAGGGCAAGGGTGCGGAAGTGGAGATCGCGAAGGCGATCCAGCGGATGGGCAATCCGGAGCGCTTCGGCCTGCCGCGCTGCGAGGTGCTGATCGTCGGACGCGGCGGCGGCTCGATCGAGGACCTGTGGAATTTCAACGAGGAGATCGTGGCCCGCGCCATTGCCGCCTGCCCGATCCCGATCATCTCGGCGGTCGGCCACGAGATCGACTTCACCATCGCCGACTTCGCGGCCGACCTGCGCGCGCCCACGCCCAGCGCGGCGGCGGAACTGGCGGTGCCGGACGGCGCGGAGTTGAAGGCGAAGCTGGCGATGCTCAAACGGCGACTGGCGCGGCGCACGGCGGAGCGCATCGAGCGCCTCGGCCAGAACCTCGACAGCCTGCGCCGCGGCGTCCTCTCCCGCGGCGGCGAGCGCCTGCTGCGCGAGCCGACGATGCGGGTGGATTCCGCACGCGCCAAACTCAACTCGGCGGTGCTGGCAAATTTCAAGGATCGCGAGCAGAGCCTGAAGGAACTCTCCCGCACCCTGGCCGCCCACCATCCAGCGCGGCAGGTCGAGCTGCGCCTGGAGCATCTGGCGCGGACCCGCGAGCGCCTGGAGCGCGCGGCCCGGCGGCGCTTCGATAGCTTGGATGACCGGCTCTCCCGCCTGCGCTCGCTGCTGCGGACGCTCGGCCCCGAGTCGGCCTTCGAGCGCGGCTTCTCAATCGCGATGGACTCCTATGGACGGATCATCCGCTCGAAGGCCGACGTGTCTCCCGGCGAGGAGATCCGGACGAAGGTCCGTGACGGTGAGATCCGGAGCACGACCTTGTAACACCAGCCGAACCACCGGAATTGCCCCTTGGCAGGCGGCTTCTAAACCCGCAGGCTGAGGTTGCTCCTTCACCCGCTTGCTGTCCCGCTTTCTCCAGACTCTAGCCGAGACCGGTCGTGCCGAATTGCCTTGGCCAGGCCGCGACGTCGAGGCGTTTGCGAAGGAGGCCGCTGGCAACGAATCGGACCGCAGCGAGTCCTTGCGCATCCTCGCCCACTGGCACGCGGGGGCCGTGGCGGACTTTCCGGGGCCGCCGCCGAGATATCATCCGCAGGCGGCGCTGTGGGGCGCGGTGATGTGTTTCCGCGCGGCTTGTTGCATCTGCTTCCGCGAGATCGGCGAGGCTGCGATCGGCCAGCTCCTGCCCGACCCGGCGCCTGCCGACGACGCGGCGGCGATCTTCTCCGCGGACCTGTGCCTGCGCCACTGGCCGGACCTCGCGCGGATCGCCCGCGCCCGCTTGGAGGACGACCCATTGGTGCGCGCCATGCAGCGCATCGCGGTCCGGGTGCCGCTTTCGGCGCTGGGCATGCACATCCCGGCGGACCCGGGGCATCCGCTGTTCCGGCATGCGGGGCTGCGCCAGTATTTCGCGGAGCGGGCGCTGGAACGCGCCGACCACGCCTGCCTGGCGGTGCCGGAGATCGCCGCGATCATCCGCGCGAAGGCCGGGGCCTACACCGCCAGCCTGGGCCGCGGGCTGCTTCCCGCCACCCCTACCCTTTCCGATTTGATTCATGAATGAAGCCACCATCGCCGATATGGCGCGCCGCCTCGGCAGCGAGGTCCTGGAGCCGCTCAAGAAAGCCTACGTCGGCAAGGACGAGATCATCGACCTGATGGGCGTGAGCCTGGCCGCGCGGGAGAATCTCTTCCTCTACGGCCCGCCGGGCACGGCCAAGAGCGCGCTGGTCCACTCGCTGGCCGCGCGCATCCACGGCCACACCTTCGACTATCTGCTCTCGCGCTTTACCGAGCCGAACGAACTCTTCGGCCCCTTCGACATCCGGCGGCTGCGCGAGGGCGATCTGGTCACGAACACGGAGGGCATGCTGCCGGAGGCCGACATCGTGTTCCTGGACGAGCTGCTCAACGCCAATAGCGCGATCCTCAACAGCCTGCTGATGGCGCTGAACGAGCGGATCTTCCGCCGCGGCCGCGAGACCCGCGCGATCCCCGCGCTGTTCTTCGCCGGGGCCAGCAACCACCTGCCGGAAGACGATGCGCTGCGCGCCTTGTTCGACCGCTTCCTGTTGCGCGTGCGTTGCGGGCCGGTGGCGGAGTCGCAGCTCGCGCGGGTGCTGGCCGCGGGCTGGGACTTGGAGAAGAAGGATGGCGAAAGCGCCGCGACTCTAACAGCAGGAGATCTGCGGGAATTTCAGAAGGCAGTGCGCGTCGTGGATCTGTCTCCGGTGCGCGAGGCCTACCTGGATCTGGTGATCAAGCTGCGTCACGCCGGCATGGACATCTCCGACCGCCGCGCCGTGCGCCTCCAGCGCGTGATCGCCGCCAGCGCCCTGCTCTGCGGCAGGCTGGAAGCGCGGGTCTCGGATCTGTGGGTGCTGCGGCACGTGTGGGATCGCGAGGAACAGATCGAGGTGATCGAATCGATCGTCGGTGCCGTGCTGGCCGCGAAGCACGCGGACGCGGGCGACCACCCGCAGGCCCATGCCAACCGCGTGCCGGATCCGGATGTGCTCGCCGCCGGACTGGAAGATGTCGCGTCAAGGCTCGCCGCCGATCCCGCAGACGCCGCTGCCGCCGATGAATTGCGCGTGCTTGCCAGCCGTCTCGACTGGTTGCCCGCCGGGGTGGCGAAGGACGACCTGCTCCGCCGCACCGAGGCCCTGTGGCAGAAGATCGCACTATGAACGGACCGGAACAGCGCGTGGGAATGCTGGCCGCCGCCGATCTCGGCGCGCTCGCCGTATTCCGTGCACACAGCGGCTGGATGCTGCGCGCCTGCGAGGACGGCGGCTTCTGGCTGCGCGTGCCCGCGAACGACGAGGAAGCCTTCCGCAAGCTGCCTCTGTTAGGCCGCTGGACCGAACTCGACGGCGGCAAGATCGTCCGAAAGGGTCGCCGCGTGCCGGAGGCGGTGCTGCCTGCCGATGGCTGGCAAAATCTCGCCACGCTGCTGCCCGTCACCGCGCCGCCACACGGCGCACCCGGCATGCCGCCCGCAGCGCAGAGCTTCCGCCTGATGCCCGATGACGGGATGCGCCCGGCCGGTGCGCTGCTCTGCCGCTGGCAGGACTTCGCCGCGTGGGCGGAGACTTGCTTCGCGCCGCGTCTGAAGCCCCTGCGTTTCGCCTGTAGCGGGGACGAGCGAGTGTTCATCTATGGCGAGCCGCTGCCCGCGATTCCCGGCCACGGCTTCCACGCCCAAGGCCGGCTTTGGCTGCCCTGCGGCTACCGCCTGCCCGACCACGTCTGGCCGGGTCTGTTAGAGGAATTGCTGCGCCTCGGCAGCAACCGCCTGGCAATCGTGCAGGCCGATGGCACGCACGAGGAAATGGATGAGGAAAACCTGATCCCCGCCAGCCGCGCCGCGATCCGGGCCAGCAGCGCGCGCGAGGTCACCTCTTTCTAAAGCCATGCGCGACGCCCGCACCATCAACTACGCCTCGCCACCCGCCGGCCACTACTGGCGGTGGAATGCGGCGTATGATGCGATCGAGTGGGAGGACGGCAGCACGCTCGCGCTGTGGCAGGAAGTTCACGCGGTGCTGGAGGAACTGCGGCAGATCGGGATTCCGCCGCTGGGTGCCGTGCTGCTGGTGGTCGGCGCGTGCCGGGAAGAAAGCACGCCCCCTTTTGAAGAGCGGCTCGAAGGCTTCCTCGAAATCCTGGGCACCGCCACAGGAACCGGGGAAGTGGCATCGGGCATTGACGTCAGCACCTCCGATTTTCGGGACGCGGGCAGCGCCTTCGCCGCGATCCGGGCCGCGCATCGCAAAAGACGGGACGATCTGGTCAATGGCTTCAAGGCTATCCAGGATTTGCCGCGTGAGCTGCGATCATCTCTGGCCGCGAAGTGTCTGATTGCCTCGACCGTCTTCACCGCTTCGAATTTCCGGCTCTCGCGCAAGGACACATCGACAGTGCTGGATGAATTGGCCTCAGCGGGCCCGCGGGCTTTGGCCGGCTCGAGCCCGCGCTACACTGCCAGCCAGCGTCTGGCACTCGACCTGCAAGCGCTGCTGCCCGGATTGGCGCGCAAGGCGCAGCGTCTCGAGTCGCTGCTGCGCACCGGTCTGGAAGACGCCGAACCGGACCCGGTCCCACTGCCGGATTCCCTGGCGGCAGATGAGGACCCGCGGGACCTGTTAGAATCGCTCGGCGCCGCCGGTGGCGAGTGCGGGATGGCCGCCGCGGTGGCCAAGCGGGCGATCGCGATGATGAATTTCCCCGGCCACATCGGCACGCCGCGCGACCTGCCGGTGGGCGGCATCGCGGACATCACCAACCGCGGCACGATCGACAAATTGCTGCCGCACGAGTTGGCCTGGGACGATCTGGTGCTGGCCGCGCGGCTGGTCCACAATGAAGCGCTCTACTTCCGCCGCGAGATCCCGCCGCTGAACGTGGTGGTGGCGCACACGATCCTGTTAGACCGCGAGCTGCGCCTGTGGGGAACGGGCCGCGTCCTCTCGCTGGGGATCGCGCTCGGTCTCTGGCACCACCCCGGCTTGAACAGCCCGGGCGGGAGCTTCGAGTGCGTGGCGGCGACGGATACCGACTTCGAGCATCTGGAACTGGACAGCGCCGCGAAGGTGGCCTCCGCGCTCCAGACGCTGGTGCCCACCGGCTCGCCCGATGCCTTCCTCCAAGCATGGTGGGATGGCGCACAGATCGTCGATGATCCGGCGATCCCCGACGTGTCGCTGATCCTCGGCAAATGGCACCTCGAAGTGGAGACGACGCGCAAGCTGTTAGGCGGGATCGCGACTTGGCTGCACTCGCGCAACGGTCGCTTCCGCATCCTCGCGCTCGGTCGTGAAGGCAACGTGGAAGCCCAGGCCTGGACGCCCGGCGGCAACCGCGTGCTGTTCCGCGGGGAGATCGACCTGGAGGAGATCCTCAACGGAGCGACCAAGCCGCAACCATCGGAGCCGCTGCGGGTGAAACAGAATCCTCTGCTCGATATCTCGCCGGTTTACGGGCTCGATCCCCTGCCCTTCTTGTTTCCCCTAAGGCCTCTGGTGGCCTGCTTCTTACCGGACGGGATCACCCCACAGACAGAAGGGCGCGGCATCGGCGTTTCAACCTCCGGTTGCCTGGCCGAGTGGCCAATGAAACTTTGGGGTGCCCGGCTGCTTTCGGCGAAGCTCCCCGGTGCCGACTACTGGATTGGGCGGGATGGCGGGGGGAATCCTGTGGTGATTACCAGCGGAAAAGTCGCGGGCGATGGAGCCCACGTATTCCGTTGGGAGAACGGCAAGCTCGCTGAGATCGCGGTCGAGAAATCCAAGCATTCCTTTCCCCGGCGAGCCGTCGTGAACGGAGACGCCGCGATCCTGGTTTACTCGGACCACGTCGAGGCGCTGTCTCTCCACACGGGCCGCCGCGTGGCCTCGCAAGCGATCGAAGGCCTCCCCGAGAATCCGGTCTTCGAGTTCGATGGCAGCAGGATCCACATCCACAAGGGCGAGCAAGCGGTCGCAAGCCCGGCGCCCCTGGATGCCGGAGGCAAGAGATCGATCGACTCGACCTGGCCGATGCTGCTCACGCCGAAGAGTGTCACGCTGAATGGGGGCGTCCTGAGCATCGCATGTGGTGAAGAGATCTACGATTTCGACCCGGCGCAACTTGCTTGGCGTCGGGCGGACAGCCGTGGAGCGCGTTTCATCCCTTTCCTGTCCACGCCGCTGACCGTCGTCCCCGAGGTTCATCTGAGGACGGCGAAGTTACGAGGCATGCTGAGCGTCTGGCATGATCCGCGGGGCATGCTCCACCTGCAGAGGACGAGGCCTGACGAGAAGGCAGCCATCGATTGCTGGAGCATCCTGCTGGCGACTCCGGGGGCCGGCGTGTGGCACCGGAATTGGCAATTGCTGGCGATGGAGCCGCGCCTGCGGATGCCGGGAAATCCTCCCCCGGCTTGCAGTCATTGACCCTGTTGCAAGACTTCCTGGCGGATCCGGTTCACCAAGTCCTGAAGTCATGACAAGCCAGCTCACACTCCTGCGCTCCGGTCGCGCGACGACGACCGTCTCGGCGGGCTGGCTGGCGTCCGGCGATCCGCTGGAATGGCTGCGCGAGATCGGGCACTGCCTGAAGCAAGGCTGCCCGGTCGCGGCCTATCCGGTGGCCAGTTCGTTGAGCGATCCGCGACCTGCGGGGGTCTTCCTGCTGCCGCGCGGGAAGGTGCCGGAATTCCGGGCGCGGGTGCAGTTGCTGGCGGAGCTTTTGCCCGGCGTGCATGCGCCGCGGGATGCCACGCTCTCGGCCGGACTGCTGGTGAACGAGCGCGAGTTCTTTTTCCCCTACCGCGTCCACTTCTTCCACCCGACGCTCGGCCTGGCCGGCTTCGATGCGAAGGACGAGCTATCTCCCGCCAAGCTCCTGGCGATCCCGCCGGGCGGCGAGGTCCGCTGGAATCTGGCGGTGCCGGTGGAGAAGTTCGCGCCGGAGTTGAAGTCGATCGTCATCGCCGAGCCGGAGGGGCCGGAGGAAATGCTGGCCGAGGCGGGCAGCGGGATCGGCGATCAAGCGGGCGCGACAGGTGGCGAAAACCCGGTGATGGACAAGCTCGGGATGCTCGGCAAGGGCTTGGCAGGCGGTCTGGTGTTAGGCGGGTCCTGGGTCGTCGGCGGGCTAGGCAAGATCTCGGATTTTCTGTCCGGGCCGGGAATGATCGGAGTGCCGCCGGGTTCCCAGGGTGGACAATTCCGGGCGGCTCCCCCGGACCGAAACCGCCTGCGCGAATGGGCGGAGAAGAATTGGCAGCACCTGATGGACAAGCGCAGCCGCGAGATCGAGCGGCTGATGAGGCTGATGGAGGACAACCCGGACGAGGGATTGCGCCGTGCCCTGCCTTTGACCGGACTGGAGCAATCCCGCGGCAAGGCAACGCCAAGCTGGAACCTGGGCCAGCGCAGCACGGACTTCAGGCTCGGCAGCGGCGGCGGGGCGATCGATGGCTGGGACATCGGGAACGAGGCGCGGCTGAAGCTGGAGCGCCAGTATCGGGAGGCGGCGCTGCGCGAGACCGCGCTGGGCCGCCACGAGCGCGCGGCCTACATCTACGGCAATCTGTTAGGCGATTGGGCGGCGGCGGCGAAGGCTCTGATGGAAGCCGGGCGGCATCGCGATGCGGTCTCGATCTACATCCACAAGCTCAACAACCGCCACGGCGCGGCGCGGGCGCTGGAGGAAGCCAGCCTGCTACTACAGGCGGCAGCGATGTATGCGGAACTCAAGCAATATGAGAAGGCCGGCGACCTGCATGCGAAGCTCGGCAATGACACGATGGCCCGCGAAATGTGGCAGGCCGAAGTGGCGGCACAGGGTTCCGCGCTGGTGAAGGCGCGGATCCTCGCCACCAAGCTCAAGGAACCGGCGGCGGCGTTGGAGATCCTGGAAGCGGTCTGGCGGGCCGGGGACATGCCGGGCCCGGCGCTGGATGCGATTTTCGAGATCCATCGCGAGGCGGAGGATCTCCCTGCGGCGATGGAACTGGTGAGGGCGATTTTCGCCACCAAGGTGGGGGTCCTGCCCCTCCCCACGAAATTGACCCTGATCGACGGCCAATGCCGGAAGTGGCAGTATCCAGCCTTCCGCGGGGTCTTCGAAGGCCTGGCCTACCGTCACATCGCCGGGGAACTCGAAGCGAAGTCCGCGCACGCCAAGCAGCTGATGGAATTCCTGCCGAAGCTGGACCCGGACGACCTCCTGTTAGACCGGGATGCGCGGCGCTTCTCGCTGGTGAAAAACCCGCCGAAGGTCCCGGCCAGCGGTCCGCCGAAGGGCACACTCAAGCCTGAGCAAACGATCCGGGTGGCGAGCGACGTGAAGTGGCATTCCATGGCGACGCTACCCCGCGGGGTCTCGCTCGCGGGTTATGGAAAGGACATGCTGGCGGTGGCGCAGTTTCGCGAGAACGGCTGTCATTCCTCCGCGCTGCACACCGGCGATGATCCGGGAAATGGCTTCGTCGATCACGTGGTCGTGAGTTCCAGCCGCGGCAGCAGCCGGCTCTTTCATTTCCGGGACCACCGGCGGCTCCACTATCGCGCGCTCGACCGGGTGAGGACCGCGGATGACGACGCGATCGGCACGCTGGAGGATGTCCTGGCGATCGCCGCTCACGGGGATGAGGGCGACTTCGCGGTCCTGCAATACACGCGGACCGACTCGCTGGTGGTGCATATCTATTCGGAGGCGGCCAAGCTGCGGCGCACGGTGACGATCGACCTCGCGCCACCCGATATCTTGGGGCTGGAATGGCAGATCGCAGGGCGGGGCGACGACCTGTTTTTCAGCGCCGCCAAGTTCTGCGTCTGGCGTGACAAGGAGGGGAAGTTCTCCCAGGTCCACCTTGAAGAGCCGGCGCGAAGCCTGGCACTATCGCCACGCGGCTCGCGGCCGCGGATGCTGATCGCCCGTAAGGGGGAAGTACTTCAACTGGATGTGCAGGAGACTGGAGAAATGGCGCTCATCGCCGCGCATTCCACCCCGCTTCCCGACTTGACCCCGACCGCCTGTTTCCTGGCGGACGGTTCGGTTGTAGTCGCTTGGAAGGGGGGCGGCGAGGTCTACCCCGCCGGCTCTCCGCATGGCAGATCCGCGACGCTCGACTTCCCGCGCGAGGCCGGGTCCCCCGTGGCAATTTGCCCGAAGGGAAACGGCGGCTTCGCAATCCTGACGGACTCGGGAAATCTGCTGGTCTTTCCGAGGTGAGACTTGGTTCCAGCCTGCGCCCGTCCCCAATTCAGACCGATCCCGCAGCAAATCCTGCCGGAATCGGTCACAAGTGATTGCGGCCGGGCTTTTCCTTGACCCGCCGCGGCGCTTCCCCAACCGTCGCGACGATTTTCCGACGGCCCCATGAACATCCACGAATACCAGGCAAAGGAGCTCTTCGATCGATTCCAAGTGCCGAGCCCGAAGGGCAAGGTGGCATCCACCCCGGAGGAGGCGGCGGAGGCCGCGAAGGAATTCGCCGGGGCGAAGCTGGTGATCAAGGCGCAGGTGCACGCGGGTGGCCGCGGCAAGGGCCACTTCACCAACGGCTTCAAGGGCGGCGTCCATCTGATCGAGTCCCCGGAGCAGGCGGCGGAATTCGCCACCAAGATGCTCAACGAGACCTTGGTGACCATCCAGACCGGCGAGGCCGGCAAGGTGGTGCGCAAGGTGATGATCGCCGAGGCGGTGGACATCACGCACGAGTATTACCTGGCGATCCTGGTGGACCGCGCGACGGCACGGCCGGTGATCGTGGCCTCGACCGAAGGCGGCATGAGCATCGAGGACGTGGCACACAACACGCCGGAGAAGATCGTCCGCCAGTTCATTCACCCGGTGCTGGGCCTGCAGGCCTATGAGATCCGCAAGCTGATCGCGGCGCTGGGTCTCACGGGCGATCTGGCCAAGCAATTCGGCAAGCTGCTCTCCAATCTCTACAAGCTCTTCATCTCGCTCGATTGCTCGATGCTGGAGATCAACCCGCTGGTGACCACCCCCGATGGCCGGGTGCTGGCGCTGGATGCGAAGTTCGGCTTCGACGACAACGCGCTCTACCGCCACCCGGAGATCGTGGCGATGCGCGACAAGGAAGAGGAGGACCCGCGCGAGGTCGCCGCTTCCGAATACGATCTGAACTACATCGGCCTGGACGGTAACATCGCCTGCCTGGTCAACGGTGCCGGTCTCGCGATGGCGACGATGGACATCATCCAGCACTACGGCGGCGAGCCGGCGAACTTCCTGGACGTGGGCGGTGGTGCCTCGAAGGAGCAGGTCACGGCGGCCTTCAAGATCATCTTGGGTGATCCGAACGTGAAGGGCATCCTGATCAACATTTTCGGCGGCATCATGGACTGCAACGTGATCGCCGAGGGCGTGATCGCGGCGGCCAAGGAAACCGGCCTGCCGATCCCGCTGGTGGTGCGCCTGGAAGGCAACAACGTGGAGATGGGCAAGGCGACGCTCGGCGCGAGCGGCCTGAACATCGTCTCCGCGGACACCATGGCGGACGGTGCGCAAAAGATCGTGGCGGCGGTCGCCTGACGGGTTTACCCGTCTCCTGCTATGAAAGGAATCGGCATTAAAGAAGCAGGCTTCACAGGATATCCCGCGACGGACATCGCGCGGACGCGCAAGTTCTACGGCGAGATCATCGGCCTAAAAGAGGGCATGGTTTTCGATAAGGACGGCGTTGTCGGTTGGGTCGAATTCGAGATCCCCGGCGGTCACACGCTGGCCATCGCGCAAGCGAACGAGAAATGGCAACCCAATCCCGGCGGCGGTGGCTTGTGCTTCGAGATGGAGGACCTGGATGTTGCGGTGGAGAAGCTGGAAGCCGCGGGCGTGACCGTTCTGGGACCCATCCAGGATTTCCCGATTTGCCGCATGGCGCTGATCTCCGATCCGGACGGCAATACCGTGGCGCTGCACCAGAAGAAGCCGAACCATCCCGAGTGTGGTGCACACTGATTCATCAAAGGCCATGAAAGTCACCGAAATCGCATTCTCCTGCTACCCCGTCACCGACATGGCCCGGTCGATTGCTTTCTATGAAAGCGTGCTCGGCCTGACGAAGACCATGGATCATGAAATGGAAGATGGCAGCGGGCACTGGGTCGAGTTCGACATCGGAGCCGGCACCCTCAGCCTCGGCAAGACTCCGGGCTGGGAACCAAGCCCTCACGGCTGCACGGTGGGTCTGGAAGTCGAGGACTTCGATGCAGCCGTCGCCAAGGTCAAGGCCGCCGGTGTCACCGTGACCATGGGACCCTTCGAGACCCCGGTCTGCCACATGCTCATGATCACCGATCCCGACGGCAGTCCCCTTATCATTCACAAACGCAAGCCGGGCCACGCCTGAATGCTTCGATTCCTCTCCACCGCCCACTTCCCCACAGTTCCGTTATGGCCATCCTCGTTGACGAAAACACCAAGCTCCTCGTGCAGGGCATCACCGGCAGTTTCGGTGCGCGCCATGCTTCCCTTTCGCTCGCCTACGGCACCAAGCTTGTCGCCGGTGTAACCCCGGGCAAGGGCGGCCAGAAGTTTGAAAATGTCGTGCCGATCTTCGACACGGTCGCTCAAGCGGTCGCAGAAACCGGTGCCACGGCCTCCGCGATCTTCGTGCCGCCGCCCTTCGCCGCGGATGCGATCCTCGAGGCGGTGGACGCCGGCGTGGAGCTGGTGGTGGCGATCACCGAAGGCATTCCGGTGATGGACATGATGCGGGTGAAGGACGCGATGCGTGGCTCGAAGTCCCGCCTGATCGGCCCGAATTGCCCCGGCGTGGTGACACCAGGCCGCGGCGAGAAGTCGCATGGCGGCTGCCGGATCGGCATCTCTCCAGGATACATTCACAAGCGCGGCAATGTCGGCGTGGTCTCGCGCTCCGGCACGCTCACCTACGAAGCGGTGTGGCAGCTCACGCAGCTCGGCTACGGCCAGAGCACCTGCGTCGGCATCGGCGGCGACCCGATCAATGGCACCAGCCACCTCGACGTTCTGCAGATGTTCAACGAAGACCCGGAGACCGAAGCCATCATCATGATCGGCGAGATCGGCGGCACCGCGGAAGTCGAAGCCGCTCGCTGGGCCAAGGAGAATTGCAAGAAGCCGATCGCCGGATTCATCGCCGGTGCGACCGCGCCTCCGGGCCGCCGCATGGGCCACGCCGGTGCCATCGTCGGCGGCGAGGAAGACACCGCGCAGGCCAAGAAGCGCATCCTCGCCGAGTGCGGCATCGCCGTGGCGGAAACCCCGAGCGACATGGCGAAGACGCTGCTGGAGCTGTGGGGGAAGTAAGCCCCTTCGCCCACCGAGTTTTGATTCGAAAAAGCCGCCGGAGCGGCGGAACACCGCTTTTCAGACAACAGCTGCCAAGGCGAAGATGACGTTCATGGGATGGATCGCTATCTAATCTTGTTCATCTCTGAGCGGTGGTCGAGGTGCCCCACGCTAAAACCTATTGCCAGAATGAGCAAGGCGGCGGCCCATGGCTCCCAGACATTCTCTTTCTCAAAGAATGTCCTAAGCTCCTTTCCCGCAGGATTATTCCAGCCAGGATAATCTGCAGCCAAAGGAAGGCGCATGATCAAAACCGTCACCAGAGGTGTTAAGTAAGCGACCAATTGATCGACTCTCAGCCTGAGCTTAGGCAGCACGATCAAGCGCCTCTCGTCCTCTCGAACGCGATATGAGAGACCCTTGTCCTCCTCATCCTCCAATTTGCCGACCGAAGTCCTACGCAGCCCGATCCGTTTGATGTGACTCGGAACGATGGTCAACACGTACAGCCCGAGAGCGACCGGGCTCCACCGGAAGAAGCCTTGCAAATCGAACTTTCCAAACACGGCATCCAAGATCGCTCCGGCGTTCCTCACCCCACCTTCGGAGCCTGCTGCGACCGCGCAAATGAAGGCCAGCACCAACACTCGTTGGGTTTTGGTTTCAATTAGGGTCTCGCTCGACTTAAAATCCTCTCGAATCTCATCCAGCTCGGTAGCCATGACGCAATAGTGAAGCATTGATCCCAAATCGCCCATTTGAAATTTGCGTTAGAATTGGAACTGGCGGCGCTGAAATCGAAATACGCCACCAAGCCAATCCTGCTGCCGGGATTGCCACGGAACATAGGATCCGGATCAGCCGGGTGCCATTGCCCCGGTGCTCATGTAGCTGTTAGATTCCGGCGAGCATCGGAAGGCCGGGGGCAGGTCGAGCTGAAAGAAAGTGACGAATTCGTCACCTGGCTGGAAGTATCTCCTCCAGCTTCCCGAAGAGCGTGGAGAATTCATCATCCCCGGTCACCGGCACCGCGGCATCGCGCGTTCCTTCCGGCGGCTCCGGGAGCGTGACCCAGCTACGGCATCCGCCGTACTTGGCTTCATAGGGAAATTCCCAGGGCTTGGCCAGGGCTTCGACGCGGACCAGCGCGACGTGGATGCTGCCGCTGCTCATCCCCTTCCCTTCCCAATCGAAGCGCTGGCGGATCGTTTCCTCGGTCCAGATGTGGAAGGGTTGGAGGGCGGCCACCTGGTCCCAATCGGTGAGGGTCTTGGCCCAGATCGCCTCGCACCAGTGGCTGATGCGGATGGTCTCGCCGGGGGTCCACTCCGGCAGGGTGTCGACGCTACCCTCGCGCACGAATTGATCCTGGTTGTGGAAGCGCGTGGGGAAGAGGAAGAAGGATTCCTCCGCGAAGGAGAAGCCGGCGCGGCCCTCGTGGATGCCGCCCTTGCGTAGGATGATCGATTGCCGACCGCTTGCCAGCGCGTCGCACACCACCTGCCATTCCTTGAAGCCGCTTGCCATGAAGGTGAGGTAAACGCGGTGGGATCTAGATTCAAGCAAACGAACCCGGGGGGCAGGGTTTGCTAGTTTTCAGTTTTCAGTTTTCAGGGAAGACGGAAGAGGAACCGCCAAGTTCCAAGAGGGGCTTAGAAAGCATTCTCCACGCGATGCACATGGGGCTTCTCGCCGTGGGTGAGGATTACCTCGATGACATCGAAGCGCCAGGGGACCTCGCGAGTGCCGAGCTGGCGCAGCCACTCGTTCGCGCCGCGCTCGATCAGGCGCTGCTTGCCGCGGTCCACGGCATCCAGCGGGCGGCCGAGGCCACCGGCACGGCGGGTCTTCACTTCGGCGAAGACGAGGAGCTTCCCTTCCCGCGCGACGATGTCCACTTCCCCGCCGCGGGGGGCCTTGAAATTGAGGTAGAGAATCTTCGCGCCCCGCGAGCGCAGGTAGGCGCGGGCAATCCGTTCGCCCCGGCGGCCGACCTCGCCGGAGCTGATTTCGGCGCCGTTAAACGCCGTCAAGCGGCAGCGCCAGTTGAGCGACGGGCTGAAACGAGCGGCGATGAATGCGGCAAGGGCCATGGTAACGGAGCGCTTCGAGGTGCTGCGGCGTACCATATCCCATGTGGCGATCAAAGCCGTAATGGGGAAACTCCTGCGCCATCTCGCACATCAGGCGGTCGCGCGAGACTTTGGCCATCACGCTCGCGGCGGCGATCGAGACCGAGATCCCGTCGCCCCTCACCACGCCATCGTGCGCCCACGGGAATTCCGGGACGCGCAGGCCGTCGATCAGGCAATGGTGAACTTCCATCGCCAGGCCGCGGACCGCCCGGGCCATCGCCTGATGGGTCGCGCGCAGGATGTTGATGCGGTCGATTTCCTCGACGTCGGCGTAGGCCACGCACCACTTCACCTTCGCATCGCCGCTGATGCGCTGGTAGAGGCTCTCGCGGGTGGCGGGAGCGAGCTTCTTCGAGTCGTCCAGCCCCTTGCAGCGCCAACGCTCCGGCACGATCACCGCAGCGGCGGCCACCGGACCGGCCAGGGGCCCCCGGCCAGCCTCGTCCACGCCCGCGATCATCATGAGCCCGCGGGCGCGGAGGGCCTTTTCAAGCAAGAGATTGGGCATCGCGCCCTCAGAACTGCCGCATTTGGCGGCTCATTGTCATGTGCGAAAGATCCTCGTTCGCGAAAAGTTGCGTGGCGAAAACCGTGCCATCGGGGGCAACCGCCACGCCGATGCCGGTGACAGACCACTTCGCGCGCATGTTTTCCACGTGGCCGGAAGAGTTCTTCCAAGCATTCACCATCACACCGGCAGCATTCTTGCCTTGGCCGTGGCAGGTGGCGATGTTTTCGCCCACTTCAGCCATGCTCATCACGCGCTGGGCCTTGAGTGAGCGCTCCTCGAAGCCGAAGTGGGTCAGACCCGTGGTGCCATCGACCCGCGCTTTATTGCGGTTCTGCAGCATGTATTCGGAATGCTCGCGGGCCATCTTGTCCAGGCCGGCGTGGCGCGGCAAGGCCGTGCGGCCGACGGCGCTGCGGTAGTCATTGACCTGAGCGTGAATGGTTCCGGCGACAGAACCATCGGATTTGGAAACGACCGATCCCTTGGAGGACATCGGGACGGTGGTGGTGGTGAGCTGGGGACCGCAGGACGCGCATAGCACGACTCCGGCCGCAGCCACCAAAAGGCGGCTAGGTGTGTAGTTCATGTAAGGGACAGCACCGGGCGGGTAGCAAAAGTTTTGCCATTAATAAAGGAATTTTTATAATCCCGTCCGGTTTTGGATCAGCTTGTCCGGAATTTTCATTAAATCAATTACGCAGTGCCTAACTGTTGGGCGGGGATCTACGCAGACTCCTGGCTCCTCCCCCTCAGTTCTCGCGAGACAGAAACCAATTCCGGGGCATGATCCGGCATGGCTTTGGGTCGTCAGAAACTGCTCCAACTCATTCACCTTGCTGCGGCAGCGACCGAGGAAGCATTTGATGAAGCGCGCCGGCGGCGTTGGCAGCGCACCGGCAGTCACCAGCCTGAGCAAATCGCGGCCTATCACGGCTATGCGGATGGAAATGGTGTGCACCTTTCCGGGCGGGTGCTGGCCAACCGGCCATCGGGAGGGCCACTGGATGACGATAGCTGGTGGGATAATCTGGCAAATACCTGGAGACGCTGGGAAAGCGACGAAGTGGCCGGTGCCGCCGTCACGTTGGAGTTCGGCGGGCAGGAACAAACCGTGGTCACGGATGAGGAAGGATATTACAGCGCTGTCTTCCCGGCCCCGGTCTCCGGCGACCTCCTCTGGCTTTCCGCCACCGCGAGCACCAGCTCGTCACAAGGCTCAATCACGGCCCGCCACCAAATCCTCGTGCCGCCCGCGGCCGCGAACTTCGGCATCATCAGCGACATCGACGACACGGTGCTGCACACCGGCATCACCAGCCTGCTGCTGGCCGCGAAGCTCACCTTCATCGAGAACGCGAAGACCCGCAAACCCCTGGACGGAGTCGCCGAACTCTACCGCACCCTGCAACACGGGATGGCAGGCAAGCCGACGAACCCGATCTTCTACATCTCCAGCTCGCCGTGGAATCTCTACGATCTGCTGATCGACTTCCTCATGCTCAATGAGATTCCCGCGGGTCCCCTGCTGCTCCGCGATCTAGGCTTGGATCGCACGAAGTTCATCAAGGAAAAGGGCCACGGCCACAAGCTGGAGAAGGCCCTGCGCTTGCTCGACGCCTATCCGGAGCTGCCCTTCATCCTCATCGGCGATTCCGGGCAGGAAGACCCGGCCATCTACGCCGAGGTGGCCCGCCAGAGACCGGGCCGGATCCTGGCCTGCTACATCCGCGACGTGGATCCAGATATCGACTCGACCCACGATACCGCCGTCCACCGCGCGGTGGATCTGGCGAGGCTACAGGGCGTGCCGATGATCCTCGCCCGCGATAGCCGGGTCATCTCCGAACACGCAGCGGCGGTCGGACTCATTCCGCGCTCATCTCTCCCCGGCGTCGCCCAAGATGCCATAGCCGACAAGGCGCGACCGGAGACCGGAGAGCAGGCGGTTCAGGATGCCTTGGAATCGATCGTGCCGGAGTGAAACTCCGAGCCCAAGACCCAATAGCTCAATCTCCCAATCGCCAATTTTACTTTCCAGACTTATCCCTTCGCTCGATCCGCTTTCCGCAAGCGGTCGGCCAGCACCTTCATGACGCGCAGCGCGAAGAAAGGTATTTCGTCCACGAGGAAGGTGAACTGACGTTGATTGAGGGGGATCAGCTTGCAATCCGTACGTGCCACCGCGTCGGCACTGCGGGGGGCTTCATCAATCAGCGCCAATTCGCCGAAAAAGTGCTCCGGACCCACGGTTTCGACCACGGTGCCATCGATCACGATATCCACCTCGCCCTCTTCCACCACGAACATCTCGTCGCCCGGATCGCCCGCCTTGAAGATCGTGGCACCGGCGGCGAAATGACGGAGCTTCGAGGGGTCGGAAAAAATGTTAGGCAGCTTCATGGGGTAATGCGCAAGCGCGCTCGGCCCTATCAAGAAGCCGCAGTCCGGGCAAGCCAAAGGCAAGTGGTTACAAATCCGCCACAATCCGGTGACTCGCGGATCGACGGCGCAACTCGCGCTGATAATTTCCCCCGCAGTGGACCATGGAATCGTCGCCGACATCGCCTGCTGCATCATCGCGGCATGGGTCGTGGGCGTGCTTTGCCAGGTGGCACGCCAGCCCTTGTTGATCGCTTACCTGCTCGCGGGCTTCGCGATCGGTCCGAACGGCTTCAAGTTCATCACCGAACCGGAGTCGATCCGGACCACTTCCGAAATCGGCCTGATCCTGCTGCTCTTCATGATCGGCCTGGAGATGGACCTGAAGAAGATGCTCGGCTCGGGCCGTGCGATCACGATCACGGCACTGGTGCAGATCTACGGCTGCGTCGGGCTGGGCTGGCTTTTCTTCTCCCGGATCGGCCCCGCAGGGAGCGGGCTGGAGGCGCTCTATCTCGCGGTCGCCGCGGCGATGAGCAGCACCGTGATCATCATCAAGCTGCTGCACGACAAGCACGAGCTGGAGACCCTGACCGGTCGGATCACGGTCGGCATCCTGGTGCTGCAGGACGTCTTCGTGATCCTCTTCCTGGCCATCCAGCCGAACCTGAAGGACCCCGCGCTAGGCCCGCTGCTGGAGGCGTTTGCCAGGGTGTTCCAGTTGGTCGGCGCGGCGTATTTCACCAGCCGCTTCGTGCTGCCGCACGTCTTCAAGCTGGTGGCGCGGCAGCCGGAGCTGGTGCTGGTGGGCGCGCTAGCCTGGTGCTTCGCGATGTCCGGCCTGGCCGGATATCTCGGGCTCTCGCGGGAAATGGGCGCGCTGATCGCCGGCGTCATGGTCTCGACCTTCCCCTACACCCTCGACGTGGTGGCCCGGGTTACCAGCATCCGCGATTTCTTCGTCACCCTCTTTTTCGTCTCGCTCGGGATGATCATCCCGCTGCCGACTTGGGACTACCTGCTGTGGATGCTGGTGGTGAGCGTGGTGCTGGTGATCACGCGCTTGATCACCGTTTTCCCGGTCCTCTTCCGAATGGGCATGGGGCAGCGCATGAGCCTGCTGCCGGCGGTAAACCTCAGCCAGTTGAGCGAGCTCTCGCTGGTCCTGCTCGCCATTGGCAAGGCCAGCGGCGATGTCTCGGAAAGGACCATCAGCATCGCCGCTTTCTCATTCGCCTTCCTGGCGATCGCATCCACCTACGGCATCCTGCAGAGCGACGCGATCGTGCGCCGTGCCGCGCCGTGGCTGGGGAAGCTGGGCTTCCCGGACTTGCCCGCGACCGGTCATGAGGGCGGGCCCGGCGAGGAGGAACCGACAGTCTTCATCCTCGGCTTCTCGTGGACGGCCAGCTCTCTGTTAGAAGAAATCACGCGGGAGAAACCCGGCCTGCTGCCGCGGCTCAAGGTCATCGATTTCAATCCGGAGACCGCGAAGGAACTCCGGGCCCGTGGTATCCCGGTGGTGTATGGCGACATCAGCCGTCGCGACATGCTCGAGCACGCCGGCGTCGCCCGCGCGGAAGTGATCATCTGCTCGCTTTCGGACAGCATCCTCCGCGGCGCCAGCAACCGCAGGATGCTGCTGCAACTGCGCACGCTGAACTCCCACGCCCAGATCATCGTGCATGCGGAAAAGCTCGCCGACGTCGCGGGTCTCTATGCCGACGGGGCCAGCTACGTGATGACCCCGCGCCTGCTGGAAGCCCGCGATCTGCTAACCATGCTGGATGCCGCGGAGAATGACCTCGTCGGCGAGATGCGCGCCGGGCAACTGGCGTGTTTGGAAGAACGCCGCGAGGTGATTCCGTGAGGGCCTTGGAAAGGTGGTCCGCACAACCGGCGAAGCCGAGATAGCCCCGCACTTTGATTTTCATATCCGGGGCAATCCTCTGTGCGGGTCACCTTTTCCGGTGGACCTACCGCTCGATCCGCCCCTTGATATCCACCGGATGAAGCTGCTGTTCGTCGCCGACCTGCACTACGCGCTCAAGCAGTATGACTGGCTGGCGGCCCATGCCCCGGAATGCGATGCCCTGATCATCGGCGGTGACCTGCTGGATCTCGGCAGCGCGCTCGATATCGATCTGCAAGTGGTGGTCGTGGAGAAGTATCTGCACCGCTTGGAAAAACTAACCCGCGTCATCGTCAGTTCGGGAAATCACGACGGCGACCATCGCGACGCGGCGGGCGAATCCCGCGCAAGCTGGCTGGGCGATGTGAAAAGCGATCACCTCCACGTCGACGGCGAATCCATCGATGTCGCGGGCATGCGCATCACCATCTGCCCGTGGTGGGACGGTCCGATATCCTGCGCCGAAGTGGAGCGGCAATTGATCGCCGCACAACCGCCGCCCGGCATGCCCTGGGTATGGGTTTACCATGCGGCGCCCGAAGGCCCGTTGAGCTGGACCGGCAAGCAGTTCGCGGGCGATGCCACTCTCACGGAATGGATCAAGCGCTTTTCACCGGGCCTCGTCCTATCCGGCCACATTCACAATGCGCCCTTCTACCCGCAGGGGGCCTGGATCGATCGCCTCGGCGAGACTTGGGCCTTCAATCCCGGGAAGCAGATCGGCGGCAGCCCGACGGCGCTGAGATTCGATCTGGAGCGCCAGGAAGTGAGTTGGCACTCCGACTCCGGGGTCGAGGCGCGGAGTTTGATGGTGTAGCTGGATTCAGGAGTGCGCTGGCGGACGCTTGGCATGCTTTCGCTGTCGGTGCATCAGCGTGCTGAGCACCTCATCCACCATGCCGATGTGGTCATGGCCCTCATACTGGTGCTTCACGTCGACAAGGTAACGGTTGAGCGTATCGATGCGATGGGCGAGCAGCTCGGCCACGTGAAGACTCGCGGCAGGCGAGGCGGCGAGGAAGGCACGCGGCTCGGGAATCGAAGCGAAGCGCGAGGGCTTCAGCGTGCGCACGCTGGCGGTGCACGGACCGCCCAGCAGCAGCGACATCTCGCCGAAGACAGCTCCGGCCTCTGCGATCTTGCCGACGCGGATGTCATCGCGAAGGATCTCCACTTCGCCCTCGATCATCACGTGCAGGGCATCGCAGGGCTCATCCTGCTTCAGGACAAACTCACCCGCCGCCAGATCGCAAGTGGGGTGGCCGGCGACGAACTCAAGGAAGGTGTTCATGGCACGAAAACCGGAGCAGCCGGGAGGCCAACCCCGGCACGAGACGAAGTCAGGCGTGAATGAGGCCCTGCGAGATGGCGATCACGTAGCCCGCCTTGCAGCTCAGGTGGAGCAATTGGTCCGCGACGTAGCCATACTTGCCCTCCCCTTTCCCGAAGTCGATCAGCCAATGCATGCAAAGCTCGATCGCGCCTAAGAGGACGCTGCCGGAGACGATCCACACACCGCCGGAGTGGATCAATGCGTGGGCGGTCAGGGCGATGAGCCATTCCTTGGTGCCGGTGGCCGTACTACGCTGCTTCTCCCGGGCGAGGTAGTCACCCTGAAGAGGAAAATCGGCCAAAGCATGGGCAATCGCGAACGCGAAGAGCAGCGCGAGCGCACCATCGTGTGAGAAAATGCTCACGTGTGGGGCTTCCAAAAGCTGTGCATGGCCGACTTCTCTTCCGACTCCGCAAGCTTGGCATTCATGGAGCGGATGCGGTGCCCGGCGAGGCGGAGGAGGCCCTTCATCAGGGCCACGCCTGCAATCGGGTCGCTATCGAACAGAGCCTCCAGTTCCTCGGCGGAAATCCGCCAGATCAGGCATTCGCTCTTGGCCACGACCGAGGCACTGGCCGTGGCGGGATCGAAGATATTCACCTCGCCGAGGGAATCACCGGCACCCAGCGCGGCGACCAGGATATTTCTCCCGCCTGCCGCCGCAACCACGTGCAGCAGCCCCGAAAGGATCAGGTAGAGATTCCCTTGGGGCTTGCCCTCTTCGATCAAAGCCTCTCCCGTTTGCGGTCGGACGAAGGAGCCGAAGCCGGAGAAGAATTCCCGGTGGGAGGCGTCCAGATCGGACAGGAAGCCGATCGCCGGCAGTTCGGTGAGAGGGGATGAGGAACTCATGGTGTTATCGAGTTGGAGCGTGGCTGCTAGACCAGCCGACGGCTAGCCGGAAATCGCGGGCTGACGGGATCAGTTTCTAAGGGCGGAAATCTCGATGTTCGCCTGCCGCAACCGGTCACAAAGCTGGAGGGCGATCTGATTGGGGATCTTCGCCTTCAACTGCGGTTGCTAGTCGGGGATGCAACCCGCCACCTTGCCCTCGCGATGGGAAGCATGACGTTCGTGGAGGGCTTTGCACATTGGGTCAAATGCGCGGGATGAACGCAGATAGCAGCCGGATTCCACTTGAGTTTTCGCCGGTTCGGCAGCTGCGGCACCGCAGCCTATTTCATATCCCATCCATCCTGTATGTTTGGAAATGCCGCTATTGACCCCGGATCCGCCGCGGGTGGCTTCCGAGAATGGGCCGGAACGAAGCTCGTCGGAGGAAGCCACCCGCGGCGGATCGCCAGGGACCATCTCGTGTGATCCCATTGCGGCCGCCCCGGGAGAACGCGGGCGGGGGTGGCCTCCCCCGCCCGCGGCGGAAACGTCCAGGCCGAATCCATCCAGGACCTTCGAGTCCGTGACCGAGCTCATGGCCGTTCGTTTCCGCTCCCGGTTCAATGCTCGAACCACTGAATGGGTCTTTGAACCCGCATCGCAAGATTGAGACATGAACCGCAATACACCTACCCACATCGGCATCGACGTGTCAAAGGCACGCCTCGACGTCCACATCCCCGGCCAAGCCCACCTGCAGGTCGCCAATTCCGCCCGCGGGCTGGACGACCTCTTCACCGCCATCGCCGGCGTGGAAGCTCCCCACCTCGTCTGCGAGTCCACCGCGGGCTATCAGAAGTTGTTGGCCGTCACCGCCCTCCAGCGCGGCATCCCCGTCTCGGTCGTCATGCCCGCCCGCGTCCGCTATTTCGCGCTCTCCGGAGGCATCCTCGCCAAGACCGACCGCATCGATGCCCGCCTCATCGCAAGCTACGCCGACACTCACCGGCCCCCGGCCCTGGTGGCTCCCGATCCCGCGGCCGTCGTGCTGCGCCAGATGCTCGAAGCACGGCGCGTCCTCGTCGACCTCATCACCGATACCGACAACCGCCTCGAGCTCGCCGAGGGCTTCCTTCGCAAAACCCTCACCAAGCTGCGCCGCGCGACACAGCGCCTGCTCGACCAGGCCGATGCCGGTATCGCCGCCCACGTCGCGGCCTCGCCCGTGCTCGCCGCCAAGTCCGAACGGCTCCGCCAGCTCAAGGGGGCAGGTCCCGTCCTCGCCCACACCCTGCTGGCCTACCTCCCCGAACTCGGCATCTTGCCCGACAAGACCGTGGCCTGTCTCGCGGGCGTCGTCCCTCATCCCAAGGACAGCGGCGCCACCTGCGGCAAGCGCAAGATCCAAGCCGGCAGGGGGGCGGTGCGCAAGGTCCTCTACATGGCGGCGGTGTCGGCCTCGCACTCCAACACCGTCCTGAAAGCCTTTTACCAACGTCTCCTACAAGCCGGCAAGCCCGCCAAAGTCGCGCTCACCGCCGTCATGCGCAAAATGATCACCATACTAAACAAACTTCTCGCCGACCCGGATTTTACCCTTGCCTGAAAACACCACTGCTCGGTCCCAATCCTCTTCTTCTGCGGTCATCCCGTCTATCTGCGGTTGAATGCCTTTCCGCAAACCGGTCAGCAAATCTGACGGGGGGCCGATTATTATGCGGGCCGAGGTAACGGTATTCGCCCTCGGCCTGACACCGTTTAGCCCTGCCCTTCCACATACCTAGCCAGCTTCTCCAGCGTCATTCGCGTGCCTTCCTCGTTGTCCCCGGGGCGAATCCCCGGGGGAATGTCCCTGAACAAATAGGTCACCCGCGTGCCGTCATCCTCCGCCTCCAGCGTGATCTCCACGATCATCTCCCCCGAGAAGGCCGGATCGGCGGAATTGAAAACGATCGCCTCAACGATCTTTTCAAGCGGCACCAGTTCGACGAATCGCGCCGTAAACCGGTCCTCCCCTTCCGAGGTCTTGCCGAGGGCTTCATCTTCGCCCGGCGGATAGAACAAGGACATCTCGTAGCCGCCGCCAACCCTGAGATCGAACTCATGCACCCTTCCCGTCATGTCCCCCGGCGCCTGCCAGACTTCCAGGGCCGAGGGATCGGTCAAAGCCCGATAGAGGGCTTCCTGCGATGCCCTGATGAATTTCGAGTTCCGCGTGCTGCTCATTTCATTCTCATGGCACCAGCGATTCCACCCTCACACGATAAAAACCTTTGGCCGCGGTAGCAGCGAAATCGGTCAGTGTTAGAGGCCCGTTGAGTAGTATCGGACCGACGACGGTCACGTCCGACCAATTCTCGCTTTCCAAGCTGATGCGGCGCTGGAGCGTGTAAATGCGCCCGCTCTTCGCCGGCACCATCAGCGAAAAGGTGCTGTCAGTCCGCTGGGGCTCGCTTGCCGCGAAGACATCGCGGGGATCCATCGGATCGGTCCCGGCAATGTATTCGTCGAGATTGAGGCTGCCGTCGCCATCCGGATCGGCACCATCCGCGGCGGAGCCGGTATTGGAGGTCGAGGCGAAGTGCTCCTGTCGCCAAGAGAACAATGGCGAAAGTTCGGGAAGATAAGTGAACGTCACCGTGGTCAGGTTGTTGGCGAGCACGCCGACGGTCTGCTGGGCTGGCGCCTGGAAGCCGGGGATCGCCTTGAGCTGGAGAATGTATTCTCCCGGCGTCAGGTTGTTCTTCCGGGTGCCGGAGATGAGGAAACTGGAATCGGCACCGGGTTTCCACAGGGCTCCGGCGAGCCGCGCC
Organism: Luteolibacter sp. Populi; assembly: GCF_040801775.1. Taxonomy (GTDB): domain Bacteria; phylum Verrucomicrobiota; class Verrucomicrobiia; order Verrucomicrobiales; family Akkermansiaceae; genus Haloferula. Next base: position 1,061,583 of record NZ_CP161812.1, read on the forward strand.
TCAAGCGGCAGGATGACCACGGTCAAGGAGCCCTTGGTGGAGGTGGTCGAGACGGCGGAGTAGCTGGTCTGGGAAATGCCGCCGCTGTTGTTGTTGTTGCCGGTATTGGCCGTGAGCTCGGCGCGGTTGAAGAGATCGATCACCACGCTATCGATCGCGCGGACGAGGTTCTGCTCGTTGTGACCGCCGAGGTAGATCCCCGCGGGGAAATAATTACCACCCGCGACCTGGACGCAGAGCGGCCCGCCGAGCATGCCGTGGACGCCAAAGATATCACCATCGTTGGTGCCGAAAATCGAAGGGGAAACCTGGGTGTAGGCATCGTCGTCCGAGCGACTGGCCTGCATGCGGCCGTGGTTCGAGGTCGAGCCGCCACCGCGAACCGGATAGCCGACCAGGGTCTTGAGGGCCGTCGGGCTCAGCAAAGGCTTGGTCGTGTCATCGGTGCTGAGGAAGCCGGAGTAGCCGCCGCGACCGGCATCTTCCAGGAAGTAGAGGGCCGCGACATTCGATTCCTGGGCGGCGATGGAAAGCTCCCCGGGAGTATTCTCCGCCTCGCGCTGCGCGGCGTAGCCATCGAAAACATAGAAGCCGCGGGGCACCTGCGGCTTGGGCTCGTGGACATCCCGATCCTGTTGGAACAGCCACTGGACCCCGGGAACCTGGGCCAGCGTGATCTCGTCGAAGACCGCCTGCGCCGTGGTCGCCACCACCCGCGGCTTCACCGCGAAGCCGCTGTGCGAGCCGGTATCGTTGCGGATCTGGCCGACGTAGGCGTAGGGCTGGTTGCGGCGCGTCGAGACAGTATCATAGGGCAAGACGCGGATATTCCCGGCGTTGGCATCCAGATCGGGGTTGTAGGTGAAGGTGGCGACGCGGGTCTCGCCCGCGGCGATGACCAAGGTGGAAGGAGGCGGCGCATCGAGATCGAGCGCCGTCTTGAACTCGACCAAGTAACTGCCCGCGGTCAGGCCGGTGATGACTTCGCCGGAATTCCGCCATGGCAAGCCGACGTAGCCGAAGGGCCGCCACTGCACACGGCTCGAAAGGGGCACGCCGACTCCCGTGCGGTTCTCCGGCAGCAGGAAGACCTGCAAGCCGCAATCCGGCGGAGTCGCAGAGACAAAATACTCGCGCTCCAGGACCAGCCCCGGGGCACCGCTGATGATCCCGACCAACTCGCGCCCCGGCTGATGATAGCCTGCAATCGGCAGGAATTCGATCTCGCGGTCACCGGTGGTCATCCCGGTGGCAATGCTCCCGGAAGCCCGCCAGTGAATCTCGCCGACGAAGCGCCACGAACCGATGCCCGCGGGAATCGTATTCACCAGCAAGCTACCTTGGCGTTCGGTGACATCGAGCTCGCGCGGAAATTGCTGGAGCAGCCCGACAAGCCCGTCGCTCTGGACTTTCTTGATCGCGCCGGTAGAGGAGGATGTCGGATCGGCGGGCCGCACGGCGAAGGTGCGGTAGAAATACGCGACGCCGGGAGTGAGGTTCGCAAGATCAACGTGCACGGGAACCTCAGTCTCGCCGCTGACCGCGGGCGTCGAGGCCGCGATGCGGTTCGGAAAGCTCACGCCATCGGTGCCGTATTCGAAGAACACCTCCGCCGCCGCACCCCGCGGCAAGACCGATCCAGCGAGGCGGACACTGGTCGAATTCAGCGGACTGGCACCGCCGGTGGTCGCCAGCGGCGCAAGGAAGGAAGTCTCGAAAGTGAGATCCTCGCCCCGCGTCGTGCCGAGGCTGTTAGACGCGACGAGGCGGCAGTGATAGGTTCTGCCGGGGATCAGCCCGGTCGCATGGACCACCACCGGAGCAGGATCGCTGCCGCTGCCAATACCCTTGGCAGGAGTCGAGCTGCCATAGGCGAGCGTCGTACCGTATTCGAAACGCACGAAGGTGGTTCCGCCCATCGGATTGGCCAAGCCTTCGAGAACGGCGCTCGTCGCGCTCACATCATGGACAGCGACCGTCGTCGCCTCGGGCACCGCAACGGGGGTGCCGGTCCCGCCATTCGCCGAGCTGGCGATGAACACCACATCCTCGCCGACCGCATTGCCTGCGGTGCTGGTGCCGACCAGGCGGTAGTGATAGATCGTATTCGGGACCAAGCCTTCGAGCGTGTAGGCGATGTCCACCACGTTCGGCCCGCCCGGCACCACCTGCTGCGGTGTGAAGTTCCCATAGGAGGTCGAATCACCCCACTCGAAACGAACCGTGGTGGCCGTGCCGTTGGTATCGACCGCGCCGATCAGCTTGACCTTGGTGTCCTCCACGTCGCTCGCCTGACCGGTGGCAACGAGCGGCGGCGCCTTGGTCGTGATCAGCACCTTATCGAGGCCGAAAATCGTCCCCGCGCCGGTGGTGATGCCGATGCGGTAGTGATACGTCGTCTCCGCGCTCAGCCCCTCGACAACCGCGGCAATACTCTGCGTGGAACTCCCGGTGATCTCCTCGCCCGGCGTGGCGCTGCCGTAGGCGGTGGTCGTGCCGTATTGGAAGAAGACCGTCCCCTTGCCATTCGGATTCGCGGCCCCGCGCAAGGTCGCGGCGGTGAAGGTGATGCCATTCGCCACGCCGGTAACGATCGAGGCCGGCGGGGTGCGGGTGATCGTGACCGTATAGCGCTTGGTGGTGCTGCCATCACCCGAGGTCACGTCGATGTGCACGGCATTCGAGCCGACCGCCAGGTTGATCGGATTGCTCGCGGCATCCGTCGGGACAATCACTCCGGCGACGCGCACGGTCGATTGCACGACCTCCGCCAGCGGCGTCAGCAGGACCGCGCTGACTTCATTCGCGACGGCCAGCGTGTAAAGCGTGGTATCCGGATTGAAGCTCGGTGAAACCTGCCCATCGCTCGAGAAGATGCCGGTGAGATTCGCATTCGCGGACGGCAGGATGAAGATCAGCGAGGGATTGCTATCCGCGGTCCCGCTAAGACTCGAAGCGCGGACCCAATAGCTCGCATTGCCGGTGAGCAGCGGCGTCGTAAAGGTCGTCGCGGTCGCACCGGATACGGGCGCGCTCGTATCCCCGCTCTCGCCCTCATACCACTGGAAAGTCGGCTCGGGCAACCCGCCGGCAGCTACGACAAACGTCGTACTCGTCCGATACTGGATGCTGCGCGCCGCGGCGGGCTGAAGGGTAAACTGCGGCGGAATCCCCGTGACCACGATGGTCAGCGGAGCTTGCACGCTGGCGCCACGGATACTCACCGCAAGCAGGACATCGTAGCTGCCGGGAGCCCCCGGAATGCCAGAAACAAGGCCGGTCGCGGGGTTGATCGAAATCCCTTCCGGGAAGCCACTACCAGTCCAAGCCGCACCGGTCTCGCTGGAAACGACCTGATAGCTCATCGGCACCAGATAGGGCACGGTCACGGCCTGCGCTTCCATCACCGGCAGCGCGGTAATGACCAGCTCCTGGCTATCCGCACCACCGGAGTTGCTGGCCCCGATCGTCACCGGAAACACCCCGGCCACCGTCGGCGTCCCGGAGATCAGCCCGCTCAGCGGATTGAAGCCGACCCCTGCCGGCAGCGCACCACGCAGGGAATATAATGTCGGTGAATGGTCCGCCGTGATCTGGTAGGAAAGCGCCTGCCCGCGGACTCCCGCCACCGTCCCCGGAGAAGTGATCGCCGGTGCCAGGAAGACATCCTCATAAGTGAAGGTCACCGTCGTCAGCCCCGCCGCGGCGACCGTCACGGACTGCGCCGCAGGCGGCACGAATCCTTCCAAAGTCGGGAAAGTGACGCTGTAGATATTCGGATCGAGCGCATCCAACTGATCACCCGAGAGCTGATAGGGCGACTGGCTGTTGATCCGCCAACCGGCACCCGCAGCACGCGCCGGGGCCGGCTCGATAATCACCTTCAACCCGCCTAACAATTCATCCGGGTACTCGCTCGTTTCCGGCGGCGACAAACTCCCACCCGCCGCACCGACCCCGGCACCCGAACTGACATCCGCGAAGCCGATCAGCGTGACCATGTCGCTGTCCAAGGCCCGCACCACGGTCTGGCCCGTGCCCCCGAGATAGATCGCAGCAGGATAATAAGCACCGCTGTCGCTCAGCACGCACAAGGGCCCGCCGGAAGCCCCGCCGCTGCCGCGGATGTCGGAAGTAATGTAAGTCCGCCCGAACGATTTGGTGAAGCTCGCGGCTGACGGCGGAGTCGCATGCATCCGGTCCAGATCGACCGCCGCGACGCCATCGACTGGATAACCGGTAAAGGTCTTGAGGGCCTCGGAAAGCAGGAACTCGTTGTTCGAGCTGTCACTGGCCAGGTAGCCGCTAAATCCACCGCGACCCGCTGGCTCGAGGAAGAACAGCGTCCCCGCATCCAGCGTCTGCGAAGCAGGCGTGGAGACACCGGGCGAGTTATCCTCCGCCCGCTGCGCCGCGTAGCCGGTCATCAGATAGAAGCCGCGCGGCGTCTGCGGTACCGGATCGTGGACATCGCGGTCGCGCTGAAAAAGCCACTGCAAGCCGGTTGTCGCCGCCAGCGTCCCATCGTCGAAGATCACGTGACCGGCAGTCGCCACCACTCCCGGGCGAACCACGAAGCCGCTCCCGGAACCGGCATCACCGCGAAGCTGCCCGACATATGCATTCGGCAAGTTCTCATCGCTCGAAACGGCCTCGAATGCCAGCAAGGCAGGCGGCTCACCGACCGGATCCTCCTTGATGTAATACGTGATCGTGACCGTGGCCGTCTGTGAGTCCGTGATCGTGGCCGTCACCGGATGCGGCGTCGCGCGGCCATCCACATCCTTGCTGAGAATCACATGATTGCCGGGAACCAACCCGCTGATCGTGGTTCCGCTCTCCTTCCACTCCGCCTCGCTCTCGCCGAAGAAACGCCAGCGCGCGGGCGCGATGCCCTCGGTCAGATCCTGCGGCTTCAGGAAAACCGTTAGACTCCCGCTGCCGGGGCTGCCGGTAGGCACATAGGTCCTCGCCAAGGCGGTAGCCGCGGGACTGCTGATCACCGCCACCGCCTCATTCGCCGGCTGGATGAAGCCCGGCACCGGTCGGTATTCGATCACCCGGTCGCCGCTGGTCAGGCCGGTTGCGGGCACCCCTGACTCGCGCCAGAATTGCTCCCCCGCGAAGCGCCAACCGCTGCCGATGTCCGCGGGACTGATCGTCACATTCACCGATCCTTGGCGATCGGCAGCCGCCACGCCAGGCGGGAATTGCCGGATCAAGCCGGACAGCGATTCGACATCGAAAGTCTTGGACTCCCCCACCCCTTCGCCCTGCGGTCCCAGCGCGCGGACGCGGAAGAAATACGTCACGCCCTGCGCCAGTTCGGGCACCTCCGCGCTGACCTCCGTATTCAGGTCGCCGGAGACATCCGCAGGCACGGCGCGGACGCTGTTGAAGGTAACGCCATCGGTGCCGTATTCGATCCAGGCTTCCGCGGCAGCACCGCGGGCACGGATCGTCCCGTCCAGCTTCACGCTGGTGGTCGTCAGCACCGTCGAGGCACCGGTCACGGCGGTCGGCGCAGGGAAATCGGTGGTGAAGAACGCATCCTCACCGTTGGTCTTGCCCAGATTGTTAGAGCCGGACACGCGATAATGGTAGGTCGTCCCGGGCAACAAACCCTGCACCGTGAATGCCACATCGACAGCGTCATCGCCATTCCCGATGCCCTGCAATGCCGTGCTCTGCCCGTAAGTGGTGTCGATCCCGTATTCGAATTGCACCAGCGTCGTGCCGTCCTTCGGATTCACCATCCCCCGCAGGATCGCGGACTCGGCACCGATGCCCACGGCGCTCTCCGTGACCACCTCGGGCGCGGATGTCGGCACACCGCTGCCACCCCCGCCACCGACCTGCACCGTGAAAACCACATCCTCGCCGAGCGCGGTTCCAGCGGCGTTGCTCGCCACCAGCCGGTAATGATAGGTCGCCCCCGGAATCAGCGCCAGGTTCGGCACTTGCACGCCGACGATCGCGAAGCCCGCCGCAACGTTCTGCACCGGCGTCGCCTGCCCATAGGCCGCCGTGAGCCCGTATTCGAAATACGCCGAAGCCTTCACCCCGTTCGGATTGACCGCACCGATCAGCGTCGCGGAAGAAGCAGTAACCGATGCCGGCGCACCCGTCGCCGCAACCGGTGGATTCGGCGGAGTGGTGAACTTGAGATCATTCCCATAGGTCGTCCCGGCCGGGCTGACCACGACCGCGCGGAAGTGATAGGTGGTCGCCCCGCTCAGTCCATTGAGACTCGCCACGAAGGGCCGCGAAAGGTTCCCGGAAATATCGCGGTCCGGCGTCCGGCTGCCGTAGGCCGGCGTGAGTCCGTATTCAAAGTAGACGGTCGCCACACCGTTCGGATTGACCGTCCCGTTCAAGGTAGCTCGCGCCGAATCGATCACCACCGCCGGCACCGAGGCCACCGTCACCGGCGCGGCTCGCGTCACACCCACGGTATAGATCCGGGTGCTCGTGCCATTCTCCGCCGTGATCACCGTCGTGATCAGATTGCTACCCACATTCAGGGAGATCGGACCGCTCGCCACACCGGACGCGACCGTCACTCCATTGACCTTCACCGTCGCGCTGGCAACGGCGGTGGTCGGCGTCACGCTGACGCTCGCAACGTTGTTCGCCACCGTGGTCGAGTAAGTCCCGGTCAGCGTGTTGAACGCCGGGGACAAGCTGGCACCGCTGATCGCGAGTCCCGAGAGATTGGCATTCGCCGAAGGCACCGGCGGCGGGGGTGCGAAGACCGTGATCGAGCCGGTCCCACTGATGAAGCTCGGACTGGAGACCGCATCATAGACACCATTCGGTTGGGCCACGCCGCCGAGCACCAGCGAAAGAACCGTATCGCTGCCCCCAAAATCGAGCTCCAGCGTGGCACCCTCGGCCACCGTGAGGGTCGAGGCATTGTTCGCGGCATTGTCTCCCGAGAGACGCAGGGTGCCGTTGTTCACCGTCGTATTGCCGCTGTAGGTCACGGTTCCACCGAGCGAAAGAATCCCCGCACCATTCTTGGTCAAACCGCCGTTCCCGGAAATTCCAGCCGTGAGCGTCACCGTGCCGAAACTAGTCCCGCCGAAAGCCAAGTCCGACGCCAGCTCGACCGGCGTGCCCAGCGTGACCGCGACCGCTCCATTCTGCTGGATCTCCGGCAGCGTCGCCCCGTTCGCGATGAACTGGATGCCGTTGCCCGCAAGCGTCAGTTCCGATTCGCCGAAGCGCAGCAGGTTGAGCTGGAATCCCGCATTGAGATCCTGCGTCGCCGTGTAGGGCCCTGCTACGGCAAAATCGAGCGTGTAACCGGCAAACCCGGCTGCCGCAGGCGTGGTGCCGGCTGCTTGGTCGTCGGTCCACTTGGTGGCGTCGCTCCAGTTACCATCGACGGCATCGGTCCAAGTGAATTGCACCGGCTCCACCGCAGCGGCGGGCATCAGCGTCAGAAGCAGCGCCGCCCACACGGCAGCGGGAATGGCGATCAGTCGGGCGATGCGGGGATGAAGCATGGCTCTATTGGGAGGATGAGGGGGAGGCAGCGCGGGAGCCGGTAAAACCATTCAAGCGGGAAATCATGACACCGAGCGGGTCCTTCACCGGCGCGAAAGCCGGATCGGCCGCCCACGCGGTGATCACCTCCAGGACCTCGCGGTCATGCACCGCGAGTTCCGCGGCGGGGTTGCTGATCTCGCGGGTCAGGAGGTTGTTCGAGACGAAGCGGTTGTTGTTCGGATACACGCTCGTAAAGGAGCGCAGCTCGGCGGCACTGCGGGCCGGATCGAGCATCCAGCCCTTCACGACCGCCTGCTGGGCGGGATCGCGCAGGTCGGCACGCGCGAACTGCTGCGCGACCATCTCGGGCCGGCTCTGTTGCAGCGTGCGGTCGGCGGCCAGAAGCGCCAGCTCCTCGGCCGGATGACGCTGGACCAGGCGGTCAAGCGTGAGGAATCCGGCATGGGCCAGATCCTTGCGGTCCTTGCGCTGGATCAGGCCGGAAAGCAAAGGCGTGCTATCCGTCGCCCCGACATGCACCAACACATCGAAGGCATTCAGGTAGCCGATCGAAGGCTTGGCCTGCCATCCCGGATTCGAGATCAGTTCCTCGGTCTTCGCCTTGAGGAACGCGGCGTCGGTCTGCTCTTCGCCGCGGGCCACGTTGCGCAGGGCCAGCGCCCATTCGTCCGCGGTGGTCGGCGTGGCGAGAATTTCCCGGCCGATGGCGGCGGCAGCGGCGGGGTCGATCGCCAGCAGCGTATCGAGCAGGAAGGAGCGGAAAGTCGGCCACTGCCCGAGCTTGCCATCCTTCCCGATTTCAAAAGACAGGCCGGTCGGATAATCCTCGCCGCCCTTCAGAAAACCGCGGGTGCGCGCGACCGCCTCGTCCTTCGGCAGCGCAGCGAGTTCAAGACGAAGCTCGCCGAGCTCCCGGCGCGAGGCCTCCGGAGTGGGCTTGGCGCGGAAAACCTCAAGTGCCGGAGCAAGCATGTCCGGAGCGGGAGCGGCGCTGCGAACCGGAGCCTGCGGAGCGCTGGACGTGCCGGTACTCGTGTCGGCGGGTCTGAATGACTTCCACAGCCACAGTGAGCACAGACTTAAGGCGAGCAGGGCGAAAACGACCGGCGTGGTTTTGAGGCGGAACATGGCGATGGGAGTCGCGGAAACGACCGATCGCCGCCAGGGCAAGGCCAAGCGGGATCCTAGGGGTGGGAAGCGAGGGGAAAACCTACAGGCAGCAACCTGCAGGCCGGGGGGTGAGCAGCGGGGGAAAGCTTACGCAGTTACGCAATGGAATCGGGGGTCCATGCAAACCGCGCGACTCTTTTCGGAATGAGATTATCTTACAAGTTCAAAGTAGCCTGAAAGTGACATATTGCACGATCGCCGCAGAAGCTTCTACTGCCACCTCAAACGCGCCAGCGACTGGGTGCGCCGGGCCCCAGCGTCGCTCTGCTGCATACCCCCGGGACCGCGGAGCCTCCCCCCCTCGCTCCACCACCTCTCGCGGCCCTCACGGAAATCGCCGTCGCCTGCATGCCTGCCTTTTATTGGTGTTCACCCGTGGTTGGAACTCAACCCTCCACAAACGAACTACCGCCCCTCACTTCTCCGTCATCTCCACCACCCCATCCACAATCAAATCCCCCGCCTCCAGCCGCTTCATGAAAAACCGGCTCGGCCCATCCTTCTCCCCCTTCGACTCCTCCACCGCGCGGAACAACTTCCCCGCCCTGCCCGGATCATTCGCAACCAAGGCCGCCTGCGCCTCCCGGTAAATTCCCAGCCACTCCGCTCCCGGTCCATCCTCCGCCCGGCCCATCACCTCATAAATCACCGTCAGCTCGCGCCGTCCTTTCACCTTCAGCCGTCCCACCAGCCGGGTCACAAACTCGCCCTCCAGCCGCTGGTTCACCTCCTCGCTGATCAGAATCTCCGTGCCCAAGGTCTTGTTCAAGGACTCCAGCCGCGCCGCCAGATTCACCGCATCCCCGATCATCGTGTAATCCACCCGCCGCGCGCTGCCGATGTTCCCGGCCACCACTTCCCCGAAGTGAACCCCGATCCGCGTGTTGAGCACGGTCCCGTCCACCACCACCCGGTCGATCCGCGAAAGCTTCCACGCCGCCCGCACCGCCTTGAGCGCCGCCTGCGGCTCGGCGATCGGCGCGCCCCAGGCCGCGAAGATCGCGTCGCCGATGAATTTGATCACCACCCCGTCGTCATCGAAGATGTGGCCCGTGGTCCGCTCGAAGTACTCGTTGAGGTTGCTCACGATCCGCTCCGGATCGCCGACGCGTTCGCAGAGGTCGGTGAAATTCTCAAGGTCGGTGAACATCATCGCGCCCTCGATCTTCTCGCCCCCGACCTTCATCTTGAAGCCCTCCGCGGTCAGGCGGTCGAGCATCTGCGGCGAGAGATACTTGGCGAAGGCCTCGCGCAATTGCCGCTGCTCCTCGCCCAGCTTGGCCCGGAAGAAGCGCTCGACATAGAAGTGCGCCGCCGTGCCCCAGACAAAGGCCACGGGCATCTGCAAAAACGCCACCACGCTCCACGGAAACCAGACCCGGTGGTAGTGCACCGTATACGTGCCCGCCGCGGCCAGCAGCGCGGTTCCAAAAGCCCCGGCGACAAGCCCGTGAATCGGACGCAGGCGGCTGAACATGATCCCGGCAATGATGCCGCCCGCGACCACCATCCAGTTGTCGTAGCGCGGATCGGCTTGCGTCAGCCAATCCTGCTTCAAGAGATTGGCCAGCCCGGTGGCCTGGATTTCCACCCCGCTCGTCAAAGGCAAGTCCCCGCGAATGTCGAAGCGGTGATAGGGTGTGGAAAAGAGATCCTGCCCGGCGACCGCGCCGAGGATGCCCGGTTTCGCTCCGACCACCACCACCTTGTCGCGCAAGAGAACCGGAACCGAGCCTAACAGAAGACTGCCGGCGCTCATCGACTTGATCGCAGGATCAAGGGGATCAGGACGACCCACATAGTTAAGCCAGCGCGAGGCGAGGCGATCCTTTTCCTCCAAGGGAGCTCCCAGCGCCACCGCCGCCTTCCAGGTCAGGGTCGCTTCGTCAGGAGTTCCGGTCGGAAGTTCCCGCACGGTGAACTTCTTGTCATGAAGCTGCACGACCAGGCCGAAGTCGTCCGCCGCGGCCAGGAGTTCATCCGTCGGGGGGATCAGTCGTTCGCCCATCACCCCGGCTTGGACAAAATTCTGGCGACCGCAGGCCAGCAGGATCTGACGGCGTGGCATGCCCGCGATCGGCTCGCCCATCTCGTCCACGCCGCGAAAGCGCAACATCGCCGCGGCGAACAGGCGATCCACCTCCGGATCCTTCGAGGGCCGGTCGAAAAGCAGGTCATAGACCACGGCGCGGGCACCGGCCTCGTTCAGCTTGTCGAGCAACTCGGCCTGTGCGCTGCGTTCCAAGGTCTGCCCGTCCAACTCATCGAGATAAACGATCCGGATGTCATCCGCCGAAGGGGCGCGGGGCAGGACGAAAGGCAGGTCGTAGCTCAGGGTCCGGATCGAGCCACCCAGCCGGTTGAAGGCGATGAAGCCGGTCAGGATCGCCAGCGCCGTCCCGATCAGCGCCGTCATCAGGCGGACCTGACGCTCGCTGCTCCACATCCCCTTTGCGGGGTTCGTTCCGGAAGCCATTCGCACGGCCTGTTAGAAATTGAAACGACAGCGCACCACCGCTGTCCGGTCGCGGACGATCTCCTGCCGCGGGTTCAGCGCGCTCAGGCGGTAGTCGGTATCGCCGATGTTCAGCACCCCGGCGCTGACCTCGCACTGGTTGCTGTTGAAGCGATACCCGGCCAGAGCGTTGAACTGCCAGAAGGCATCGCCATCGCGGAAGGTCCCGCGCGAGGGATCGTCCTCCAGGTCCTGCGAGTAGTAGTTCGCCTCCACCCGCGCGAAGAGCCCGGTCGGCGAGTTCCAGTTCGCGCTGAGCATCATTTCATAAAGCGTGGCCTCGTCCTTCACGTTCGCGAAGGGCGCGAGTGCCACCGGCAGTTCCGGCAACGTCGTGTGCAGCTCCGAGCTCGTAGCGCGGAACCCGGCACCGACCGAGAACTGGTCGCCGAGCAGCTGGTTCAGCGTAAGCGTGACCGATTGCTCCTTGTATTCGAGATGCTCCGACATGCTGTCCGCGAAATATGCCGGGGTCGATGGGAACACGCCCGCATCGTAGCCGGTGAAGATCCCGCGGGTGCGATCGACATCCTGCTCGATCACGTTCGCAGACACTCCCCACCAAGTTTTCGTCGGCAGGCTGCCCTCCGCGCTCAGGCCCCAGATGTCGTAGATCGGAGTCTCGATCGAACCGGCAATCGATTCGGAGATGACCGTGCGGTAGGCTTGGTTGAAGCCCGCGAGCTGCACCGGTTCAAGCCGCACGCTTTCGTCGAAGCTCACGCCGCCCATGCCGCCGGCATACATGCCGCGGAAGGTGACCCACCGGCTCGGCATGTAGGTGAAGCCGAACTTGCCGGAGAACTCCTCGTCCTCGCGCTGCAGGTTGTTCACCGGCGGATTGCGGAAGTTGTCCGGGTGCTCGATGTGATCCCAGGACCCGCCGCCGATCAGGGTCAGGCAGGGCAGCACGGTCCAGTAGTCGTAGGCGTAGAGGCTGAGCCGGTCGAAATCGACCACCGAGTGCTGCTGCACCGCGGGCGTCTCGAAGCCGCCTTCAAAGTTCGGCCGCTGCGCCTCCAGGCGCGTGTCGGTCTCGAACTCGCCCGACTGCCAGCGCGCGCCGGCAATCAAGAGGTTCTTCTCAGTCTGGAGGATCTGCTGGATCTCCGCGGTATCGATGTCGAAGCTGCGCCGCGAGTAGAAGTCGAAGGTCCCGCCGGTCACACCCTGCACCGCTCCCCGTCCCAGATAGGGCGCGATCGCACGCAACAGATCGCCGGAGTAAACCAGCGACTCGCCATCCGGACCCATGCCCACGGCGGGTGGATTCGCGTTCTGCAAGCGCGGGTTGGTGAACTGGTCCACGCCATTGACGTTCTCGATGAAGCCGGGGCGCAGGCCGTCGGCATCGCGCTGGACCAGGAGCTGGGTCGAGGTCGGGTTGATCAGCACCTGGTCGGCACTGAGATGGCCGCCGAGGAAGAGCGTGTGCGAGCCCGGACCCCAGCGGTGGTTCCAGCCGCCGAGCAGCATCCCCGGCTCCTGGTTCTCCTGGAACTTGAGTCCCGGCTCGATCGTCCGGTTATCGAAGGTGTCGAAGTTATCGCCGCTGTCCTGGTCCTGCCACTTGCCGAGGAAGTAGAAGATGTCGTCCGGCGTCACCTGCCACTTGAGCTGGCCGTAGATCTCCTTGCGCGTGTTGTCGGCATTGAAGCGGTCGCCGCCGTTGTTGTCGCGATACACCGCGTCCAGGCCGAAGCTGACATTGCCCGCGGTGCCGAAGACCGAGGCCACGGTGCGCAGCTCGCCATCGCTGCGGAACTCGCTCAGCACGCTGCCGCCCAGGCCGTCCGCTTCCAGCAGCTTCGAATATTCCTGCTGCGAGACGAACTGCGACAGGTGCCCGCCGCCGACCGGCGCGAGCATGTAGGCCAGCAGCAGCTCGTTGAACCAAGGCGTCTCGTAGCGCAGCGTGATCCGGTCCGGATCGCGCAGGGCATCGAAGGAGTTCGCTAGGAAGAGGTGCGCGGAAGCATTCGTGTAATCGCTCTCGACCGCGCGCGTCGCCTCGCGCACCGCGACATCCTGCATCCCGGCGTTCTGGTAGATCTTGGCCATATTCGCGCTGCGCACGGCGCGGTCCTGGTCGAGCAGCAGTTGCGAGCGGAAGACGCTGCGGTTGTCATTGAGCGCGATCGACTCGGCCAGATCCTCGATCGCCTCGTTCGGGCGGTTGCGGGCCTGCAACTCGAGCGCGGAGTAAAGCAGCGGCGTCGGGTCCTTCGGGTCAAGGGAACGGGCGAGGTCGAGATCCTTGCGGGCTTCGGCCGACTTCCTCTCCATGCTCAGCGCCTTGCCGAGGTAGCTGTGATACATCGAGACCGTGGGCTCGACCGTGGTCGCGGTCTGCATGTCCGCACGACCGCCTGCGAGGTCACCACGCTTGGTCTTGGTCAGGCCGAGGCCGAGCCAGGCACTGCCCAAAGCGCCATCGAGATTCACCGCTTCCTCGAAGGAACGCCGCGCCTCGGGGATCTTGTTCTCTGCACTCAGCACGAAGCCCTGCAGCGAATGCGCGCGAGCATTGCGCGGCGTCAGCTCCAGCGCGGTGGCCAGCGCCTTCTTCGCCTCGGGCACACGACCGAACGAAAACTCCAGTTCGGCCAAGCGGGTCCACGCGTAGCCATTGTTCGGTGCAAGCCGGGTCGCCTGGTTCGCGGCCTCGCGCGCGCCCTTCAGGTTGGAGCGCGACTGGCGGTAGTAGCTTTCGGCGATCGCCTCCCCTGCCGTCCCGAGGCGGTCGGCGCCCCAGGCTTCCTGCTCCTCGAACTTCACCGCAGCCGTCATCCGCCGCAGCGCCCGCTTGCCCGGGTTCCCGGCAGGGACACCTTGCAATGCCTTCTCGGCTTCATCCAAACGCCCCACCGCCAGCAGCACCGCGGCATGGTAAAGCCTGCCGCCATTGCCCCGCGGCGAACGCCCCGGATAACTCTCCAACGCTTCCAGCAAATCCCCGGAACGGTAAGCGTCCAGCGACTTCGCCACCGCCTTCTGCTCGCCCGCGCTCATCCCCAGCTCCTCCGGATCGAGCACGGCGGGATAGTAGAGCGCCCACTGCAGGAGGTTGTTCGCCATGATCACGGCGGTCCGCTTCGGTGCCCGGCCCGGCGAGGCTTCGCCGGCCTCCCCGGCATTCAGGACCAGCTTGCCCTGCAGGTTCGCCAACTCGACCTGGCCTTCCAACACCTGGAATTGGGAGCGGCCGTTGGCATCGACCTTCACATAGAGCTGGGTGCCGCGCATCGCTCCGTTGGCCGCGGGGGTCTTGATATCAATCTCCCCGCTCTGCTCGCGGCTGAAGATGAAGGCCGCCCCGCTCCCGACATCGAGCCGCGGCTTGGCCTCCTGGAAGAGCCCGGGCGCGATCTCGATGGTGGTGAACTGTTCCAGCCGCATCGTGTAGAGATCCGTCAGCTTCACCGTCGCCCGGCTGCGCTGGCGGGTCCGGATCCGGTCGCCGACCGTCAGCGACTGGTCCTTGGCCGCCGCCGCCCAGTTCGCCCCGCCGCCCTTGGCCGCCTGCACGATGTTCTCGGTCTCCAGGATCTTCGCGTCCTGCGCGGAGAGAATCCCGGTAGCGGCAGCACAGGCCAGGAGGGAAAGCGAAACGGAGGGGAATCTCATGGACGTCGGAGGCGGCTGGCTACAGGACGACCGGGGCGGAAGCGGTCGCGGCCGGAGGGAGTGCGTCCTCAAGGGGGAATTGCAAAACGCAGACTGCCACCTAGACCCCTCCACAAAAGGGGACAAGCCGAAAGTCCGCACTATCCCGGCACCACTGCCCGCCAGCCCGGTCTTCCTTGGCTTCTGTCATGAGAGTGTACTCTCTTATAGGGGTACCCTTAAGAGGGATAACCTTTGCGTGCCGTTCGGGGCTACGGGTGGCGTGCCGTTCGGGGTACCATCCCCGTGCCGTTTCGGGGCACGCCCCCCCGGGAGCGCGGACAATCAATTCCGCACCGCCCTTAGCCTCGCGAAGAGGTGGCCTTCTGCGGTGTTGGTGGCGGGGATGTGGACGGTGACGAGGTTGGCTTGGACGGCGACTGCGACGCCGCCAGGGAAGGTGGCGCTGTTGGTGATGGGGACTTCCATCCAATCGCCGCCGAGGTCGGTGGTCCATTCGAGGGTGAGGGCGGCGTTGCCGATGGCTGCGGGATTGCGGGGGAAGCTGAGGGTGAGGCCTTCACCGGCACTGGCGGATGCGGTGGGCGCGGTGGTGGGGAGCGTGGGGTTTCCGCCGAGTGCCCATTCGAGGCCGTTGGGGATTGTGTCGTGGTCGGGATCGGAATCGAACCCGGCGGCGGGGCCGGTCAGGCCGCTGTCGCGGGACCAGGTGAGGTAGGGGTCTTCGGCGATGACCTCGGCCCATGAGCGGCCGATGCGGATCTCGTCGTGGGCGACGGTGCGGCTGTTCAGGAAGGCTCCGAAGGAGATGCCGTCGAAGGACATGTCGGTGGCATTCAGCTTGGCCAAGGTGGCGGTCGGCGGTTGGATAGTGGAGGTCGGATTGCGGTAGATGAAGACGTCGTCATCACCGGCTTTGAAGTCGATGCGGACGACGTAGAAGTTTACCGCGGCATCCCCTGCCCCGATCACCGTGTGGGTCGTGCCGGGAGCGCGGAGGTTGACGTTGCTGCCGCCTTGGTCGTTGCCGATGCCGGCGATGCGCCCGGCGTCGCCGAGGCTGCCACGGTGGAACTCGAACTCGTAGAACATCCCGGTGCCGTTGGCCTGTTGCAGGAAGGAAAGGTAGACGCTGGTGCCGTCCTTGCCGATGCGCCCGCTGGCATCGGTGAGCCCGAGTGCTGCGAAGGGACCATTGGCACTGGTATCGAGGGAGCGCCCGATGCGCCGGCCGTTCGGCAGGGTGCAAGAGCCGCCTGTGGATTCGGCGTCGAAGCCTGTGGGAGCCTTGTTCCCGGCGGTGAGGCCGGTGCTTGTGAAGTTGGCGCTGCCATTGTCAACGGTGGCCCAGGGCGCGGCCCAGCCCTTGCCGCCATCAAGGCCCGAAATGGAGGCCGAGGATGAAGGGTAGTCGAAGCCTTCGTAGGCGAGCAGGCCGGTGGGAGCGGCAGGCAGGGCGACTTGCAGGGAGAGGTTGTCGGCGAAGTATTGCTTCTCGCCATCGGTGGCACTGGTGCTGGCGGAGAGGTTCTGCAGGTCGAGGACAGCGAAGACTTCGGTGCCGACATCTTCGAGCGCGGGGGTGAAGACGGCGGTGACCCGTGTGGGTAAGACACCCGCGAGCGAGGGCAAGGCGGCGTCATCGGCGGAGATGATGCGGGTGCCGGGAGCACCGACCACGGTGCCTTTGTCGCCGGGGATGCCAGAGGTCACGCCCTTGCGGAAGGAGACGCTGAGTTCGCCGGAGTGGGCGTAGTTTCCGGTGCCGTCGGTGATGCGGCCACCGAGGTCGGCAGCGAGGGTGAAGGTCTTGCCGAGGTCGGAGAGGGCCACGCGGCCGAGGGACTGGAAGAGGCCGCCACGGGTCTCGGTGCTGCCGTTGCGGGCTTTGAAGGCGGCCGCGCCGAGGCCGGTGAAGTCGGGGAAACCGGCGGCTTGGGAGAGGGCATTGCCGCTGTCATCCCAGCGGCCCGCGGCATCCGCCCAATCGCCGAAAGGGGTCCAGCCGGGGACGGTGTTGGTGAAGGACGCGGCGGCGGGGATGCCTTCCTCGAAACCGGGGTTCTGGAGGGTGGTCGAGAGCGGTGGCTCCTCGCTCCATGAAGTGCCGAGAGACTTTACCGTGAGCGAGTGAAGCGTTCCTTGACCGCCCACCGCGCGCAGCGAAGGCGTGGCGACGCCGTTGTTCGGATTCAGGTAGTGCGAGCTGAACTTTTCGCCATCGAAGGCGTAGGCTTCCAGGCTCAGGCGGTCGAGCAGGAGGCGCAGCTTGACCCGCCCGGAGCGTGGCAGGACCGGGCCATCGACGAGCGGGGCTTGGTTGCCGCCTGTGTTGGTGAAGTTGAAGGTCCGGGTGGCGACATCGTAGCGGACGCTGGTGCGCGGGAGATCGATGACGATCCCGGTGGCGGTGCCCGGATCGAACTCGAGCGAGAGGTCGACCAGATCGAGCGCACCGGCTCCGGCTAACAGATTGTTAGAGTCCAGGGGCTGGTTCGAGATCTGGTAGGTCGAGGTGACCAGCGAGGAGATCTCGGGCACCGGGTTCGCGCAGAGCCGGACGCCATCGGGCGTGGTGCGCAGGGTGAGGTCGCAGGGGAAGGACATCTGCTGGTTGTAGGGCAGTCCGTGGGCTGCCGAAGGGTCCGGACCGCCATTCATCCAGCCGATCTGGACGACGCGGCCACCGGGTGCCTGATTGAAGGTCTGCGCGGCGTAGAAGCTGCCGTAGCTGGCGTGGAAGGGACCCGCCCCGGTGTGGAAGGCGGTGCCATCGAAGCTGCCGATTTCGTAGTCGAAGCTGGCGTCATAGACGACGCACTTCATCTGCCCGGCATCCCCGTCGACCGGCAGGAAGACGAGGTCCATGCACTCGAAGGCCCAGTCCCGCATGAGGTCGGAGGCGAAGGTCCAGTCCTTCAGGTTGGGAGAAGTGAAGAAGCGCACGCGGCCCGGGCCGTTCTGCACCCAGAGGACCATGACCCACCGCTGGGAGGTCTCGTGCCAGAAGACTTTCGGATCGCGCTCGCCGGCGTCGAAGCCTTGGTTCGGGACCACGGCGCGGCCATGGTCGTGATACTGCCAGGTCACGCCACCGTCCGTGCTGTAGGCGAGGGCCTGGTAGAAGGGGCCGTTGTGCGCGTAGGTGAAGAAGGCGGCGAGGGTCTTGCGGGAGCTGACCTGGTAGCCGAGGCTGTTGTTGTGATCCACCACCGCGGTGCCGGAGTAAATGGTGCCGCTGCGGCCTTCGACCTGGTAGGGTAGCAAGGCATGGTCGAGCTGCCGCCAGTGCACCATATCGGTGCTGATGGCGTGGCCCCAGGTCATGTTCCCCCAGCCCGTGGAGAGCGGGTTGTGCTGGAAGAAGAGATGATACTTTTCGCCATCGAAGACCATGCCGTTCGGGTCGTTCAACCAATTGCGGCGCGAGCTAAAATGGAACTGCGGGCGCAGCGGCTGGCCGTAGCCGACGGCGGGCGCATCGGCGTGCGGGATGCCCGGCGTGAGGCGGAAGCCGATGGGTGCCGGTTCATCGCTGGCCTGGAAGTGGTCGACATTGATGTGGCCCCAGCCGCCGGTGGCCTGGTCGTGGATGACGAGGCGGGCGGTCTTGCCGGCGAAGGCCTGGGCATCGAAGGTGGCGGGGACCATCGATTCGCTGTCGATGCCGGTGCCCATCGCGTATTCCTGGCCCTCGCAGAGCAGCTTGACGCCGGCGAGGCCGGGGAGATTCCCGCCGCCAGCCAGAAAGGTGATGTAGCGCTTCTGGATGGTGAACTCGGTGGAGGTCAGGGTGCCCACGGGAGTGTCGCCGCGGGTGTCGCCGGGGGCGCCGTTGCTGCCATCGTAGTTTTCGAAGCTGCCGATCCAGCGGTTGCCCTGCATGCCGCAGGGGACGTTGCCGCGGGCGCTGGTGTTGTCGCCTAAGGTGGGCTGGCGGGGGGTGAAGGCGGTGCCGGAGGCGGTCCAGTTTTGCAGGGTGCCGGTCTCGAAGTCGGAGTTCGGGAAGAGGAGTTCGGCAGCTCCTAGCCCGAGGGACGGAGATGCGAGGATCAGGGCACAAGCCAGCAGGGTGGGTTTCTTCATCCGGGGTTTTGTCGAAGAAGCGGCCGGTGGGGCTGCTTCGCAATCCGCGAAATGACAGGTACAGGGGAATTCTGGCTTAGCAGGTTGGTAAGGGGGAGAAGACCTTGGGACGTTTGTGAGACTGGAATTTCAACCACGGATAACAGCCGGATGGACACGGATGGAAGGCAGGGTGGTTTTCGAATTTGGACCGGAATGGATGGATGGAAAAAGACTTTCAATCCGGGATCGGGCGCTGATCCGGGGATGCGAACGAAAGGCATTCATTGACGGATGCAATTGTTCGATTATGATCGAACTAGACTACAACGCGGCAGCCGACCATGAGTGACCTATTCTCCCCGTTTCAACTGAAGGACGTCAAACTTCGCAACCGCATTGCGATACCGCCGATGTGCCAATACATGGCCGATGACGGACTCGCCAACGACTGGCATCAAGTCCACTACGCGACGCTGGCACGCGGTGGCAGTTCGTTGGTGGTCGTCGAGGCGACAGCGGTATCTCCGGAAGGCCGCATCACGCCAAAATGTCTCGGAATCTGGAACGACGGTCAGGCCGCGGAATTGAGCAAGATCGCCGCGTCCATCAAGGCGGCGGGAGCGATCCCGGGCATTCAGATCGCCCACGCGGGCCGCAAGGCGAGTGCCAACATTCCATGGGAGGGTGACGACCACATTCCCAAGAGCGATCCACGGGCATGGCAGCCGATCGCCCCTTCCGCACTGGCCTACGGCGGTGACCTGGCACGTGTGCCCGAGGAGATGAGCGTGGATGAGATCCAGCGCGTTCAGCGCGATTTTACCGATGCTGCCCGGCGCGCGCTCGAAGCGGGTTTTGAATGGCTGGAGCTCCACTTCGCGCACGGCTACCTGGCGCAGAGCTTCTTTTCCGCGCACTCAAACGTCCGGACCGATTTGTACGGAGGGAGCGTTGAGAACCGGAGCCGCTTTTCACGCGAGACTCTGGCCGCTGTCCGCAAGGTGTGGCCGGAGAATCTCCCGCTGACCGCGCGGTTCGGGGTATTGGAATATGACAACCATGATGACCGGACTCTTCGTGAATCTATCGAGCTGGTGAAAAACTGGCGCGAGGATGGCCTCGATTTGCTGAGTGTCAGCGTGGGATTCACGATTCCGGACACGAAAATCCCTTGGGGGCCGGCGTTTTTGGGGCCAATCGCCAAACAGGTTCGTGATGAAGCGAACATTCCCGTCTCTTCCGCCTGGGGGTTTGGCGCGCCCCACCTTGCCGACACCGCTATTCGCGACGAGCAACTTGACCTGGCTCTGATTGGTCGCGCGCATTTGGCCAACCCACACTGGCCTTACTATGCCGCGAGGATCCTTCGTAAGGACAAGCCGACATGGGTATTGCCCGCACCCTACGCTCACTGGCTCGCACGCTACCACGACCCGGAGCAAGGCTAAGCTCGGGAGCCCTTCGCTGTCAGCCGAACTTGTAGTGCAAGCGAGCACCCCCGCCGCCGAGGGACTCGGCGGAGATGAGGGTGGGTGAGGCATTGAAGCCGGTGGGCGGGAAGAGCGGATACCCGCCGCCGATGATGGAGGAGATGATGTAGATCTCGATTTCGTCGAGGGCAGCGCGCTCCATGAAAGCCATTTGGAGTTTACCCCCGCCTAGCATCCATACATCGCCATCAACGAGCGTCCGCAATTCGGCGATCAAGGCGTCGACGTCCGAACGGGTTTCCAGAGGTCCCTTGGGATCGGGGATGGGGGTCGAGGTGACGACGATGACGCGCTGGTCGGCGTAGGCCCAGGGGCTGGGGTCGTTGGCGATCCAGTCATAGGTGGTGCGGCCCATGACCACGGTGCGGATGCGCTTGAGGAAGAGATTGTAGTCGTGTTCGCCCAGCTTCATATCGCCCCGGGTGAAGAGCCATTGCAGCGATTCATCGGCGGTGGCGATGAAGCCATCGAGACTTGTGGCGACGTATCCTAGGATTCTGGCCAAATCGATTCTCCTTGGTTGGTTTGGGCAGGGAGGTATTCGGAGGATCGTTGGGTTACAAATGGATTTTTCGAGAGGTGCTCCCTCGATGTTGTGTGTGGGCCACCTTCTGATCCCGGGGCCCGACCGATACCTGGCACCGCCCCCGCATAGCACCCTTTCAGGCCGCGATTGCACTTCCAGCCTCCCCCGGGCTGCGTGCCGGGCTCTAATGAATCGTCCCGTTGGGGCAGGGAACCGGACTGGCGAAGGGTCTCCACTTCTTGCGATTCGCTCGTTGAATTCAATCCAACCCGTTGGATATCAACTGGAGCCGCTGGTCGGATTTGAACCGACGACCTGCTCATTACGAATGAGCTGCTCTACCCCTGAGCTACAGCGGCGTTCCTTGCGAAGCGGGCGGGAATGAAGCAGACCGGCAGGGAAACGGCAAGCGGATTTGCGATGGGGCATGCGGGTCTATTGAGGGGGCTGCAGAAGAGGTCATGGAGAAGCGGGGAGAAGTCATCGGACCATTTGAACCGCCAGGAAGCCAAGTTCGCAAGGGTTTGGAACCGGAGGGGCGGCGCGGGAGGCCCGATGAAATGCCTGAGTTCTGAACAGGAGGAAGGCAGGAGGGGGAAGGCATGATTTCAGATCTGAAATTTCAAATCCAAGACCCAATGGCGAAGACACGCAACGGCTTGAGAAGAGGCGACCCGGAACCGAGTCCTTCCTCTTTCCGACTCTTATCCCATTGACGTTTAACCTATCTGCCACCCGCAGCCATTCCTCTTTCGATTCAGATGCAGCTTCTCACTGACCATCTGCCCGAGATCCCGGCATGACGACGGCCCATGGAGTTATATTTTCCCGGGAAGACCAATCAGCCCCTGAGGCACCCACGCTAGAGCAACTGGCATCAAAATCGGCATAATAGGCTCATCCAAAAGCAGAAATGGACCCCATAAGGAGATAGTTTTCATCCGAAACTTGAATCTCGATATCAACCTGCCAAAGTGGCAAATCCGGTTATACAAATTCGATAACAAAATGATGAAATAGTTTCCACTTTGACATCTAAAACAGGTTGCGATAATTTAAACCGAGGCATACCATTTGGGACCCTTGCATTGTGCAAACACCTAACACCAAATGAAGATCCAACTCCTGACGGAAAGCGGGCTACTTTCGTCGAACTCCCGTCCCAAATCGTCAGCCCTCGTGCTGGCGCTGTTTTTCTGGCACACCGCCCAAGGTGCCGAAATCCCCACCACTGATGCTGATAGCTCGGTTACGGGTGCATCGATCCACCTGTCGATCGCAAGCCTGATCACTGCCGACAGTGGCAATGTCGGATCGGCATCCGGAATTGCCCCGGCACCTTACACACAGGCGCAATCGGCAGTTCCGCTCAATTTCACTGCGGGGGTGCCCTTGGTTCTCGAGCTGGCCAGCGCAAGCGGCGTGATCAACGTGGCCGCGAGCTCCACGGTTAACGGATCTGCCGGATCCCACACCACGAATGCGTCCTCCCAAGTCGCCAATCTTTCCTTGGACGTGGCCCAGCTTCTGGGCGGCCAGCCTCTGGTCTCGGTGACAGCTCCCGCGGTAAGCACCGCGGTGGCCATCAGCGGCCCGCCTGGAACCTACTCCTCCAGCTCCAATGTTTCGCTGGCCGGCCTGAGTCTCAAGGTGGCGGGGCTGAACATCGACCTTTCCGCGATCGACCTTACCAACGTGCCACCGAACACCGGAGTCAATGTCGATGCCGGCGCCGTGGCGGGTCTCTCGGTGATTCTCAACGAAACCACGACGACAGGGTCCGCGTCAGGCGGGTTTCAAACGGAAACCAACGCGATCCGGATCAAGCTCAACGCCGTGAATCTCGGGCTGATCAACGTCCTGAACGGCGACATCATCGTCGGCCACGCCACGGCTTCGCAAGGATCGGACCCCGATGGCGACGGGATTATTTCCGGACTCGACGGGGACAGTGACGGCGACGGGATCCCCGACGCGGTCGAGGTGGCCAATGCCGATGCCGATGCCGACGGCGACACCGATGGCGACGGAGTGGCGGACCAGGTCGATCTCGATAGCGACAACGACGGCATCAATGACGTGATCGAAGCCGGGGGCAAGGATGCCAATGGCGACGGGCGTCAGGATGCCAGCGGCGACGCCAATCCCGACGAGGACGGCGACGGAATCGTGGATTCGGCGGATCCGAACGACAGCGTGGCCGGAGGCGGCACGGGTGTCGTACTGCCGGTGGCCGACATCGATGGCGACGGAGCCCCGAACTACCTTGATGTCGATTCCGACAATGACAGCTTGAGCGATTTGGTCGAATCGGGCCAATCGTCCCCTGGCGATGCCACGGGAATCTACCCTGCCGCGGATACCGACGGTGACGGGATCTCCAACGCGGCCGACGGATTGGCCGGGTATGGTGATGCCCCCTCCCCTTCGGGGCCGCTGCCGGATGCGGATGGAGACGGGATTCCCAACGCTTACGAAACCAACAGCGACAACGTCGGCGGCACCGACATCAGCGGCACTCCGAATGCCGCGCTGGACGGCAATGGGGATGGTAGGATCGACAATGCGGCGGATGACGACGACGACGGAATAGCCGATGTCGTGGACAATGATCCCGACACATTTGGCGGACTGGCCAATCCCACCGGCGATGCCGACGGGGATGGGATTTCCAATGTGAATGAAGGCCCCGGCCTGGTCGATACCGATGGTGACGGGATCTATGATCTCCGCGACGGGGACTCGGACGCCGACGGCATTCCCGATGCACTCGACGGCGCGAACGACTTCGATTCGGATGGCATTCCCAACTTCCGCGATCTGGACAGCGACAACGACGGCATCAATGACGTCATCGAAGCCGGCGGCAAGGATAACAACGGAGACGGACGCCAAGATCCGAGCGGTGACACCAATTCCGACGAAGACGGTGACGGAATCGTGGATTCCGTGGATGCAAACGATGCCGTGAGCGGAGGCGGCACGGGAGCCGTGCTGCCGGTGCCGGACACCGATGGCGATGGAGCCCGCAACTTTGTGGACCTCGACAGCGATAACGACACCATTTCGGATCTCGTCGAAAGCGGATTGGGTGTGTCCGATGCCAACAACGACGGCATCGGCGAAGGAGCCGACACGGACAAGGATGGCCTGGTGCTGTCCGCCGACGGTCTGCCTGCCGGTTTCGGCGATGCGAACAGCCCTTCGATCAGCGACACGGACGGCGACGGCATTCCGAACTACATCGATCCCGACAGCTCCAATTCGGGGGTGATGGATATCGCGATGGTCGGCAACGGTGCCCTTGACGCCAACGGAGACGGAAAGATCGACAATGCGACGGATACCGACCACGACGGCATTCCGGACAACATCGATGCCAATGACAATGTCATCGGTGGTCTCGGATTCCCGCTTCAAACCTATGACCAATGGGTGAACGAGGAGTTCGCCGCTCCGGCCAACACCGACCCGGCCATCTCGGGTGAGAATGCCGATCCTGATGGCGATGGCTACACCAACGCCGAGGAGTTCGCCTACGGTTCCGATCCCGAAAATCCCGGAAGTGTCCCGACGATCACGAGCGTGCTCACCAAGGATCCGGCCGTGTATGCCTTCGTGTATGCGGAGGCCTCGCGCGATCTGTTCGCCTGGTCGAGTGCCCCGAAGATCAAGACGGTGCATTCCGACAACTCAGCCGAAATGAGTGCTCAGGTCACCGAGGCCGTGGGTAGCGGCGCCACAACCCGGGGATTCATCCGGTTCCGGGTCGTCATTCCCTGAATGACTTCGGCGGGCGATGGGCCATCCCACTTTCGGGATGGCCCGGAGTTTGACCAACCGGGAGTTGATCTCCGCAGCACGCGTTTTATAGCCAGGGCATCGCCGGTCACCTCGACCGCCGGTGCCCTGGTCTTTTTGCGGGCTGGAGGTCGGGGTTTTGAAGGACCTGCCTGCCGCGGCGCAGCCTCCGTGAAATGCGGTAGCGGGTTCTGCCCGTTGCCCAAATTATGGAAGCGCTACCCAAGGCGCGACGGTAGTGGCAAGCGCCGTCGCTTGGCTGGCAACGGGGGACCGTTCTGCGGGCCGGGTGGCTCCGCGCTCCCAGGGGAAGAGCCGTCCGGGAAGCATCACGAGAATGTGGGCAGCGGGCAGAGCGGGCTGCGCGCAGTCCACAGCCGCTGCGCGACGCCACTTCACTTCAACTCAGTAGACGTCGCGGAGGTAGCGCTTGTCTTTCTTGAGCTGGGAGATGTAGGCGGCGGCGTCTTCCTTCGAGAGGCCGCCGTGCTGCTCGGCGATGGTGTGGAGGGCGGCATCGACGTCCTTGGCCATGCGCGAGGCATCGCCGCAGACGTAGAAGGCTGCACCGTCCTGGAACCACTTCCAGAGCTCGGCTCCCTGCTGGAGCATGAGATTCTGGACGTAGACCTTTTCCTTCTGGTCGCGGGACCAGGCGAGGTCGAGGCGCTGGAGGCTGCCCTCCTTTTGGAAGGCGGTGAACTCCTCCTCGTAGAGGAAATCGCTGCCGCGGTAGGGATTGCCGAAGAAGAGCCAATTGGGGCCTTTCGCGCCGGTGAGCTTGCGTTCTTCAAGGAAGGCACGGAAGGGCGCGATGCCGGTACCGGGGCCGACCATGATGACGGGGGTATCGCCGTTTTCGGGGAGGCGGAAGGCCTTGTTGGTGTGGACGAAGACGCCGGGCTTCAGGCCATCCGCGCGGTCGGCGAGGAAGGTGGAGCAGATGCCGCCGCGCTTCCGGCCGTAGGTATTGTAGCGGACGATGCCGATGCAGAGGTGGACCTCCCCCGGATGGGCCTTCGGGCTGGAGGCGATCGAGTAGAGGCGCGGCTGGAGCTTCTTGAGAACGCCGACGAAGTCTTCCGCATCGGTGAAGTCGGCGGGGTGATCAACCACGAGGTCGATCAGGTCGCGGCCCCAGCAGAAGTCGTCCCAGGCCTTCTTGTCGTCCGCGGCGACGAGCGAGCGCAAGAAGGGCGAGCCGCTGCGGGCCTGCCACTTCTGGATCAGGGACTTGTTGAGATTCCCGATATCGTAGGAGCCGATCAGGGCGTCGCGCAGGGCGGCCTCGCCGCCATCGGGGAGAGGCACGGAGACCTTGGTGCTGAAAGGGAGAGCGGCGAGGATCTCATCGACGACGCTGGGCGGATTCTCGGGGAAGACGCCGAGGGCGTCCCCGACTTCGTATTCGAGGCCGGAGCCTTCCAGGGAAAGCGCGACGTGGTGCGTGTGCTTGTCGCCGGGACCGTTGAGGTTGAAGTTGTTGAGGATCGCCGAAGGGAAGGGATTCTTCTTCGAGTAGCCGGTGTCCTGCTGGTCCACGGCGGCGGCGGCCCCGTTCGAGGACGGCGAGCCGGCGGGGGCGAGGACGGAGACGATACCGTCCGACCACTGCTTGAAGGGGACGTCGTAATCCACATCGCTATCGATGCGGGTGAGGAAGCGGCTGGCACCGAGTTGCTCGAGGCGGACGTCGAAATCGATGCCGCACTTGCAGAAGTCCGGGTAGTTCGTATCGCCGAGGGCGAGGACGGAGAATTTCACGCCTTCCAGGCGCGGGGCGGCCTCGCTGAGGATCCAGTTGTAGAGATCGGTGGCGTTGTCCGGCGGTTCGCCGTCGCCATAGGTGGAAGTGATCACCAGCAGGTTCTGCTCCTGCGGGAGACGGCCGCGGTCGTAGGCGGCCATGTCGAAGACTTCCGGCTCGAAATTGCCCTTCTTGAGGGTTTTGACCAGTTTCTTGGCGAGGCCCTCGGCATTGCCGGTCTGGGAGCCCCAGAGGATGGTCACCGGGACGGCCGGCCCGGAGGGGGCGCTGGCGGCGGCAGTGGCACCCGTCAGGAGATTGGAAAGGAACTGGCTGAGCCAAACTCGTTGCTCAGCCGAAAACGGTGCGTCTTCGGGGATCTGGATGGAAGAGGACATTGAAACGGAAAGGGCCCCCGGGCCCGGGGGGCGGGAACATATGGCTTGGGCGGAGCCGTTCAAGCGCGTTTCATGCCACCGGGCCTTCCGCACGATTCGTTTGGCGAAGGGGCGGGGTGAGCGGGGCTCATGGAAGGAAAGAGCCCGGGAGGGATGGGATTCTGAAAATCAACCACGGATGAACGCCGATTGACACGGATGAAAGGCAGCCGATCCCGGGTCATGCCCTGTTCCGGCTCTTATCCGTGTTTACCGGCGTTCATCCGTGATTCCAAAGAGGACCGCGGATCACGCGGATGTCTTCTGCAACCGGTAGCCGTCAGCCCACTTCGCCGTCCGGGTAGAGCTGATGATATTTGATCGCTTCCACGGCGACGGCGGCGGCGGTGCCGAAGATGGTTTCCTCCGAGGCGGTGCGGGGGACCTGGGCGCAGGGGCGGGCGAGGCCGGCGAGGATCTGGCCGTAGTTGATGGCCCCGGCGCAGTGCTGGAGCAGCTTCAGCGAGATGTGGGCGGCATCGAGATTCGGGAAAACGAGGACGTCCGCCGATTCGCGGCGGTCGGCATTGGGCAGCTTGATCTCCGCGGCGGCGGGGTCCAGGGCGACATCGGCCTGGACTTCGCCGATGATGTCGAAATCGAGGTAGGCTTCCCTCGCCTTGTCGATGGCCAGGGCGGTGGCGGCGGCCATCTTGCGGGCTTCCTCGGTGCCGGCGGAACCCTTCGTGGAGTGGCTGAGCAGGGCGATGCGGGGTTCGCGGCCGAGGAAATGCTTGGCCAGCTTGCCGGTCTCGATGGCGATGGCGGCGAGTTGTTCCACGCTGGGCTGCGGGATCAGCCCGCAATCGGCGAGGAAGAGGATGCCATCGCTGCCGAAATGCTGCAGGTGCGGGGCGACCAGCACCATCATGCCGAACATCTTCGGCACCGATGGCAGGGGCTGGATGGTGTGCAGGAGGGCGCGGAAAAGGGCGGCGGGCAGGGTCTTATTGCCGCCGACGAGGGCGTCCGCTTGGCCGTATTGGACCATCATCGCGCCGAAGTAGTGGGGGCGGGCGACCACGTCCGCGGGATCGGCGGCGCTGAGATTGCGGTAGCGCTCGACCTTGGCGAAGCGCTGGCAAAAGAGGCCGAAATCCGAGGATTTCGCGGGCTCGATGACGTTGATGAATTTCAGGCTGACACCGTTTTCGGCGGCCAGGTCACGGATCGCCTGGCGATCGCCGAGGAGCACGGGGACCGCGGCTTCCGCGTCCACCAGCCGCTGGGCGGCGCGCAGCACGCGCAGGTCCTCGCCCTCGGTGAAGACAATCCGCTTCGGATGGCTCCGGAGCTTCTGGATCTGATACTCCGTGAATGGATTGCTGCCTGGAAGAGGGCTGGAAAGATCGTTCGACATCGGAAAACCCGGCGGTGCTTGCGCGTGTCCCGGACTTTAGTATCCCTAACGAAAATCAAGCAACCCGAAACCCCGCCCGGTTCGTGC
This sequence comes from Luteolibacter sp. Populi, assembly GCF_040801775.1. Classification (GTDB taxonomy): domain Bacteria; phylum Verrucomicrobiota; class Verrucomicrobiia; order Verrucomicrobiales; family Akkermansiaceae; genus Haloferula. Next base: position 1,089,926 of record NZ_CP161812.1, read on the forward strand.
CCGCCGACTACCATTCCCATACCCCGCTCTGCAAACACGCCACCGGTACGCCGGAGGAATACGTGGCCGCCGCCCGTGCCGCGGGCCTGACGGAGTATGGAATCTCCGACCACGCCCCTGCCCTGCCGGAGCCATTCGACGACTGGCGGATGTCGGAGGCGGAGCTGCCGCAGTATTTCGAGTGGATCGAGCGGGCCAAGGCGGCGGCGGGTCCCCTCCCCATCCGTGCCGGGATGGAGTGCGACTGGCTGGCGGGCTGCGAGGGGTGGATCGAGGATCTGGCCGGGAGGTATCCGTGGGATTACCTGATCGGGTCGGTTCATTATCTCGGGGCTTGGGACTTCGACAATCCGAAGTGGCTCGGGCGTTGGGGCGAGGAGGATGTGGAGCAGGTGTGGACACACTATTGGCAGACCTACGCGGCGATGTCGAAGAGCGGGCTCTTCGACATCCTGGGGCATCCGGATCTGGTGAAGAAGTTCGCCTTCCGGCCGGAGGGAGATCTGGCGCGCTTCTATGAGCCGGTGATCGAGGTGATCGCGGAATCCGGGTGTGTGGTCGAATTGAACACGGCGGGCTGGCACAAGCCGTGTGCGGAGGCTTACCCGGAGCCGCGGTTTCTGGACCTGGCGTGTCGGGCGGGGATTCCGCTGGTGATTTCATCGGACTCGCACGCACCGGGCGAGGTGGCGCGGGATTTCCCGAGAGCGATCGAATGGGTGAAGGCGGCGGGGTATCGGGAGACGGTGCTGTTCGAGGGGCGGCAGCGGAGGGCCGAGAGGCTATAAGGACCCGGCCTGTGGTGAGGGGTAATGACGCTCAAACGAAAGATTCAATGAATTGATTGAAGCGATCTTCTTGCCAAACAATTCACACCTTATCCCTTTTTCAGTGAGTGCCTTATGAGAGATCGCAACTCCTTGTTCACAAAGTTACTAACATCGGAGGCCGCAAGAATTTCGAGAGAGGTCTGAAACTGTTAGGACGCGCCTGTGTGGGAACGTAGTCTTCGTACTCATGCTCGCTCTCCGATTGTTCCTGGCACTTCTTCTCTGCAATCTCGCACGGGCCGGGGTGGCGTTTCACGAGGACCGGCTGCGGGCGATCGACGATGCGATCGCGCAGGCGGTGACCGATGCGCGGACACCGGGGGCGGTCTTCCGTTTGGAGAAAGACGGGGTGGTCCATCAGAAGGCCTATGGCAGCCGGGCGCTGGTGCCGGTGCGGGAGGCGATGACGGAGGACACGATCTTCGACGCGGCGTCGCTGACGAAGGTGATCGCGACGAGCTCCGCGGTGATGAAGCTGGCCGAGGCCGGGAAGCTGGATCTGGACGCAACGGCCGACCGCTATCTCCCGGAATTTACCGGGAGGGGCAAGGAGGAGATCACCCTGCGGCATCTGCTGACCCATAGCTCCGGCCTGCGGGCGGGTCTATCCCCGGACGGCGACTGGAAGGGCAGGAGCGGGGCGCTCAAGCTCGCTTGCCTGGAGACGCCCACGGAGGCACCGGGAACGGGCTATCGTTATAGCGACATCAATTTCATCGTCCTGGGCTTCATCGTCGAGCGGGTCTCGGGGAAGACCTTGGATGCATTCTGTGCTGAAGAAATTTTCGAGCCGCTGGGAATGGAGGATACGGGATTCCGCCCGCTTGAACCGGAGACTCCCCTGCCCTTGCCTCCGGATTTGAGAATGATCGCGCCCACGGAGGTGATCGGGCGAGGCTGGGTGCTGCGCGGCGTGGTCCACGATCCCACTTCGCGGCGGATGGGCGGGGTAGCGGGGCACGCGGGGCTCTTCACGACGACGAGTGATCTGGGCCGCTTCGCGCGGATGATGCTGGGCGGCGGCGAGCTCGACGGAGTACGGATCTTCAGGAGCGAGACGGTGGCGGCAATGACAAGCGTGCAATCGCCCGCGGGGTTGCCGCGGCGGGGCTTCGGCTGGGACATCGATTCGCCCTACGCCGGCCCGCGTGGAGAGATGTTTCCGATCGGCAGCTACGGGCACACCGGCTGGACGGGAACGCGCCTCTGGATTGATCCCTTCTCGAAGGCCTCCGTCATTTTCCTATCAAACCGCAATCACCCGGATGGCAAGGGCGGAGTGGTGGCCCTGCAGCGTGAACTGGGAACGCTCGCGGCGCAGGCGATTCCAGATTTCAATTTCGAACATGTGCCCGGAGCCCTCGCGCCTGATCCCGCCAGACCTGCCAGTCCACCGCCGACGCCGGGCGAGCCGGTGCTCAACGGGATCGACGTGGTGAAGCGCGACGGTTTCCGCCAGCTGCGCGGTTGCAAGATCGGGCTGATCACGAACCAGACCGGGATCGACCGCGAGCGGCATTCGACCATCGACCTGCTGAAGGCCGCGCCCGGCTTGCAGTTGGTGGCGCTGTTCAGCCCCGAGCATGGCATCCGCGGTGATCTGGATCGCGAGGGGATCGGCGATCTCAAGGACGAGAAAACCGGCCTGCCGGTTTACAGCCTCTACGGCGAGCGCCGCAGCCCCGCGCCGGAGCAACTGGCGGGGATCGACACCTTGGTCTTCGATATCCAGGACATCGGCTGCCGCTTCTATACCTATATCTCGACCATGACGAATTGCATGGAAGCGGCGGGCAAGGCGAAGATCCGCTTCATCGTTCTGGACCGGGTCAACCCGATCGGCCCGCGGGTCGAGGGGCCGGTGCTGACGGCGGAGCGCAGCTTCGTGGGCGCGCATGAAATCCCTCTGCGGCATGGTATGACGGTGGGCGAACTGGCGCGGCTGATCGATGCGGAGCGCAAGTTCGGCGCGAAGCCGGAGGTGATCCGTTGCGAGGGCGGCTCGCCGCTGCAGTGGTTCGATGGCACCGGTCTACCTTGGCAGAATCCCTCGCCGAACATGCGCGGGCCGACGGCGGCCGTGCTCTATCCGGGAGTCGGGTTGCTGGAATTCTGCAAGCTCAGCGTGGGCCGCGGCACCGATACGCCCTTTGAACTACTAGGTGCCCCGTATATCGATGAAGCGAAGTTTTCCGCCGAACTCAATCGGGCGGACCTACAGGGTGTCCGCTTCGTGCCGGTGCGCTTCACGCCAGCCGCCAGCGTCTTCGCCGGTGAGGAATGTCGTGGAGTGAGAATCCTACTGACGGACCGGGAGAGCTTCCGTGCCGCGGATCTCGGGATTGCCCTGGCGAGCACGCTCCAGCGTCTGTATGCGGAGAAGATTGCGATCGGACAGATGGCCAAGCTGGCGGGGGATGAGGCTACGCTCGACGCCATCCGACGAACTGAGACGCTTGAGTCGCTCCGGAAGGTCCGTGACCGGGACCTCGCCGATTTCCTAACGCGGAGGACGGCTTTCTTGCTCTATGATCGATAGGGATAGAATACGTCTCAACTTGGCGTGCAATTTTCCCGCCAACACTGCGGCCATCAAGGTGGCTTGGGAATTATAGCGGGGGGAGCCGCCCTCTTTACGCAAGGGCGAGAAGCGTCTTTCATCTTTTTGTTGTCATACAAATGAGGCTGGCCGCCTGATGCAGCTTGACCTACCCCGCGATTTGTCAGACGGCTTTTAGATACCCGGGAACCCGATTGAACCCCGCCCGGGTTTCAACCCGTTTATAAACCCATGATCTCACCGAGAATTCATCAGCGTCTGCTTGCGTTCACATTGCCCGCAGGCTGGTTCCTGACCCCGATCGTTGCCAATGCCCAGTCCACTTGGGTAGGCACCACCACTGCCGACTGGGCCACCCCCGGCAACTGGGTGCCCTCCGGCATCCCGGGCGACGGCGCGAACATCGTGATCGCCGATGTCACCGCTGCCGGCAGTGCCAATACCCTCAACCTCGATATCTCCCGCAACATCGGCAGTTTGAGCTACGGGGTCCCGGCCACCCCCCGGCTCACCGCCTTTCTGCTACAGACCAATGCGAACACGCTGACCATCGGCGGCGGCCTGACGGCCAGCGCGAACTTCGCGGCCCTGGGCCCGACGATGCGGGGCAGCTATACCCTTTCAGCCGATCAGATCTGGACCGTGGCGGGCGCAGCAGGAGCCTTCGGCGACGACCGCGGGGTAATGGTCCGGGGTCCGAATGACACCGCTGCGGCGGTCCCGAGCGGGACTTTCACCCTCAATGGGACTCTCACGAAAGCGGGCAGCGGCCAGCTATCGTTGCTCGGCCTCAATGTCACCGGCGCAGGCAACATCGTGGTCAACGAAGGCGCGCTGAAATTGAATGCCGGCGGCAACCAGGGCCTGACCTTGGGGGGACGGGCAACATCACCGTGAACAACGCGGCGAACCTCTACGTGGTGAGGAACTCCGGCACCTTCAACTTCACCCGGCCGATCACGATGAACGGCACTTCCAACCTGGTGCTCGGCAACGGCGGCGGGACGGTGATCGCGGCACCCATCGCGTGGAACGGCACCACCAACACGCTCAACGTGAATGCGGCCTTCACCCTCTCCGGCCCATGGACGGGTGCTGCGACGGTGAACAAGACCAGCGGCGGCGCGCTGACCCTGAATGGCAGCAACGGCAGCTTCACCGGCACGCTCAACGTGAATGCCGGGCGGGTCACGATCGACAGCCCCTTCGGCGGCAAGGTCACGCAAGCCACCGGCAGCCAACTCGCTGGCGAATCCACGGTGGCCGGCCTGTTGACCCTGAACGGCGGCACCTTGGTCGTGGATGCGGCCACTCCCGGTAATCTTACTGCGAGCAACGGCCTGACGCTGGCCGGGACCACCACCCTGAGCTTCACCCAAGTGCCGGCGGTGGGTGCCAGCACGAACGTGCTGACCTATGCGGGTACGCTCACCGGCAGCACCGCGAACCTCGCGGTCACCGGCGCACGGACCCCGGTATTCAGCGATGTGGGCGGGGTCATCAGCCTCTCGCTCGGCAATGCGGCCCGCACCTGGACCAATGCCGCCGCGAACGGTCTCTGGGACATCGGCGCGAGCGCCAACTGGCAGGAAGGCGACAACAAGTTCTTCCAAGGTGATTCGGTCAGCTTCGGCGACACCGGCTTTGGCACGGTGGCGATCACCGGCGTCCTCACGCCGTCCTCGATCACCATCAACAACGCGGAGTTCAACGACTACGTCTTCACCGCCGCGGCGAACAACCTGATCGGCGGCTCCACGGGCCTCACCAAGAGTGGTGCAGGCACGGTCACCATCGGTGGCGTGAATACCTTCACGGGGAACATCGCGGTCAACGGCGGCGTGTTGAAGCCGAGCGGCAACCAAGCCTTCGGCCTGGGTCCGAAGACCATCACGGTCGCCAGCGGCGCTACGCTCGACACGAGCGGCGCCATGAACGCCAACCGCGATTACGATGCGGTGATTGCAGGCAGTGGCCAAGGCAGCGGCGTGATCACGAACAGCGGTGCGACGCACCAAAACGGCTTCCGCTCGTTGACCCTCTCGGCGGATGCGACCATCGGCGGCAGCGGCCGCTGGGACTTGCGCCCGATTACCGCGGGCCAGGCCCTTATCGACTTGGCCAATCACAAGTTGACCAAGACCGGTGGAAACTTCATCGCGCTCGTCGATGGGACGATGAGCAACCCGGGAACGATCGATATTGAAACCGGCACGCTCTCCTTCACCCGCAGTGTGGTGAGCGGCAGCGGCGCGATCACGGTGAAGAACGGCGCGATCCTACTTCTGGAGAACTACACCAGCGGCAGCTTCTCCAAACAGGTGGTGCTGGAAGGCTCGACCTTCCGCAACACCGGAGCGAACTTGACTTCGGCCTCCGATGTCAGCTTCAGCGGTGCCTCCACGATCAGCGTGGGTGTTGGCAACACCTTCACCCTGACCAATCCGGTCAGCGGCACGGGCACCCTGACAAAGGCCGACACCGGCATCCTGGCCCTAGCAGCTGCCAATACTTATGACGGCGGCACCACGGTCGCCGCAGGTGTGGTTCAGATCGGCAACGGCGGCACCACCGGCAGCGTCCTCGGCAACATCGACCTGGCCTCGCTGACTTCCGGTGTGAGCATCAACCGGACCGATGACTTCACCTTCACCAACGTGATCACCGGCAGCGGACTCACGGGTAATGCGCTCAACCCCGCGGCGATGAACAAGAACCTGGCGAACACGGTTACCTTGGTCGCGGCGAACACATATACCGGCACGACCCGGCTCGGGGCGGGCATGATCGCCATCGGCTCGGATGCATCGGTCTTCGGCGATGCCACTGCACTGATCGACCTGCGCAACGGCGGCATCCGCTCGTCGGATGCTTCGCCGCGCACGATCCCGAACCCGATCTCCTTCAGCGTTCCCACCCCTTTCGGCAGCGCCGGGACCGGCAAGCTGACCTTCAGCGGGGCGGTGGCCTACGGCAGCGCGACCAAGTCGATCACCGTCAACAATGCGGAGACCGAATTCAGCGGTGTCATCGCGGGCACCGGTGTTGGCACCTTCCTGGCCAAGGACGGTCCGGGCAAGCTGATCCTCTCGGGAAACAATACCTACACCCAGATCACACAGATCAATGCGGGCGTGCTGCAACTCGGCAACGGCGGCAGCACCGGCAGTTTCGGGCCGAACGGAGTGACCAACAACACCTCGCTGGTCATCAACCTCAGCAATCCGGAGGGCTTCGATTCGGTCACGGTCGGCAACGTGATTTCGGGTCCCGGCAGCCTGACGCACATCGGGCCATCGCTCACGGTGCTCAGCGCGCTGAATACCTATTCAGGTGATACGATCATCACCAACGGGACCTTGTCTCCAAACCAGCAGTTCCTCTCGGATACCGCCGCGGTGCGGATCTCCGGCACCGGGAAGCTGGAGCTATTGTCAGCGGCCACCGATGTGGTAGGCAGCCTCTACCTCGACGGCGTGCCACAAGCTCCGGGCCTGTGGGGCCGGCCGGGGTCCGTCACTGAACTGGGAGCGGATTTCGAGACGCCCTTCATCACCTTTGATGGTCTCCTCAGCGTGACCACCAACGGTGCCGTCACGCCCTACGCGACCTGGGCAACGGACAAGGGACTGACCGCGGCCAATGACGACTTTACGGACAATCCCGACAGCGACGGCCTGGACAATCTGGGCGAATTCGCCTTTGACGGCGATCCGCTCTCCGGCGTGACCGGAGGCAAGGTGGTAGTGAAGGTCGCCAATGTCGGCGGCACTCCGGCACTCACCCTGACCCTGCCGGTGCGCACCGCCGTCGGAACCTTCGCGGGGGGCACCTCGCTCACGGCTACCGCGGATGGAGTGACCTATACCATTGAAGGGAGCGACACCTTGGATGGATGGACCCTCGACATTGACGAAGTAACCGGCCCGGATGCCACGGCGATCCAAGAGGGCCTGGACCTGCCGGAGCTCAGCGACGAGGGATGGATCTACCGGACCTTCCGCAGCCCGGGAGCGGTCGCCGGAGATCCGAAGGAATTCCTGCGCGCCCGGGTCCAGTAAGGTAGGCACGATCATGCAGTTCGAGGGCACCCGGTTCCGTTTGGGGACCGGGTGCCTTTTTGCGTCCGGCATTGGCGTTTCCCAAATCATAACTTCGCGGTGGTCCGGAGCACCCTAACAGGGATTCGCCTACCTTGACATTGCGGGTGGACATGTGGCATCGCCTGCTTCCGATGATCTCCCCCCGTTTTGTGATGTTGCTGCCACTGCTCTGCGCGCTCGGCCTGGCGGAAGCCCAAGTCAGCGAAAACACCGGGGCTGGCAGCGCTCTGCGCGAATGGAAGAATGCCGATGGCAAGGCGATCAAGGGGTGGATGCTCGGTCGTGACGGCGAGTCCGTAGCGATGAAGCTGGAGAGCACCGGCAAACCGGCCAAGGTGCCGCTGGCCAGCCTCTCGGTGGCGGACCGGCTCTTTGTCGCCGATCTGGGCTGGAAGCTGCCGAGGCCGTGGAGCAAGTGGCCCCTCGACATCAAGATGGGCCTCGGCGACGTCGATGTCGACGTGGTGTCATCCGCTACCGGCAAGTACGTCTATCACACCCGGCACTTCGAGTTCATCTCGGGCGGTGAATTGGCCCAGGCACCGATGAGAGACATCGCCCGGATGTTCGAGGCCACCTACCTGCTTCTCCAAGCCTCGCCATGGGGAATCCTCGCCAAGCCGAAGGACGGGCGCTTCCGCGCGGAGCTTTTCACATCCCGGAATGAATATATCAAGGCGGGCGGCCCGACGCAAAGCGCCGGCGTCTACATTCCCGAGAGAAAGGTCTTCATGGTGCCCTTCGAAACCTTGGGCTTGGTCAATACCTCGAACGGCTGGCAACGCAGCAAGGAGGAGTATTCCACGCAGACCCTCGTTCACGAGCTGACCCACATGCTGATGGACGAGGCGCTGCCCGCCATGCCGATCTGGCTGGCGGAAGGGACCGCCGAATACATGGAGCGCATGCCGATGAAGATCGGCACCTTCACGCCCGGTTCGCACCTGGCCGCGGTCAGGGAGCATCACAAGGAACAGCCGGCCTTCGACCTAGCCGAAACCATCGTGATGAACCGGAAGACCTGGGACAACGACGGGGTGAAGGAGCGTCCGGTGCCCGTGGCTCCCGACTCCCGCTTCGGCCCGGTCCCCGGCCGGCTCATGCCGCCCGGGCGGGGCATGAACAACAACAAAATGCTCGAACTCTACGAAGCCGGCCTGATGCTGGTATATTACTTCATCCATCTCGACGGCAATGGGGATGCCGCACGGCTGCAGCGTTTCATCGCCGCCTGCGTGAAGAATTCCGAGCGCCTCGAAGCCTTCAACAAGAAGGCGGACGTGTATAACAAGGCGTTCGAGGAATTCGTGAAGCAGCCGGGGGTCACGAACATGGGCGGCGGGCGCTATCAATTTCCCGCGAGCATGAAGCCCCCGGTCTCGCCGCCTTGGCCCTTCGCCGGGGATATGGAAGACTACACCATCCAGGACCTGGAATTGCTGCTCGACGGGAGAAGCGTCGAGCAACTGATCGGGGAAGCCCGGGTGGCCTTGAGCAAGGCGGGATTGCCTGCGTCCCGGTAAAGCCGGTTGCGGAGGATGCCATCTCGACAACACCGCTTTTCAGGCCACGATGAGGCTCTCCATGAAGCTTGTTTTACTACCGCTGCTTCTACTCGCCATGGCTACCGCCATACGCGCGGAGGAGCTGCCTCCGGACGCGCTCTTGACGAAGCAAGCGCTCGCGCATCTCGACCAGCGGCTCAATGCGAAATTCGACATCCCCTTTCCCAAAGACTGGGACATCGATGCCCATAGCAAGCAACCCATCGCCTTGATCGCGGTCGATGGGGGAAAGGTGACGGCCACGCGCCCTCTGGTGAACCCCTACGACGGCAGAGGAACGATCGAATGGATGATCGGTCCCGAGAAGGTGGAGCGCCTTCCGCAGGAAGACGTCATGTGCATCCTTTATCTTGATCAGCATGGCGATTTCCTCCAGATGGGATTGCTTTCAACCCCCGACGCATGGCCTTCCGAGCCTCCGAAGGGGCACCAACTAAAGCGCCGTGACGACGAGACCGGCCCGGCATTCTTCCAACGCGCAATGCTAACCTATAGGCTGCGCACCAAGAATGCGAAGGAGCCGGTCCAAGCGCTCAACGTGCTGGCTGCCTTCGAGAAGATGGCCAAGACCATCCAGGAATTACGGAAAGAAGAAGGGCTGAAGAAGAAATAGGACCGAGCGTCACGGCGCTCGCAGGGTGCCACCCTGATCGGTCAGCTCGTTTCGAAAGTGACATGCCCCCCGGAGACGTCCGCCGTGATGACATCACCCTCCTTGAACCTGCCGTCGAGGATCTCAAGCGATAGCGGATCGAGCAGATGGTGCTGGATCGAGCGCTTCAACGGACGCGCTCCGTAGACCGGATCGTAGCCTTGGTTGCCGATGTATTCCTTGGCCTCGGTGGTGAGCGCGAGGGCCAGGCCCTGCTTGGCCAGGCGCTTGCGAACGCGTTCGAGCTGGATATCGACGATGGTGGTCAGTTCCTCGCGCTTGAGGCGGTCGAAGATGATCGTCTCGTCGATGCGGTTGAGGAATTCCGGGCGGAAGTGCTGGCGCAGGGCGTCGGTGACCTTGGCCTCGCGCTGCTCGGCATTCTCCTCGCCGAGGATGTGCTGGCTGCCGATGTTCGAGGTCATGATCAGCACGGTATTGCGGAAGTCCACCGTGCGGCCCTGGCCGTCGGTGATGCGGCCGTCGTCAAGCACCTGGAGCAGGACATTGAAGACGTCCGGGTGGGCCTTTTCGATTTCATCGAAGAGGACCACGGAGTACGGCTTGCGCCGTACGTGTTCGGAGAGCTGCCCGCCTTCATCGTAGCCGACGTATCCGGGAGGCGCGCCGATCAGACGGGAGACGCTGTGTTTCTCCATGTATTCGGACATGTCGATGCGGACCATCGCGTGCTCGTCGTCGAAAAGGAATTCGGCCAGCGCTTTCGAAAGCTCGGTCTTGCCGACGCCGGTGGGGCCGAGGAAGAGGAATGAGCCGATCGGCCGGTTCTCATCCTGCAAGCCGGCGCGGGCGCGGCGGACCGCATTCGAGACCGCCTTGATCGCCTTCTTCTGGCCGACCACACGCTCGCCGAGCCGCTCTTCCATGTGGACCAGCTTCTCCTTCTCGCCCTCCTGGAGTCGCGAAACAGGAATGCCGGTCCATGCCGAAACGACGCGGGCGATGTCTTCTTCCGTGACTTCCTCCTTGAGGATCGCGCCCGACTTCTGGAGTTCGGTGAGGCGTTCCTTGGCTGCGTCCAAATCGCGATGGGCTTCCGGGATGCGACCGTAGGTGATCTCCGAGGCACGGGTCAGGTCGCCGATGCGCTGGGCCTGCTCGGCCTCGGTCTTGAGGGCATCGATCTGGCCCTGCGCGTTGCGGACGAGATCGATGATTTCCTTTTCGTTCCGCCATTGGCCCATGAGACCGGAGGACTTCTCCTTGAGGTTGGCTTGCTCTTCCTTGACCCGATCAAGGCGGGCTTGGCTGGCCTTGTCGGACTCCTTCTCCAGCGCCTTTTTCTCCATCTCAAGTTGGAGGATCTCACGCTCGATCTGGTCGATCTCGGTCGGCATCGAGTCGAGCTCGATCTTGAGGCGGGAAGCTGCCTCATCCATCAAGTCGACCGCCTTGTCCGGCAGGAAACGGTCGGAGATATAGCGGTCCGAAAGGATCGCGGCGGAAACCAGCGCGCCGTCCTGGATGCGGACCCCGTGGTGGACCTCGTAGCGCTCCTTCAAGCCGCGGAGGATGGCGATGGTGTCTTCCACCGAAGGCTCGCCCACCATCACCGGCTGGAAGCGGCGCTCGAGCGCGGCATCTTTCTCGATGTGCTTGCGATACTCGTCGAGGGTGGTCGCGCCGATGGTCCGCAATTCGCCGCGGGCAAGCTGCGGCTTCAGCAAGTTCGCGGCATCGACCGCGCCCTCGCTGGCACCGGCTCCGACAATGGTGTGGAGTTCGTCAATGAAGAGAATGATCTCCCCCGCCGACTCGGTTACTTCCTTCAGGAAGGCCTTGAGACGTTCCTCGAATTCGCCGCGGTATTTGGCACCGGCCAGCATGCCGCCCACGTCCATCACGATGATGCGCTTGTCCTTCATCGAGTCCGGGACGTCGCCGGAGACGATGCGGCGGGCGAGGCCTTCGACGATGGCGGTCTTGCCGACGCCGGGCTCGCCGATGAGCACGGGATTGTTCTTGGTGCGGCGGGAGAGCACCTGCATCACGCGGCGGATCTCGTTATCGCGGCCGATCACCGGATCGATCTTTCCTTCCCGCGCGAGGGCGGTGAGATCGGTGCCGTATTTTTCCAAGGTCTGATATTTGCCCTCCGGATCCTGGTCGGTGACCTTTTGGGGACCGCGGATGCCTTCGATGGCCTTGCGCGCCTTCTTCTCGTCGAGGCCGGCTTCCTTGAGCAGCTTGCCTTCCGGAGCATCCGCCTTGAGCGCGCCGAGCAGCACGTGCTCGACGCTCAGGAAGTCATCGCCCATTTCCGCGCGGATCTCATCCGCGGCATCGAGCGTGGCGCGCAGTCCATAGCTGATCTGCGGCTGGGTGGTGCCGCCCTGCTGGCTCGGCTCGCGGGTGAGCGCGGACGCGACGGCCGCCTTCAAACGGGTCAGATCCACGCCCGCTCCCTGTAGGATCGGCACGAGGATCCCGCCTTCCTGCTGGAGCAGGGCGAGCAGCAAATGGGTGCCCTTCAATTCGGGATGAGCCGACTTCGAGGCGAGGCGCTGGGCGGCCTGCAGGGCTTCCTGCAGCTTGTTTGTAAGCTTATCGAGTCCCATGGGATCCGGGGTTTCAGGAGAGTTTAGAAGCGGGTGCGGCGTCCTGCTATCACTCGTTTCCAGTTTGTTGGAGATTGGATCGCATCGCTTCCGGATTACTCAAATAAATTGTTTCACCTTGGTGCTATGAGTCATGCCACCGGGCAGCTCATGATTTTTCCTGTCACACTTCGGCACTTGCCGGAGGAATAGGGGCAGATGACGGAACGGAGCGACACCGCACTGCTTGACGACTGGTCCACGAAGGCTTCGGAAGGAGCTTTCGCGGAACTGGCACGGCGTTACGGCGGCCTGCTCTATCACGCCGCGATCCGGCGCACCGGCCGCGGGGACCTCGCGGCAGAGGCGGCCCAGAACGCCCTGCTGATCCTGGCCCGCAAGGCACCCCGGCTGGGCGGGGTCCCGAGCCTGGCGGGCTGGCTTCACCGCACCGTCTGCTACGAGGCTGCCAAACTCCTGCGCCGGGAACGCCGGCACGATGCCCGGATGAAACAATTGCCCGCTCCCGATGGACCCGACGAAGGGGAAGAAAACTGGCAAGAGGTCGCACCGCTGCTGGATCAAGCACTGGACAGCCTGCCGGCGAAGGACCGCGAGGTAATATTCCTCCGCTACTTCCAAGGCCTCAGCTTCGAGGAAATGGCGCGGCGCTTCGGCGGCGGAGCCCCGGCCTGGCGGCAGCGCGGTTCGCGGTCGGTGGAAAAGCTGCGACTGGCGCTGAACAAGCGCGGTGCAGCGGTAAGCGGATCCGCCCTGACCACCGGGCTCGGGTCCGCCCTTTCCCAGACGGCTCCGGCTCCCTTCCTGGCCGCGCTCGCCAGTTCGCCGGCGGCGGGTGCCTCGGCACTGTCGTGGGCCGCCTTGGCCTCCCATTCCGTGCACTTCATGAAACTCCATCCCGCGACCTGGGTGCTGGCCACCCTGATTTTTTCCACCATCCCCCTTGGCCTCCAAGCCTCGGCCAATGCCGCGGTCCGCGGGAGGATCGTGGCCCTCGAAAACTCCGCTTCCCATGGTTCCTCCGACGCGGTGGAAGCGGAGCGATCCACGGCCCGGACGCTTCCCGCCGTGGGGAGGTCCGCCAAGCAGAGCGTGCTGCGGCTAGCGGAAATCATCGACGAAGGCCGGAGCGGTTCGCGGCTGGCTGATGCCGAGGCGGACCGGTGGATCAAAGACCTGAGCAACGAGCAGCTCGAGGAATTGCTGAGGGAGTCGATCCTCGTCGAGCTGCCTGCCAAGAAGAGGTTCGCCTTGGTCGCCACCCTCTTCGCCGAGTATGCCACCCATCGCAAGAGCCAGATCGATGCCGGGAAGGTCCTGTCGATGGCGGCGCTGCTGTCCGATCAGCTCGACATGAAGGGCCAGGAAGAGATCTGGGGCCGGGCCGGCTTTGCCGCCAAGTCCCTTGCCCGCCAGGATACGGAAAAAGCGATTGCTTGGTACCGTGAGCAGGTGCAAGCGGGGCGGCTCGATTGCTCGCGCTTGAACTTGCAACTCCCGGCGGAAATCCACCTCGGCTTGCGGGAAGGGCATCCTGAAGCAGCCAAGGTGTTCTACGACTCGCTCGCGGAAGATGAGCGGATTCCGGTGATTCACTACTTCCGGAGTGTCGGCACGCCGGAGGAGCTTCTCGAGATGGCGGCCAAGTTTGAAGATCCGGCCAAGCGCCAGAACTCCGTGACGATGCTCTTCCGCTACGGGACGAAGGACAAGTCCCCGGCGGAGGCCCGCGCGTGGCTGGACCGCAGCGGCGTGGAGCCGGGCGGGCCCGCAGCCGCGCTCTTCGCCATCGCGGCGGAAGGCGATCCCTACCGGGAGGATGGCGGTGTGCAGTACCACGCGGGCATGAAGACCCACCAGATCGCGGAGCGGATTGCCTGGCTGAAAGGCCCCGCCATCGGCGGGGAAAGCCCGGAAGCAATCGGGATATTCCTGGCCAACACCATGAGTTCGGCTCCCGGGCAGACGAAGGAAGCACTCGACGCGGAGTGGCAGCAGAATCCCGATCAGGAGATGCTGGCCGCCTATATCCGTCATGCGGGGACCACGGTTCCAGGAGTGGCTGATGCCTTGGACCGCTACCGGCTGCTCACCGATCTGGAAGGGCGGGAGGAAATCCTTCGCCAATTGCTGGCGACTCCGGCTGCCAAGGAGGTTCTCGACATGATCCGCAAGGAAGGCATGAGTGACGAGGATCTCGATGAATCCCAACTCCCGCCGGAACTTTTCCGATGAAGCCGTTTCTTTTCACGATCGTCGCCGTGGCAATCCTGCTTGGCCTGAGGCAGCACGGCGACCACGCGCGGCTGCTCAGCCGTGAGAAAGAGCTGCGGACAGCAACGGGGCTGCAGATGGCGGACCCGGCTATCAAAGAAGCCATCAGCGCGAGTGGCGCGACTTCCAACGCCGGGAAGATCGGGCGGAGCGGAAAGCCGAAGTTCGATGCCAAGTCCTATCTCGCGGAATTCAAGAAGCTGATCCTGATCGCTATGCTGCGGGATCTCGGGCCGGGCGAGGACGACCTGATCCGCAATGGTCTCCTCGACGCCACCGCTGAAGATCTGCTGCAACTGCCGGAGGCGATCCGCGAAGCAGGGGTCCAGGATAATTTCGCGTCCGTAATCTATGAGAGTGCCTCAACCCGTCTCATCGACAAGGCCCCGGCGTCGGCCTGTGAATTCGCGCTCAAGGGCGGCGATATCACGAGCTTCCTTCTGGTGATCCGCACCTGGATCTCGCGTGACCCTGTCGCCGCCGGGGAATGGCTGGAGATGAGATCGAAGGCCGAGCCGCCGCTGAACGAAAAGAGCATTGATACCCACGCCAGCCACCGGGAGCCGCTGGATGTGCCGCGCCTGCAGCTCGCCGCCCGCATTGCTGCGGCCCCGTCCGGCGCAGACTTGGGCGGCCTGACCGAACTGGAGGGCCGCAAGCTGGCGGCCACGCTGGATGACGTGCTGAAGGTCCTGTCACCGGAGGATTTGCCCGTTTTCCTGAAGCGCTTGAACGACAGCGGACGGGAGGATCTGGTGAAGCAGGCAATCGCCCAACACCCCGAACCCGCCTTGGCCAGGGAGTATCTGAAGAGTGCCGGTCTACCACCCGCCACTTTCGCGAAGGCAGCGCAGGTGGCAATCTCCCAACTCGATCCGGCCAGCCTGCCGGCTGGCATGGATTGGTATCTCCGCGATACCGATCCAAAGTCCCGCGGCCCCGGTCTCCGCAGCGTGGTGAAATCGTGGACCCAGGAGAATCCGCGTTCCGCCGCCGCATGGATCGCAACGCTTCCGCAAAGTGAAGATCGAACCCAAGCCGAGGCTGCGTATCGGGATGCCCTGGCCCATCCGCGCCCGAAAGAACTGCCCGACCGCTAGGCGGAATTGATTGGGCGAAGGCACGGATTTCGCTGAGGCTGCCGCCGTGAAACGGGCCTTGGTGATCGTGCTGGATTCGGTCGGTTGTGGCGCAGCGCCGGACGCCGCGGACTTTGGTGACGCCGGGGCGGACACGCTTGGGCATCTGTTCGAGCGGGATAATCTGGAGCTGCCCAACCTTGCAAGGTTGGGCTTGCTGGAGGCGCTCGGCCGCGGCAAGTCCCCCACCCTGCCCGGCGCGGCTTGGGCGAGGATGAGCGAGAAGTCGGTGGGCAAGGATACAACGACGGGTCATTGGGAGCTGGCGGGCTGCGTGCTGGAGAGACCCTTCGATACCTTCACCAAGTTCCCGGAAGATCTGTTAGACGAAATCGGCGGCCCCTTCCTCGGCAATTTTGCTGCTTCCGGGACGGAGATCCTGGAGCAACTGGGCGAGGAACATCTGCGGGCCGGCCACCCGATCGTCTACACCAGCGCGGACTCCGTCCTGCAGATCGCGGCTCACGAGGAGCGCTATGGCTTGGAGAAGCTATGGGTGCTCTGCAAGCGGGCGCGGGAGGTGCTGGATGCTCGCGGCATCCGCATCGGCCGGGTGATCGCGCGGCCTTTCCTCGGCGACTCTGCGGCCACCTTCAAGCGCACCTCGAATCGACACGACTACTCGCTGATGCCGCCGGAGACGGTGCTGAACCGCCTGCAGGCAGCCGGGGTGCAAACCATCGGGGTCGGCAAGATCTCGGATATCTTCGCGGGCTCGGGGATTGGCGAGTCACACCCGACGAAGTCGAATGCGGACGGGATGACGGTGATCGAAGAGCTTTGGGCGGAACGACGAACCCAACCCCACCTGATCTTCGCGAATCTGGTGGATTTCGACATGCTCTACGGCCACCGCCGGGATCCCGCCGGGTATGCGCGGTGCTTGCGGGAGTTCGATACTTGGTTGGGCGGATTCCTGCCAGAGGTTGGCGGGGACTTTCTGCTGATCACCGCGGACCACGGGAATGATCCTTATCATGCCGGGACCGATCATACACGGGAGCAGGTACCGCTGCTGACCTTGAATGCGCCCTTCGCGCCGGGGGATTCGGGGGATTTCACGCAGGTGGCGAGATTGGTCGCCCATCACTTCACATTGGACTGATAAGCGGATTGCCTTAGGATCGAGTTGTGAAGATGGACTCGAAGATCATCCGTACGCGCAAGGACCGCAATCTGCTCAGCAGGCTAGCTCAATCCTAACAGACGAGCCGACTCCTGCTCCTGAAAGAAGATTACCCCTTATCGAATGAAGCTCCACGTCCCCACCCTCATCGCCCGCAAGCGCGAAGGAGAAACCCTTGATCCGGCGGAGATCCGTTTGCTGATCGAGGGCTACACCTCCGGCGAGATTCCCGACTACCAGATGTCGGCCTTTGCGATGGCGGTCTTCTTCCGCGGCATGGAGCCCGCGGAGACGGCGGCGCTGACCAAGGCGATGATGGAGAGCGGCGACGTCTTCCAGCATCGCGCCGGTCACCCGGCCGTGGTGGACAAACACTCGACCGGTGGAATCGGCAACAAGGTCTCGCTGATCCTCGCCCCGCTGGTCGCCTGCACCGGCGTGTGGGTGCCGATGGTTTCCGGGCGCGGACTCGGAATTACCGGCGGCACGCTCGACAAACTGGAATCGATCCCGGGCTTCAAGGTGGGAATCACCATCCCGGAAGCGCAGGATTTGTTAGAGAAAATCGGCGTAGTGATGATGGGCCAGACCGACCGCTTTTGCCCGGCGGACAAGAAGCTGTATTCGCTGCGCGATGTCAGTGGCACCGTGCCCTCGATCCCGCTGATCACGGCTTCGATCATGTCCAAGAAGCTCGCCGAGTCGCTCGACGAGTTGGTGCTGGATGTGAAGTACGGCACCGGTGCCTTCATGAAGACGGAGAAGGAGGCGCATGCCCTCGCGGATTCGCTGATTGCGGTCGGCAGGGAGATGGGCGTGGAGGTCCATGCGGTGCTGAATCCGATGAGCGAACCGCTCGGCAGGGCGGTCGGGAACTCCCTGGAAGTGATCGAATCCCTCGAATGCCTGGAGGGCGGCGGTCCGGAAGATCTGCGGAAGCTGGTGCTCGATCTCGCCGAGAAGATCAGCCCGGTGTCGCGCGGCGAACTGGAGAAGCTGTTAGATGATGGCAGTGCGCGCCGGAAGTTCGACGAGATCGTCGCGGCGCACGGCGGCGATCCTTCGGACCTCCCGAGGCTAGCGGTGATTCATCACGCTCCAGTCATCCGGGAATTCCCCGCCCCGGACACCGGGACCATCGTACGGGTGGACGCGGGAATGGTCGGCCAAGCCGCCGTGCAACTTGGGGCCGGCCGGGCTCGCGCGACGGATGGGATCGATCACGCCGTGGGTTTCGACCGCTTCGTGAAAGTCGGCGAGCACATCCATCAGGGCAACCCCTTGTGCCGGATCCATGCGCGGACCGCAGTGGACTTCGAGATTGCCGAGGCAATGCTGGAAAAGGCGATCCGCATCGAGCCCTGAGGCCCGGGGTTCAGCGAGCCCCGGGATAGCGGTCGATCATGCGGACCAGCAGGTGGCTGCCGATTCCCAAAGCCACCCAGAAGCACAACCAGGTCCATGAACTCCGCGTTCCCGAACTGAGGATCATCACGGTGAGCCAAGCCACCGAGGCGAAGACTGCATAGACCCGCCCCGCGATCACCAAAGGTTTGGCGATCGCGCGCAAGGGATGCAGGGGCCAGCGCGCATGCCCGGAATCCTCGTGAGGCGCGCGGACGGCCAAAACCAGCCAGGATGCCCCAAGCAGGGCAGCCAGCATCGCACAAAAGACACCTAGTATCGCGGCAGAGCGGGCGATCGCCCCGAGCGCATCCCGGGGCTCGTGGGCGACCGCACCCAAGCCGGCCAAGCATAGGAAGGCAGCAGCGGCAGTCGGCAGGGTCAGGACGAACACGAAGAGGTTGAGGAAATGTCCCGTCAGTCGCACACCTAGCGGAATCGTTCCGCCGGCTGCCTCCAGCAATTCATCCGGTTCCTCTGCCATGTTCTCCCCGCCCTGCTGCATACGAAAGCGGAGACAGACGACTATTTCAATACCGCGGAGTGGAACTCCTGCCAGTCGTCGAGATTGTTCAGATTCACCGCATCTTTGCAGGCGCAGTCATCATCTGGCAAGGCGCTGGCAGACAGCACCGACTTGCGGGTCTCGTCGTCGTGGATGTAGCCGGTGATCGCTGCGTTGAGCTTGGCAATCGAGGCGGCATCGACGGTCGCGCCGGGCTGGGATTTCACCCAGGCTTCGAATTCCGGATAAGTCGGGCGGCTGGTGGCAATGTAATCCAGCACGGCATCCCGCTTCAGGCCGAGGCCGTCGATAACCATCTGATCGTAGCCTTGGCCGGCACCGGGATAGCCATCGGCAAGCAGGCCGCGGGATTCGAGGGAGACCTTGAGCCAGAGGCGGGGCAGGTGAAGCACGCCGAGCGGACCGGCCGTGCCGGAACTGATGAGAGGAACGATTTTCATAGCCTTGTTAGCAAAGACGACTTGCCTGCCAGCGTCAAACGACAGCTTGGACAAACTTCGCTTCTTGCAAGGAGCCCACGGGTCCCGCGTATGCTCGGGCCATGCGCCCCGTCCTCTTTCTCGCCCTGATGGGCTCCACCCTGTTCGCGCAGGAGCAGCCGAATATCCTCTTCCTGTTCTCGGACGACCACGCCCTCAACGCGATCTCCGCCTACGGCGGCCCGCTGAAGGACCTGGCCCCGACGCCGAATATCGACCGGATCGGCAAGGAAGGCGCTGTCTTCACCCGCTCCTACTGCGGGAACTCGATCTGCGGTCCCTCCCGCGCCACCATCCTGACCGGGAAGCACAGCCACATCAACGGCTTCCTCGACAATAACAACGCCCGCTTCGACGGCAGCCAGACGACCTTCCCGAAGCTCCTGCAGAAGGCCGGCTACGAGACCTCCATCATCGGCAAGTGGCACCTCGTCACCCAGCCGACCGGGTTCAAGCATTGGGAGATCCTCCAGGACCAGGGCAGCTACTACAATCCGGACTTCATCTCCGAGTCCGGCAAGACGCGCGTGGAAGGCTACTGCACCGATATCATCACCGACAAGGCGATCACCTGGTTGGAGAGCGGACGCGACAAGTCAAAGCCGTTCCTGCTGATGTGCCAGCACAAGGCCCCGCACCGCAACTGGTCCCCCGCCCCGCGACATCTGGACTTGTTCAAGGACCTCAGCTTCCCGGAGCCGGCCACGCTCTTCGACGATTACGCGAATCGCAGCGGGACGCTAAAGGAGCAGGAGATGAGCATCGCGCGGAACATGTCCTGGGGCCACGACATGAAGTTCAAGGGCGACAATCCCTTCCCCGACTCCTTCACCAGCGAAGGCCAGAACGGTGAATACCAGCGCATGACGCCGGCGCAACGCGAATCATGGGACGCCGCCCACGATGCCGAGAACGCCGCCTTCATCGCGGACATGAAGGCCGGGAAGATCACCGGCAAGGATGTCACCCGCTGGAAATACCAGCGCTACATCAAGGACTACCTGCGCTGCGTGCGCGCTGTGGATGAGAACGTCGGCCGGATGCTCGACTACCTCGAAAAGAGCGGTCTCGCGAAAAACACGCTGGTCGTCTATGCCTCCGACCAAGGCTTCTACCTCGGCGAGCACGGCTGGTATGACAAGCGCTGGATGTTCGAGCAGAGCCTCGCGATGCCTTTCCTCGTTCGTTGGCCGGGAGTCGTCGCCCCCGGCATGCGGAACGAGGCGCTGGTCCAGAATATCGACTACGCGCCGACCTTCCTGGAAGCGGCGGGGCTGCCGGTCCCGGCGACCGTCCAAGGCAAAAGCCTGCTGCCGGTGCTAAAAGGCACGACACCCGCCGATTGGCGGAAGGAGATCTACTACTTCTACAGTGGCGAGCCCACCCACCACGTGGCCGCGCACGACGGGATCCGCGGCGAGAAGCACAAGCTGATGTATTTCCCCGCGAGCAAAGAATGGAACCTCTTCGATCTGGAGAAAGATCCGGACGAGATGAAGTCGGTCCACGACGACCCTGCCTATGCCAAAATCCTCGAAGGCATGAAGAAGCGCTACACCGAATTGCGCACCCAATATCACATGAGCCTGGCCACCGTCCCCGGCAGCCGCAACGAGGGTTGGTGGAAGCCACGCCACCAGCAGAAGGTCTCCCTAGCCAAGCAGGGCGGCCACAACCTCGTCTTCATCGGCGACTCGATCACCCAGGGCTGGGAAGGCCATGGCAAGGCGACCTGGGAGAAATACTACACCGGTCGCAAGGCTCTCAACCTCGGCTTCTCCGGCGACCGCACCGAGCACGTGCTGTGGCGGCTGATGAATGGTGAGCTGGAGGGAGTCGATCCCAAGCTCTTCGTGATCATGATCGGCACGAACAACACCGGGCATCGCCAGGACCCGCCGGAGCAGACCGCGGATGGCATCAAGCTGATCCTGGAACTCCTGCAGGACCGTAAGCCGGACGCGAAGATCCTGCTGCTCTCCGTCTTCCCGCGCGACGAGAAGCCGGACGGCAAGCTGCGGCAGATCAACAACGGCATCAACGAGCGCATCAAGACCTTCGCCGTCGGCGACAAGATCCAGTGGCTGGATGTGAGCGGCACCTTCCTGGCCGCCGATGGCACGCTGCCCGCTGCAACCATGCCGGATTTCCTCCACCCGCAGGCCGCCGGCTACGAGATGTGGGCGAAGGCCATGGAAAGCAAGATTGCCGCGCTCACCGGAACTGCTGAAATCCCCTAGACCTCCACATGAAAGCCGTCGCCATTACCCGCAAGCTCCCGCTCGAAGATCCCGGCTGTTTCACCGCCATCGATCTAGCCGATCCCGTCCCGGGTCCGCGCGACATTCTGGTGAGGGTGAAGGCCATCGGCATCAATCCGGTGGACTACAAGCAACGAAGCGCGCGCACGGAGGAAGAAACCGCACCGCGGATCCTCGGCTGGGATGCCGCGGGCGTCGTGGAAGCCACCGGCAGCGAGGTCAGGCTCTTCCGCGCCGGCGACGAAGTTTATTACGCGGGTGATGTCACCCGCCCCGGCTCGAATGCGGAGCTGCAACTGGTGGACGAGCGCATCGCGGCCAAGAAGCCCGAGTCGCTGAGCTTCGCCGCGGCTGCCGCGCTGCCGCTCACCGCGGTCACCGCCTGGGAGTGCCTCTTCGACCGGCTCGGTCTCGTTCCCGGGGATCTGGCTCAGGGCAAGGACAAGACCCTCCTCATTCTCAGCGGCGCAGGCGGGGTCGGCTCGATCGGCATCCAATTGGCCGCGGTGCTCACCGGCTTCAAGATCATCGCCACGGCTTCACGGCCGGAGACGGTCGAATGGTGCTACAAGATGGGCGCGCATCACGTGATCGATCACTCGGGCGACTGGCCCGCCGAGTTGGCGAAGCTGGGTTTCCCGACCGTCGATTACATCGCCTGCTTCGCCGATACCACCGCCCATTGGAAGGCCATGGCGCAGGCCATCGTGCCGCAGGGCAAGATCACCGCCATCGTCGAGTCCGCGGAGATCCCCGACATCGGCCTGCTCAAGAGCAAGAGCGTGGCCTTCATCTGGGAGTTAATGTTCACCCGCTCGATGTTCCAGACGCCCGACATGATCAAACAGCACGACATCCTGAAAGAAGTCGCCACGCTGGTCGACGCCGGACGGATCCGCAGCACGATGAAGGAAAATGGCGGCATCCTCACCCCCGAAACCTTGGCTATCGCGCACCGGGAGCAAGAGGGCGGCAGGATGATCGGCAAGCAAGTGCTGGAGACTTCATGGTAAGCACCGGGCGTTTGCAGGCCGAAGGCTGGGCGGTCGTTGAGACAGGGCTGGTCCCGGATCTCCTGCATGAGCTGCGCGGAACCGCATTCTCCGATGGAGCTGCGGGCACGCGCTGTTTGCTCGATCTGCCTGCGGTTCTCGCGGCCGCCCGACAACTGAAGTCGGAACTGATCGGCACGAACATTCTCCCGTCTTCATCCGTTGCGATCCAAGCAATCGCTTTCGACAAGACGCCGGGCAAGAACTGGAAGGTGGCGTGGCATCAGGACCTGATGTTTCCATTTGCTCGGCCCGTAGAAGCGCCGGGCTTCGAACTTGCCACGAAGAAAGATGGCGTGGACTTCGCGCGCCCTCCCGTCGCCGTGCTTCAAGACCTGCTTGCCATCCGCTTGCACCTTGACCCCTGTGATGAACCCAATGGCCCGCTGCGGGTAAGCCCCGGCAGCCATCTTCGGGGCGTCATCCCATCGGCGGGATGTGCGGCTCTGGCGAAGGAGTTTGGAGAAATAAATTGCCTCGCGCGGGAGGGCGAAGCCCTGCTCATGAAGCCCCTTCTCCTGCACGCCTCGTCGCCCGCCATTTCACCGGGACACCGGCGGGTGATCCACTATGTCTTTCATACAGGAGATCTGATGGACGAGGAATGGCACCGACGGGTATGACGCCCCCTTTCTTAAAGACGGCAATTAGTTTGAGGGAGCTTTCACCGGCGGGCGCGGGTTGAGTCCGTCGCTTTTCGGCAAGGGCAGCCAGAACGAGGAAAGATCGTCAGGCCCCGGCGTGCCGGCAGCAGGCGTGCCGGCTTTGTCTCCCATCTCCCTTATCTTCTGGTATTCCAGTGACCTTCTTGCGCTTTCTTCCGCCCGACGGAGAAAATCTTCCCCCGCTTGCTCGCCGGAAGATCTCGGCTTTGATGGAGGAAAGCGCGAAGAGGATGTTGAGGAATTGCTGCAGGTGGAGCTCAACATCGCCGCTTTCAGGACGAAGAATATCAGTATGCCAATGATCCAGATAGGGAACTTGCTGCCACCGTCACCACCACCGGTGTAGACGGGTGCTGTCCGCTGCCTTTCACGCCGCAGCGGCAAGGCAGGGCTCTGATCCCAGGCGGGTGCCCGCGAGTCGTTCGCGGGGCGTGGATTCTGCCGGGCTGTTCCCGGACCTGCCACGGGTGCCCCGGTTCCCGTCGGTGCCCACTGGGCCGAAGCTTCCTTCACTTTTTCCGCGAGGTCCTCCGGAAGTATCCCAAGGAGAATTTCGAAGACCGGCCCGCGGCGGGCGGTGACCCCGCTCAACCACTTGATGGCCTCGCGGCTTTCCTCGTCATCCCAAGCGTCGCGGCCCGGGGTATACATGAGGCGCTGGCGCCAGAAGGACCGGAGACGATCTGGCACGTGATCGAGGAGATTCGCCATGGCTGCATGGCGATCGATCAACTGCATGTGGAAATCGCGCTCGCCGCGGGCCAGATGCGCATAGGCAAAATCGGCAAGAGGCGCGGTATGGCGCTTCGCCCAGAACGCGGCGGCGCCGGCTAGCCGCGCTGCAGCGATCCCTGCTCCCGGATTCGCGATGCGCTGCTTGTTCTGAAGCAAAAGATTCGCGAGGTTGGAGATTCCTTGAGGGCTGGCCTCGCGGTCCAGGCGTTCGATCACAGCCAGCGTCGCTGCAGCACCGCCATGCTCCAACTCGAACAGCATCGCATCCGGCTTGAGGCGGAGATCGGGGTGCGCCTCGTGTTTGGCGATCAGCTGGCACATCAGTTCGCCCCAGCGGATCGCCTCCGCGGGGTTCTCATAGAGCTTGGTCTCCGCCTCGCGCACGAGATCCGCGACATCCGGCAAGCCATTCCCGATGGCCGCCTCCAAGCGATCGAAGGTCTCCGTGATAGCACGCAGGCCCGGCGAGATGCCCGGCGGCGCAAAGGTCGCCGGCGCGGCGGTTGGCTCTACTGCTGTGGCGCGCGGCGAACTGTCTTCGGCCGGAGCGGGCAATTCTTCCAGATCGATGCGCGGAAGAGGTTCCCCGCCCTGCTCGCCACCGTCGCGCCACTGGAGCTCGAACAAGGCCTTCGTGTAGACCTCATGCAGCTTGCGGAAGCCTTCTGGATCCTGATCGGGGCGGCAGGTCTTCAGACGCTTCGCGTAGGCACGCTTCACATCGCGTTCAGTGGCGACCGCGGGGTCGAGCTCGAGGGTGGCCCAAGGCATGGTGGGGAGAGTTAGAGCTTACAGTTCGGATGGCTCGGGCTGGCGCTCGCCTTCGTGTTCGAAGTAGCTGCGGAGGAAATTATCCAGGATCGCGGCACTAATCTTGATCGACTGCGGGTCCTGCGTTTCGAGTGCGGCTTCGAATTGATCCGCCAAGGCACTCAAGTGATCGCGAGCCGGTCCGACCAACTCGGCGAAGACGCGATTGGCACGCTCGAGGCGGGCGCGATGCGGCAGCAGATCGCGCGGGTGAAGCTTGAGCGGCAGCATGCGCGCAATCGCCTCTTCCACCTCGCGCTTGGTAAGCGAGCCCGGGCGCTGCTCCACGACGAGGCGCTTCTTCTGGCCGCTGGAAAGCACCGTGACCTCCACCTCGAGGATTCCGTTCATGTCGTAAGAGAAGCGGATGTCCACCTCACCCGGACGTTTCTGGCCCGGCATGTGGCGCAGGCCGTTCACGGTCACCTGGCCGACCTTCTGGTTGTCCTTGGTCATCCGCGCCTCACCTTGGAAGACCTCGACCTCCACGTGATCTTGCTGCGGATGCATGGTATTGAAGACCCGGCTGCGGCTGGTTGGCACCGTGGTATTGCGGTCGATGATCGGAGCGAAATATCCCGGCTCGGGCCGGCCACCGGCACCCTCCTTCGCCATTTCCACGCCGAGCGTGTGAGGGCAGACGTCGGTGAGAACGATATCCCCCACCGCGGCATCGTTTGCGCAGAGGCCGGCCTGGACGGCTGCGCCAAGTGCAACCACCCGGTCGGGATCGAGCTTGGCCGTGGCGATGCGCTTCAATTGATCCTGCACGAACTCGCGGACGACACCCATCCGGCTCGCACCGCCGACGAGCAGGACATAGTCGAGATCCGCGGCGGCGACCCCGGCATCCCGCAAGCAGCGGCTCACCACGGGACGCAGGCGCGCCGTGATGGCCGCGGTGGCATCCTTGAAGTCCTCCCGGCTGACTTCTACCAGGCGTCCGTCCAGCGAGACACTGGCCAGCGCGTGCACGGAGAGCATCCGCTTGGCGACCTCCACGCGCTGGCGCCAGCTGCCGGACTGACTCCTGTCGGGAATCCAGTCGTGCTTCTTTTCAAGCCAGCCACAGAGTGCATCGGTGTAGTCTTCGCCCCCAAGACGGCTCTCCCCCGCCGAGGATTTCACCTCCACGACACCATCGAAGATCTCCAGCAAGGTGACATCGAAGGTGCCGCCGCCCAGGTCGAAGACCAGCACCTGCGTCTCTTGTTCGGGATTCCGGTAGCCATAGGCCAGCGCGGCGGCAGTTGGCTCATTAATGATGCGTTCCACCGCGAGGCCCGCGATCTTGGCGGCCTCCACCGTGGACTGCCGCTGCTGGTCATGGAAATAAGCGGGCACCGTGATCACCGCTTTCGTCACCTCGCTGCCGAGATGCATCTCAGCGATCCGCTTCATCTCCCCGAGGATCATGGCGGAGCAGGTCACCGGATTCCAGTCCTTGCCTCCGAAGCGATATCTCGCGGCGGTGCCCATGTCCCGCTTGAAGCAAGACATGCCCACGGCCGGATCGACGATCAAGCGGTCCTTCGCAGCCCGGCCAACTAGCAAGCGGCCATCTTCCGCGGCGGCGACCACGCTCGGTGTGAGTTCCTCGCCGAGTTCATTGGCGAGGACGCGCGGATGACCGTTCTCGAAGACGGCGACAAGGCTGTTGGTAGTTCCGAGGTCGATTCCGATCACCCGCGGAGGCTGGCGGTATCGGGCCTAGTTGGCAATATCGAGATGCTTATCCCAATACGGCGGAAAATGGGATAACTAGGATCTTCACGGCGGGCTTCCACCCGAGTCGCCGGCCCTGCGATTGTAGAAGCCCCGTGGATTGTGAACCACGGGGCTCCGGTAAAAGCTTCAAGCCTTCTTCACATCCACCCACTGCTTGGTCTTGGCCGACTCGAGCACTGCATCGCAGACGTACTGGGTGCCTAGGGCGTGGCGGAAGTCCGGGTAGCGCTTCTCGGCCGTCGGGTCGTCGAGGGACTTGAAGAACTCCGCGAGTTCGTGGGTGAAGGAGTGCTCGTAGCCGAGGCAGAGGCCGGGCACCCACCAGTTGCCCGAGTAGGGATGGTCGCCATCGGTGGCGTGGATGTTAGACCAACCGCGGCGGTCGCCGGGGACACCGTGGTCGAAGTACGAGAGGTAGTTGAGGTCGTGCAGATCCCAAGCCAGCGACTTCTTCTCGCCGTTGATTTCGAAGGTATAGAGGGCCTTGTGGCCGCGGGCGTAGCGGGTGCTCTCGAAGATCGCCAGCGAGCCGTTCTCGAAGCGGGCGAGGAAGGCGCAGGCATCGTCGATGGTCACAGGATGCTTTTCACCGGTGGCGGTGTGGACGCGCTCCTTGATGAAGGTCTCAGTCATCGCGGACACCGAGACGATGTCGCCATTGATCCAGCGGGCGGTATCGATGCAGTGGGCGAGCAGGTCGCCGGTCACGCCGGAGCCCGCGGCAGCGGCATCGAGGCGCCAGAGACCGGCGCCGCCTTGGGGAAGCTCCTCGGAGATCGTCCAGTCCTGCAGGAAGTTCGCTCGGTAGTGGAAGACACGTCCGAGTTCGCCAGCATCGACGATGTTTTTGGCCAGGGTAACAGCGGGCAGGAAGCGGTAATTATACCACACCAGGTTTGGCAGGCCGGAGGCTTCCACTGCCTTCACCATCTCCTCGCCTTGCGTGCCGTTCAGCGCGAGGGGCTTTTCGCAGAGGATCATCTTGCCATGCTTGATGCACTCCAGCGCGATCTCGGCGTGGGAGTCGTTCGGAGTGCAGATGTCCACCGCGTCGATGTCCTCGCGGGCGACCAGCTTACGCCAGTCGGTCTCGTAGCCGGCGTAGCCCCACTTTTCGGCGAAAGCCTTCACCTTCGCCTCATCGCGCCCGCAGACCGCCTGGCGGACCGGCACGTGCTCGGTGTCGAAGAAGTGGGAGAGCTGGGAGTAGGCGTTCGAGTGGGTGCGGCCCATGAAGCCGTAGCCGATGAGGCCGATGCGGATTTCCTTTTTCATGATGGGGAAGAGGGTGCGTCTGCTGGGTTGATGTTTGATTCAAAACGGCGTCATTCGGCGCCGGGTGTTTGGGAATGCGCGTGTTGCGGGAAGTCGAAGGTCAGCACGAGCGGTTCATCTCCCGTGTTCTCGATTTCCACACCACCGCGATTCAGCGCGGCCTGGGTGATGAATCCGATCTCGGGATAGATTTCGCCGAGTTTCATGTTCTGGTGATAGCGCACTTCGAGTTTTCCGACCCGGCCGCGGCCGCCGTTCGTGTGGAACAGCACGGGACTTTCCGGGCGGAAACTCGTCCTGGCTCCGGGTGCAAGGGTGAGACGGAGAATGGAGCACTTCTGGTCACCGAGGATGTCACAGTAAACAATCCACCGTGCGTTCACTCCGTCGCCGGCAAATTCCTTGGCAGTAATGGCCGGACGTGAATTCTTCTGAACGAAGTCGGGATCCTGGTTCGCCTCGAAGTCGAACTTGGCCACCAGGTATTCCCAGTCTTGGTGGCGGTCTTTCGGATAGTCCTCTTCCCGGCAGGCGTAGAACGCATCGGCCGCTCCGATCCTTCCGTCAAGCGTCAGGTCCTCGGCCAGGAAATGCTCGTCCATCGTGACGTGAAGCTCGTGCGTGCAAAGGTCCGTCGGCGAGTGCAGCACGCCATTCGGCATCACGAAGCCGTCATCCAGTTTCATCATCGTGTGCGGCGACAAGTGCCGCACCCCGTTGTATTCGCCCTGCCCCCAACGCTGCATGCAGGCAAGGAACTGGTCCTTGGTGACGAACGGATACAGACCCATGGCCGTGGTGTGGTAGTGCGACGGGCTGACTCCGGGGTTGTCGAAGGAATTGATGTCGTAAACCTCCCACTTCGACCAATGAAGGTGATGGGGAATGGGGTTCAGGTTGTCGAACTTCTTGGACACGATCGGCCAGGTGACCCTGCCGAACAGGGATTGGGAAACCGCCATGAGCTTTTCTCCCATGACGGCTTCAGGATTGGTCTCGATCAGATCCTGAAGCGAGATGACTTGCCCGCCCGGAGTGAGAACGTGGGCTTCTCCTTCACGGAACGGCGCCTTCCCCGTTCGGGTATCGATGACGCCGGTTACAATGGGCACGGTGCAGCACATCCAGACTTCATCGAGGCCGGTTCCGCCCATGTAGTCCGGATAGTAGGATTTCTCATCCAGGCGAAGGCGTTTGCCCGGCGAGCAGAATGTTCGGCCGGCGTAGCGGTGCAGGAGCTGCAGCACCCCATCGTTCTGATTGAGGCAGTCATCGAGAATCGAATCCGATCCTCCGTCGATGACATCGTGATGAGGATATTCGTGCAGTTTCTCCGCAAGAATTGAAGTCGGGGCAGCCATGGTAGATAGATCCTGAATAATGGTGAATGGAGTGGCCGCCGCTTCAGAGCGCCTCGTCGACTTCGATCATCTTGCCGAGGATGGTCTCCCAGGTGCGGGCGTCCTCGAGGATCTCGTTGGAGAACATGCACCCGTCCCAGCAGATGTGCTTCATGCCGCGATCGGCAGCGCCCTGCAACCAGAAGGTGGAGCACTTGACGATGTCCAGCTTGCCATTCGGGTCATCGGCACGGCAGTGGCGGCCGGTCTTGTCGTGGCTGCCGGTTCCGTGGACCGAGCCATCGTTCTGTGCGACGTGGAAGTCGATGGTCCACGGGCGCAGCGCATCGGTCAGCGTCTTGTAGGCAGGCCAGAACTCCTCGTCGGTGTAGCCTTCCTTGAGGAGGGCCGCCTCGGGAGCATTGTAGCCCATGAGGTAGAGGTAGGTGTGGGCGAGGTCAGCCTGGAAGCCGACGATCTCTGGCATGCCGGTCGCTTCCAGCGTGTCGATCATCGCCTTCCACGAGTGCATGCCACCCCAGCAGATCTCACCTTCCGCAGCGAGGCGCTCGCCGTGTTGGGCAGCGACCTTGCCGGCTTCACGCCAAGTCTCGGCGATCTTCTTGGTATTGCCGGCCGGATCTTCCGCCCAATCGTGCACGCCCCCGGACGAGTCGATGCGGATCAGTCCGTATTCACGCACGCCATGTGCATTGAGGATGTCGGCGATGCGGCAGGCCTTCTCGACGGCGAGGACGAAGTTCTTCCGGTCATCGGCCGATCCGAAAGCGGAACCACCGACCGTGCCCGGCCAGACCGGGGCCACCAGCGAGCCGACCTTCAGGCCGTGCGCCGCGATCTGGTCGGCCATCGCCTTGATCGCGTCGTCGGAAGCATCGGGGTCGGTGTGCGGGTGAAACAGGAACAGGTCCACACCATCGTATTTGCGGCCATTGACGGAGGCGGCGGCAGTCATTTCGAGCATGCGCTCGAGCGAGATCGGCGGATGGTCGGTGCCGGGTTCCTTCCCGACCAGGCCGGGCCACATGGCATTGTGAAGTTTCATGATCTTGGGTTGTAGATGTTGGGTGGTAGGTGACTCAGAGTCCCGTTTGCGGATGCATTGATAGGTTAGAGAACGAAATTCCAATCGATACTGGTTTCGACGCTTTTACCGGAGTCGCCGGTGATCTTCACCTTGCCCGGCCCTGCCGGAACGATTGAGACCACGGTGCCAAAATCCTCCGGCACGGCGGCGACGGCCTGGGTGAAGCGCAGCGAGACGGTCTCACTCCGGACGAACTCGCGGGTGGTCGGGATGCCATGGTCTCTCAGCGGATCCATGCGGGAAACGTCCACGCCGTCGGCGAAATGGGAGCAGACTTCCTCGACTCCCAGACGGCCCAGATGGCGGCCATTCCACGGCTCCCCGTGACGACCGCCGTTGGAGATCCAGAAGATCGTGCAGGGGAAATCCGCGGGGTTCTTGAGGGAGAACCAGACGTAGCCATCGAGCACCACCGCCGACCACGCGAACGGCTGGTCCGCCGTGGCGGGCTCGCTGGCCATCATCACCAGATCCTCGAAACCCTGACGCGCCGGGTAATGGGTCAGATCCGCCGTGCCGCCATTGGCGAGCGGGACCGCGCGCAGGTCGGTGAACTCCGCGCCTTGCTTGAGCGCCTGGTATTCGCGGTGGAGAGGATTTGAAAACACGCCGGTGTAAACCGAGCCCCAGCGGAAAGGGGAAATGCTCACTCGACCTTCGCCCTCGGTCATGCCGGTGAAGTCGATGATCGGATGGTTGCCGTAGCTGTAGCGCCCGTCGGCACCGGTGATACGATGTTCGCAGTAGATCACCGTCTCCCCTTCCCTCAGCGAGAGCAGCTTCTCCACCCAGGCCCCGGAATCCGGGTCATCGAGACCGAGGTGCAAGATCTCCGTGCCACCCGCCACGACCTTCCATTCGCCATTGGCCGAAGCACCGTGCGGCGGGGCATCGGTTTGGCCGCCGAATGGAAAACAGATGAAGTCGCCGCGGAGCACTTTCAGGAGCTCCGGCAGGGTGCCATCCACCTCGTCCCGGGTCCACGGCGCGAGGGCGTAGGGCGAGACGGTTCGCTCGCCAAGCTGGAACTCGACCGGCGCCAAATGGCCGCCGCGACACGAAACCCGGAGCCTCACCCGGTCATGGGATAGACTCCAGCTTGGCTCGCCATGGATTAGCTCGGTCATCAGGAAGGCCGCGATTCAGAAAAAATCTCACAAAAACGGAAGCAAAATCACATTCTGACGAAAATTGGAATGGCCGCTCACCCATCCGGCAACTAGGGAATGCGGCACCATGAAAATCGGCTTCAACCTCTTGCTCTGGACGGGTGCCCTCCAGGAAGACCAGTTCCACCTCCTGTCCTCGCTCAAAGGTGCCGGATACGATGGCGTGGAACTGCCGATTTTCGCGGCCGATTCCGCCCACTACAAGATCGTGGGCGATGCCCTGCGCGATCAAGGCCTGCGCTCCACGGCCGTCACCGTCATCCCGGACGAGGCTCGCAGCCCGATCAGCCCGGAGGCCTCCCACCGCGCCGCCTCGGTGGATTATCTGAAGAGCATCGTGGATTCCTGCCACGCTGCCGGCACCGAGATCCTGATGGGCCCCTTTCACCAGCCGCTCGGCGTTTTCTCCGGCAACGGCCCGACCGAGACCGAGTGGAAGCACGCCGCCGAGGTCCACCGCAAGGTCGCGGAATACGCCCAGGAAGCGGGCGTCAAGCTGGTGATCGAGTGGCTGAATCGCTTCGAGTGCTACTTCATGACCACCATGCAGCAGGGCGCGGAATACGCGGCGCTGGTGGACCACCCGAATTTCACCACCATGTTCGACACCTTCCACGCGAACATCGAGGAGAAGCACCCCGCCGAGAGCCTCCGCAAATACATCAAGAGCGTCGGCCACGTCCACATTTCCGAGAACGACCGCGGCACCCCAGGCACCGGCAATGCGGAGATCCGCCAGAGCCTCGCCGTGCTCAAGGAAGAAGGCTACACCGGCTGGGTGACCATCGAGGCCTTCGGCCGCGCGCTGCCGGAACTCGCCGCCGCCACCCGCGTCTGGCGCGATCTTTTCCCGGCTCCCGAGGAGGTTTACACGAAGGGGATTGCGTATATCAAAGAGTGCTTGGCTGAGTGACTTCCAAGCCTTCGAGGAAGCTTCTGATCAGAGCCAGAGCTTCCTCGAAGTGCGTCTCCAGCAGCCAATGCCCGCCACTCAAGAGGTGGAATTCGGCGTTTGGCAAATCACGTAAATAAGCCCGCGCGGCGGGCTCGGGCATGTAGCCGTCGTTCGGCCCCCATACGATCAGAGCGGGCGGCTGGTGCTCGCGCAGATAGGCTTGGTATCGCGGAAACCAGGAGAGATTCTCCTTCAAGCCCTCCATCAGCCTCACCGCGACTTCCCTGCGGACCGGATTGTTCATCAAAGGCCAATGGAGCTTCCACAGATCCGGCGGGATCCGCTCGATTTGATCTGCCGGGATCTCGCCGATAAACTCATGTCGGAAACCCTCTTCGTTCACCGCATCTTCTAGCATCTTGCGGTTCTCCAGAGTCGGATTTGCCCAATACTCCTGGATCGTCTTGTACTTGGGACCTAGCGCATCTTCATAGATGTCCCCATTCTGAATGACCAGCCCCGCGATTCGCTCAGGGGCTAGGATTGCGAGGCGGAAGCCGATCTGCGAGCCGTAATCGTGCAGGTAGAGCGTGAAGCGGTCCAATTGTAGCCGGTTCGCAAAGCGGTCGAGGAATGCGGCATAGGCATCGAAATCATATCCGAATTCATCCAAAGTCGGCGTGTCGCTCTGGCCGAATCCCGGAAAGTCGGGCGCGATGACACGCCAGCGATCCGCGAGCGCGGGAATCAGCCACCGGTATTGGTAGGAAGAGCAGGGATAGCCATGCGGCAGCAAGAGCACCGGTGCACCAGCCGGTCCCGCTTCGCGATAAAAAATCCGCATTCCCTCCATGTCGAGGTAGCGATGTGCGGTCACTGGCTGCGTCGGGTCTTCCATGGTAAAAAAGTTCCCTTGCGATCACGCGCCGTCAACCGGAGGAGTCTTTGCCTCCTTCCTTGCCTCCCGGCACGGATCACGCTTTCTAGGCAGGCGTGGTACACGTCATCGATCATCCCCTTGTCCAAGCGGAACTCACCGCCCTG
Source organism: Luteolibacter sp. Populi (assembly GCF_040801775.1). GTDB lineage: Bacteria > Verrucomicrobiota > Verrucomicrobiia > Verrucomicrobiales > Akkermansiaceae > Haloferula. Next base: position 1,123,245 of record NZ_CP161812.1, read on the forward strand.
CGCTGCCGGAATTGTCCGGGTCCGGAATTCCGCCAGCGCCTGCGCCGGATCACCTCTCTGATGGTCCCGGCGGTGACGGCGGATTTTGAGACCAAGGTGGTGAGTTGCGAGACCCCGCTGGAGATGACGAGCGGAGTCGAAATGACCCGCCGGATCATCCTCGCCCCGGTGCTACGGGCCGGACTGGGCTTTCTGGATGGCTTCTTCGACCTTTTGCCGGGGGCTGCCGTCGCCCACATCGGGCTGGCCCGGAACGAGGAAACCCTCCTTCCCGAGCCTTACTACATCAAGACCCCGCCGATCCTAGCGGAGAGCGAGGTGATCCTGCTCGACCCGATGCTCGCCACCGGCGGCTCCGCCGTGGAAGCGGTGCGACGGCTCATGGATCTCGGCGCGACCCACCTGCGCTTCGCTTGCCTGGTCGCAGCCCCGGAGGGCATCGCGACCTTCGAGGCGGCCTGGCCGGGCATCCCCATCTTCACTGCGGCGATCGACCGCGGCCTGAACGATCGCGGCTACATCCTGCCGGGCTTGGGTGACGCCGGCGACCGCCTCTTCGGCACCGCCTGAAGTTCCAAGTGCCAGGGCGGAAAAGTTCCAAGTTAAAAGGACCAAGTGCCAAGGGTAGCCCCTGGCACCGGGTCGTTGAGACTCTTCCTGCCTTTCTTGGGACTTGGAACTTCTTACTTGGCACTTCACCCCGCTCGGCACTTTTCACCTGAAGTCTGATTTTCCCATTGCCATCCGCACCGGTCCTTCCTAGCTTCCGCGCCCCGCGTAGCAACAGCGGTCCTCTTTCCCATGTCCAAGCACAGCAGTCTCAAGGCAAAAGGTGGCGCAGAAGGCAAGCGCTCCGTGATGAAGCGTTTCGAGCGAGTCAAGCTCATGAAGGAGCGCGGCGTCTGGAAGGAAGGCCGCAGCCCCATCGGTCTGCCGAAGACCAAGGGCGAGGCTTAAGCCTTCCCCTGTCCTGAATTCCCCGCAGGCGCGCAGGTTCCGCAAGGGCCTGCGCCTTTTGCGTTTCTAAGTTCCCACGCCCCACACCGCTTCCATGTCCGAAGGAATCCGCCTCAACAAGTTCCTCGCTTCCTGCGGGGTGGGCTCACGCCGCGCCTGCGACACCCTGGTCCTGGAGGGCCACGTCGAGATCAACGGCAAGCCCTGCCTCAAGCCCGCCCAGCGGGTCGAGCCCGATGACTTCGTGCGTGTCGATGGCAAGCGCGTCCAGACCAAGCAGACCAACACGGTCATGTTCTACAAGCCGCGCGGCTATGTCTGCTCGCGGGAAGACGAACTGGGCCGCGATACGATCTACACGATCCTGCCGGCGATTCTCCAGCACCTCCACCACGTCGGCCGCCTCGACCGTGATTCGGAAGGTCTCCTCATTCTCACCAATGACGGGGACCTTTCGCAAAAGCTGATGCATCCCTCCAAGCTGGTGGAGAAGGAATACATCGTGACCTCAAACCAGCCGGTCCTGAACGAGCACCTCGATCTCTTCATCGCCGGTGTCTACGTCGAAAAGGTGCGGATGAAAGCGAAGTCGGTGCAGCGCATATCCTCGCGGCGCTACCGCATCATTCTCGAAACCGGCCTGAAGCGGCAGATCCGCCAGATGTTCCTGACCCTCGGCTACAAGGTGGAGCGTCTAGTCCGGACCCGCATCGGGAATCTGATCCTCGCCGACTTCCCGGTCGGCGCCTGGCGTCCGCTCGACCCCGTCGAAATCGAGGCCCTGCAGGCAAATCCAAAGGTCCGGCCCGCAGCCAAGAAGGCTGCCAAAAAGACCGCGAAGAAGGCCGCCAAAAAGACGGCCAAATTGGCCCCGGGAACCCTGCCCACCACCCGCCCGAAACGCGGTCCGAAGGAAGGCCGCAAGCGCACCCCGGAATTTGGCAAGACCTCCTCCCGGCCCATCGCGAAAAAGTCCGCCAAGAGGACCCCAAAGCGCAAATTTTGAGTCGCCCCCTGCGAAATTCGCCTTGTAGCTTGCCGCACGTCCGGCAACCCATCCTGCGCTGGAAACCCAAGGGACCATGAGCAACTCCATCGAAAGCCATCTCGTCGAAGATCGCATCTTCAAGCCCGCCAAGGAATTCGCTTCCAAGGCGCGCATCTCCAGCCTCGCCCAATACAAGAAGCTCTGGCAGGAGTCGGTGGACAAGCCGCAGGTCTTCTGGGCCCGCGAAGCCAAGGAACTCTCCTGGCGGCAGCCATGGACCAAGGTCCTCGATTGGAAGGCACCCGATGCCAAGTGGTTCGTCGGCGGCAAGCTCAACGTCTGCGAAAACTGCGTCGACCGCCACGCCGCGGGCCCGCGCAAGAACAAGGCTGCCATCATCTTCGAGGGCGAGCCCGGCGACAAGCGGGTCATCACCTACGGCCAGCTCCAGCGCGAGGTCATGCGCTTCTCCAACGTCCTCCTCGCGAAGGGCGTGAAAGCCAAGGACCGCGTGCTCGTTTACATGCCGATGATCCCGGAAGCGGCCGTCGCCATGCTCGCCTGCGCGCGCATCGGTGCCGTGCACTCGGTGGTCTTCGGCGGCTTCTCTTCGGAGTCGATCGTGGACCGCTTGGAAGACTCCGGCGCGACCCACGTCGTCACCGCCGATGGCGGCTGGCGGCGCGGCAAGATCGTCCCGCTCAAGGACAACGTCGATGAAGCGCTCAAGCGCTACAAGGGCATCAAGTCCGTGATCGTCTTCCAGCGCACCGGCCAGGAGATCGCCATGGAAAAGGGCCGCGATACCTGGTGGCACGAGGAGATCGCCAAGGTCGGAGCAAAGCACGAGCTCAAAGCCTTCGACTCCGAGCATCCGCTCTTCATCCTCTACACCTCCGGCTCGACCGGAAAGCCGAAGGGCATCCTCCACACCAGCGGCGGCTACCTCACCGGCACCTACGTGACCTGCAAGTACGTCTTCGACATGCGCGATGAGGATGTCTACTGGTGCACCGCCGATGTCGGCTGGATCACCGGCCACAGCTACATCGTCTACGGCCCGCTCGCGATGGGCGTGACCCAGGTGATGTATGAAGGTGCACCGAATCAGCCCGACTTCGGCCGCTTCTGGCAGATGATCGAGGAATACGGCGTCTCGATCTTCTACACCGCGCCCACCGCCATCCGCGCCTTCATCAAGGCCGGCGACCACTTCCCCGCGAAGCACGACCTCTCTTCCCTGCGCCTGCTCGGCTCCGTCGGCGAGCCGATCAATCCCGAGGCCTGGATGTGGTATCACGAAAAGATCGGCGGCAGCCGCTGCCCGATCGTCGATACTTGGTGGCAGACCGAGACCGGCGCGATCATGATCACTCCCCTGCCCGGCTGCACGCCTACCAAGCCCGGCACCGCCACCCTGCCCTTCTTCGGGGTCGATGCCGCGATCCTCGATGAGGACGGCAAGGAGTGTAAGCCGAACGAAGGTGGCCGCCTGGTCATCCGCAAGCCCTGGCCCTCGATGACCCGCACCATCTACGGCGACAAAACCCGCTACAAGAAGACCTACTGGTCCGACTACAAGGGCATGTACACCGCCGGCGACGGTGCCCGCCGTGACAAGCAGGGCAACTTCTGGATCGTCGGTCGCCTCGACGATGTGCTCAACGTTTCCGGCCACCGCCTCGGCACCGCCGAGGTCGAGAGCGCCCTCGTCAGCCACCCTGCCGTCGCGGAGTCCGCGGTGGTTGGCCGTCCCGATGACCTCAAAGGGCAGGCAGTTGTCGCTTTCGTGACATTGAAGGGCGGGATCGAGGGCACCCCCGCATTGCAAAAAGAACTGCGCGAGCATGTCGGGAAAGTGATCGGCGCGATCGCCAAGCCGGATGACCTTCACTTCGCTCCCGCCTTGCCAAAAACGCGTTCCGGCAAGATCATGCGCCGTCTGCTGAAGGAACTGGTGACCACCGGAACCGTCAGCGGGAATACCGCCACTCTCGAAGACCACACCGTGATCGCCGCCCTCCAGGAAAAGATCGCCGGTGCCAAATAAGGCATGACCACCACCCGCTACATCTTCGCCCGTTTCGCCCAAGCCTTCGGCGTCAACCGCCGCCAGCGGCGCATGGCCGAGGCTGCCGCCGAGATGCATCTGCTGCGCGAGGCGGAGCAGGTGCTCGGGCAATCGGTGTGGGAACGGGTGGAGGAGGTCGAGGAACTCGGCGTGGAATACTGGAACCTCCGCAAGCTGATCAAGGAGCGCGACGAGATCCGCGGCAAACTCGATGACTGCGAGGCCATCCTCGCCGACGCCCACGAGCAGCGCACAACCCTCCTCGGCGCGAAGTCGGATTCCCAACAGGATCTTGAGATCTTCCGCGGCGAGCTACTCGCCGAACTGGAAAAGCTCTCCCGCGAGCGGGACCTGGTCATCCAGCAGGCCCGCGAAATCCGCCGCATCTACGACGGCCTCAAGATGAAGCTGGAAGTCCTCCAGCGCGAGGGCACCACCGACGCCATCGAGAAGACCAAGGCCCGCATGATCGAGCTGAAGGTCCGCTTCACCGAGCTCAAGCAGGACCGCGACCGCGTCGCCTCCAGCATCGCGGAGGGCGATGCCAAGGTGGACACGATCGACTCCGAATTGGCCGAGGAGCGCCAGAAGCACCGCTCCGAAGCCTCCGTCGCCTTCCAGCAGATCGGCCAAGCGAACCGCGATATCTCTTCGCTCAAGGCCCAGCTCGGCCTGATCGATACCCAGATGCGCCAGCTCTTCAGCGAGATCGGCCGCCACGTCAGCCGCAATGCCTTCGTGAACGAGCAGTGCAAGAGCGCCGCCAAAGGCCAATTCCCGATGATCGACGTCATGCGCGCCCTCCGGCGTTCCGTGGCGATGAATCACCGCTTGGCGGGGATGTGAGTTAGGTCGTGTTGATGAATTTATCTGAGGTATAGGAACGCGGCCGTGAGGTGGACCATCGCGAGGAAGGTGCAGGCATACTTCTCGTAGCGCGTGGCGATTCTCCTGAAGTGCTTGATCCGGTTGAAGAAGCGTTCCACGCGGTTGCGCTGCCGGTAGATCTCCCGATCATACGGGATTGCTTCCTTGCGGTTGGATTTCGGCGGGATCACCGGCTTGATCCCGTCCTCCGCAAGCCGTTCGCGGATTGCGTTGCTGTCGTAGCCTTTGTCCAGGGCGGCGGCCTCCAGCACGTTGTCCTTGTCCAAGCTCGCGAAAAGTTCGCCGAAGTTGCTGCAATCCGCGCTTTGTCCGGGACTCAGGATCAGACCGACGCTGGAGATCTCGTCCACGCATGCGGCGTGGATCTTGGTGGTCAATCCGCCGCGAGAGCGTCCCAGAGCTTGGTCGCCGCCGTTTTTTTGGGTGCCCCGGCGGCATGTTGGTGAGCCCTTACCGAGGTGGAGTCGATGAAGAGGTGGCGGGCATCGGCAAAGACCTCCTCCTGGAGGGATTGCCAAAGCCGCTTCCACACACCCCGCCTCTCCCAAGTGCGGAAGCGGACGTATACGTGATTCCAATGGCCCATCTGCGCCGGGAGGTCGCGCCAGGGGCTGCCGGTCCGTGCAATCCATAAAACCGCTTCTATGAAGTCCCGGTCGGATTGCATCGCGGGAGAGCCGGCAGCCGAGTGCTTGGCTTGTCTAACAAGCGGTTCGAGCTTGTTCCAAATTTCCGCCGTGATCGCCTTCCTTGTTGTTCCGGATGCCATTCCAAGGAATGAAGCGACCATTCAAACAGTCGTACAGATTTAAATTAATCAACACGACCTAGTAGCGCGACTCGGTGAGCCGTGCGGTCCCTCAAAGCCCGCCATCAAGGGTAAGTAGTCCCGCCTTCAGGCGGACGAAGCACCGGGGTGGCTTCCTTCACCACCAAGTCTCCGGAACGGAAGCCGCGCAGCGGCCTTGGACTGCGGTAGCCGGCTCTGCCCGTTAGCCACATTCCCGTGATGCTTCACGGACGGCTCTTTGAGATGCAACGGATTTTTGGACCGGTTGTTGGTTAGTTGGACGGAATGAGTTCGGCCTCGAACCGGGCCGGGGATCGGTAGCCGAGCGAGGAGTGCCTGCGATGGGTGTTGTAGTAGCCCTCGATGAAACTGAAGATTTCGGTCCGGGCGTCCTGTCCGTCAATGAAGCAGCCTCCCTGCAGCATCTCCTTCTTGAGGGTGGCCATGAACGATTCGCTCCACGCGTTGTGGTAGGGGTTGGCCCGTGCCGACATGCTCTGGCAGATGCCGGCCCGGGAGAGCATGGCGCGATATTCGCAGCTTCCGTACTGGCTGCCGCGGTCGCTATGGAAGATCAGGCCCGGGGCCGGACGACGCGAGCCGAGTCCTTGGGCGAGAGCATCGGCAACGAGCCCGGCGCGCATGTGGCGGGCCAGCGACCAGCCGGTGATGCGGCGCGTGCAGAGGTCGATGACCACCGCGAGGTAAAGCCATCCGGAGGCGGTGGGAATGAAGGTGATGTCGCCCGCCCAGACTTGGTCCGGCCGGTCGGGCAGCTCCTTTCCCGCGATGAGGTTGGGCGAGGGTTTGTCGGCCCGGCCGTCGCTGGTCTTCGGCACGAAGGTCTTGGGCTGGATGGCCTTGAGGCCGCGCTCGGCCATGAGCCTGCGGACCCGGGCGGGCGCACAGGTGATGCCGCGCCCGGCAAGCTCGTGCCAGATGCGGCGGTGGCCGTAGCGCCGCCGGTGGCTCTTGAAGATTTCTTCAATCGCATCGCCGGCCGCTTTGTCCGAGCGTTTGGAGGGGGTGGGTGCGGCGGCGTGGTAGTAGCTGCTGCGGGGCAGCTCGAGGACCTCGCAGATCCGGCGGATGCCGTGGCCGGTGGCGCGGTGGATTTCCCCGATCATGGCGCGGAGTCCGGCCGGGGACTGGTCCCGAGGATGACCGCGGCCTTTTTTAAAATGTCATTTTCCTGGCGCAGGCGGGCGAGCTCGCGGCGCAACGCGCGCAGGTCGTCCGCTGCGTCCCCCTCGCCTGCGGCTCGCGGGCCTTCGCTGCCGCCCTGCGCGCGCCTTGCCGCCTGTCTCCAGCCATGGAGGAGGTTGGCGCTCATGCAGAGTTCGCGGGCGATCTCGGTGACGGACCGGCCGGTGTCGGCAAGCGCGACGGCCTGGGCTTTGAATTCCTCGGTATATTGCCTGCGTGGCTTGGGATTCATGGACATGGATTCTGGAGTTTGTTGGTCCAGAAATCCAGCACACCTCACTTCCCCTGGGAGCGCGGAGCCACTGGCCCGCAGAATGGTCCCTCGTTGTCCGCAACACGGAAAGGTAGGCACCCAGGCAACGGCGCTTCCCACGATCATCGCGCACTGTCTAGCGCTGCCAGGGTTGCTTCTGCGGGGCAGAGCCTCCGCGGTCCCGGGCGCTGGCGCGTGAGACGGGACGCGATGGAGGTAACAGCCAGAGCCCGCTGCCGCTTTCGGCAGGCGGCCTGCTGACGTGAAGCACCAGACGACACGGTATTTCCCTTCGTCCCCGTTCCGAGGTTTCCCGCGCCTCCTCTCCGGAGGCACATCGGGAAAGCGCTACCCCTCAAACCTCCACCTTCTTCGGCAAATCCACCGGACCGGTCGCTCCGCTGGATCCGGTCTTCTTCATCCGCTCCAGAAGCCACCCCACCCCGCCCGCGATCATGAACGCGACCATCACGCCGTAGAAGCGCCACAGCGCGCCGACCTTGTCCGCGGAGAAGCCGTAATTGTGCAGGCCCACATTCAGGAAATTCACGTGCCACCATGAGAAGGTCACCACGATGGCGGTGAAGATCCCGCACAGGTGCAGGCCCCACTCCCGGATGTAGCCACCGAGCCGGGCGTGAAGGATCGCCAGCATCCACAGCACGATCATCAGGGCGCCGTTCTCCTTCGGGTCCCAGCCCCAGAAGCGACCCCACGAGTCGTTCGCCCAGATCCCGCCCAGCACCGTGCCGATCAGCGAAAGGCAGAGCGTGAGGCAGACGCAACCGTAGGCGGCGCGGGTCACGGAGCGGCGTAGCGCCAGATCCCCGCCGTCCAGGCCGAGCACCCGCAGGAGCACATAGACCACCGAGATGAAAGCCGTGATCAAGCCGCTGGCGTAGCCCAGGGTGATGGTGATCACGTGCGTGGAGAGCCAGAAGTTCGAGCGCAGCACCGCCACCAGCGGGTCGAGGTGGTCCTTGCCCTCGCTGACCTCGAAGCGCCGCGCCAGCACGATCAGGAAGGCAGCCGTGATCGGCGCGATGCCCAGCGCGAACTTCCGCTTCGACATCCACACCACCAGCAGTGCGAAGGCGACGAAGGCCATATCGATGAAGATGATCGTGTCGTAGAGGTTCCCCACCGGCGGCCTCTGCATGATGATGCAGCGCTTCACGATCGGGACGATGATGGCGATCAGCCCCAGGAACAGCGAGCCGGCCGTAGCCCAATAGCTGATCCGCCCCACCAAGGTTTCCCCGGTGAAGAACATCACGCCGGAGGTCACCGTCGCGATCAGGAAGAAAGCCAGCGCGTAGAGCAGCCAGTTCTTGCGGAAGTAGTCCGCCTCCAGCGGCACCGACCGATATTCGTCGCGGGCGATCGCGCGGTCCACGATGCTCTTCTCAAGCTCCCCGAACTTCACGCGGAAATCCGCCTCGCTGACATCGAGCGCATGGACGGCTTCCTCCAGCGCCAGAACGTCCTTCATCGACTGCTCCGGCTCGGTGTATTGCGGGGTGAAAATCGTGAACATCCGGCCCCCGGCACTGACCCAGGTTTCGATCTTCGGATCGGCAGGCGGGAAAAGCTTGAGACCGAAGTCGGAGGCATTCGCACGCTCCAGGATCAGCTGGTGGATGAGCTGCACCTGGTCGGCCAGCGGCGCGCCGCTCTGCTCGGAGGCGGCCACTTCCGCGCGGATCTTCGGAGCGGCACCCATCGCCGTGCTGACCGGCAGGACCTCCTTGCCCTGCGCCGGACCCATCAGGCCGTGGCGGGCGAAGTCCATGTAGCTGGTGAGATACTGGAAGACCTGTAGCTTGTAGTTCAGCTCGATCGTCTGCGATTCGATCGGCTTGCGATTGTCGGACTCGATCTGTTCGTAAGCGGCAGCCAGTTCCTTCAACTTGTCGCGCCCGGCCGCGAGCTCGTTGTAGCTGTAGCGGTCGCGCTGGCCGCGGGTCGGCAGACCCACCGCCGTCAGCACCTCGGAGTTGTCGAGGCGGAAGGTCGGCAGCTCCTTCGCCAGCTCCGGCCGGAAGATGCAATCCATCATCCAGTCGAGCGGCTTGAGACGCACTTCCTTGCCGCCCACGGCCTTGATGTCCATCGAGCGTGCACCGTGCAGGCTGAGCATCGTGAAGCCGGCATAGGTGCCCAGCGGTTTCACCCGCCCGCCATCCTGCACCGGGAAGAGCGCGGCCTGGTCGAGCGTCTCCTTGTCCCAGGGCTTGTAATTCGGCACCGAGCGCACATCGCCCTCCGGCTGTGAATCCCTCACGGCCATGCCCAGGATCCAGGTCACGGCGATCAGGCCGAGCCCGAAGGCAATCCAGCGTCCGACTTTGGCATTCATATCAGGCTTTGGTGGCGGTGCTGCTCCGTGACCCGCGGGACATGAAGTTCACCATTTTCAAAATGAAGTGCAAACAGAGGCCGAAGCCCGCGAGGTAGATGCTGTACTTCGGCCACTGATCGGCCGGATTCCGCACCACTTCAAACCCGGAAACGATCGCGTCTCCGCCCCGCGAGTTGGCACCGCCGGGCATCGTGTGCTGGTAAGCGGTCCAGCCGCCGTAGCGCATCGGCTGGTTCATCTCCATGAAGACCTTCGATTCGCGCCCCTCCTCGATCCGCATCACGTCGCTCTCGAAATACTTCGGCTTGGTCGTGTGCGGGAAGTTCTCGGTGCGGGCGTCCATCAGCCGCATCTTGAAGGGCAGCGGCCAAATCTGCTTGTCCATCCGGATCGCAAAGGTCCGGTCACCCTGGCGGACGGTGAAGGGCGCCGGCGCCGGTGCGGCCAGACCGTTGAAATCCGCGGGATTGGGCGCAGCCAGAAGGAACAGCTCGCCCTGCTTGCCGTCTTTCTGCACCACGCGGGCATGGATGCCGGGAGTATCCGCGGCGGTCTCGTTGTTCGCGGGAGCGACGAAGAGATACCACTTTTCGACCACCGGCTCGCCCCGTTCCGCGGCCATGCTCGCCTCGGACATCGGCTTGGCATTCTGGACGTAGCGCTCCAGTTGAAGATCGAAGGGCAGCCCGGGCAAGCGGATCAAGCGCGTGGCGTCCGCAGCTTCCAGATCCTTGTAGTGGCGGTCCGCGATGAAATGCACCGGCCCGGCGACCTTGCCGTCCTTCACCTCCAGGATTTCCACCGAGGTCTCCACCTGCGATTGCGCGTAGTCCATCACGGACGGCAGGCCCGGAATGCCGGTCTCGCTCATCATCATCACGCCCCGCTCCTCCTTGAACTGCGCCACCCCGCCGGCGATGATCATGAAGATGATCCCGAAGTGGGCCATCAGCACGCCGATCGTCCGCCAGCCTTTGCGAATGCGGATGATTCCGCCCAGAACGAGATTCACCACCAGTAGCGCGCAGACCCAGAAGCCGCCGGGCAGCGGCGGCAGCCTCTTGTCATGGCCCATCAGGTCATGCTTGAAGATCGCCGCATCCGGGAAGACCCAGAAGTTCTTGTGGCTGAAATACTTCTCCAACGTGGCGTGGAGTCCGGAAACCGTCTGCTCCAGCGTGGCCAGCCAGGTCAGGAGCATCAGGATGACCAGCAGGGTCGTCGCGAGGCCGAATCCCGCGAACACGCCAAAAATGCGCGCCGGGATGGACTTCGGGTTAGTGGAACTCATCAGGACGGCAGGTTACGGAGCACGGGGCGGATCTTATTCACCCCGCTCGCGGAGCGCGGCAGTGAAGGCTTTTAGCTTTTCTTTTTCCGCCATGACTTCCGCAACCGGGCCGGTCATTTTCACGGTGTAAATCTTGCCATCCTTCTCGGCGATGATGCCGTAGAGCCCCTGCCCGGTCTTGGCGGGCTGTCCCATGCCGGCGCTGTAGTCGCCTTCGGCCGCGACCCACAGGCCGGGGATGCCGACCATCGTGCCCTGCTCGAGCTTCGCGATCTGGGCATCGGCGAGCGGATCCTTGTCGAATTGGCGGAGCCAGCGGTTGACGTTGTCCGCCATCCCGCCAGCGGCAACGCCCACTGCGACGTCCCCGCCCGTGCCGAAACGGTAGCTCAACACCCGGAATTGCGAGGCCGGCTGCTCGGTCCAGCCCTCGGGGATCATTCCAGCGACGATCTTGCTGCTGCCCGGCTTCTCGAAGCGCTGGGTGCTGCTGGCGTCCAGCTTCACATCCTCGTCCCGCATCGTCACGGGCCGGGTTTGATCGACCGTTTCTTCGGATTTGCGGCAGGCCGGCAGCAGAAGCGCCAAGCCAAGGCACGCGGAGATTCCCCGGATTTTCATCGCGCCGCCGATACCCCCCCCTTCGGCGACGTGCAAGGGCATTCAGGGAAGAAATCATCAATCACCAATCTTTCAATCATCAATCGAAGTGGCGCTGCGCGGAAGAGGAAGGGCGCTGGCGCGTGAAGGTGGTCCGCACAGTCCTCTGTGCGGTCGAAGCTACCCTTATCGCGCGCCTCACCCTGGGGCCCCTCGGGTGGATGCCCCCGCCAGAACTGCTTCGACCGCACAGAGGACTGTGCGGACCACCTCTTCCCGCGCAGCGGCAGACCGATTGATGATTGGAAGATTGATGATTGGTGATTTCCGTCCACCTTCCCCGCACGTGAGCGAAATCCGCTATTTCAACCGCCATACCGGCCGCGAGGAGACCGAACAGGTCTACGGTGAGGGCTTCCTGAAATTCTCCTACGGCAATCCGCTTGGCGCGCTGCCGCTCCACGCGATGGTCAAGCGCGGCGGCTTCTCGCGCTGGTACGGCCGCCGCATGGATAGCCCCGCCACCAAGGCCAAGGTCGCCCCCTTCATCGCCCAATACGGCTTGGACGCCGCCGAATTCGCGGACCCCGCCGACAGCTACGCCAGCTTCAACGAATTCTTCTACCGCAAGCTCAAGCCGGAAGCCCGCCCGATCGCCGGGAGCGCCGCGGTCTTCCCCGCCGACGGTCGCCACCTCGGCTTCCAGAAGGCCAGCGAGATCGCCGGGGTCTTCGTGAAGGGCCAGCTCTGGGATCTCCCGCGCCTGTTAGACGATGCCGCGCTGGCAGCGAAGTATGCGAATGGCTCGCTCATTCTCTCCCGCCTCTGCCCGGTGGACTACCACCGCTTCCACTTCCCCGCCGCCGGCACTCCCGGTCCGGTCAAAGCCATCGCCGGCCCGCTCTTCTCCGTCTCCCCCATCGCCCTGCGCCGCCGCCTTTCCTACCTCTGGGAGAACAAGCGCACCCTCACCAAGCTGGAGACACCCGACCTCGGCACCGTCCTTCTGTTAGAGATCGGCGCGACCTGCGTCGGCACCATCCACCAGACCTTCACCCCGGGCCAACCGGTCGAGAAGGGCGCGGAGAAAGGCTACTTCGCCTTCGGAGGATCCTCGACCATCACCATTTTCGAGCCCGGCGCGGTGAAGCTGGCCGCGGACCTCGTGGAATGCTCGGCCCGCCAGGTCGAACTCTACGCGAAGGTCGGCACGGCAATGGCAGAGCGGGGGGCTTAGAACACCCCCTGGGTCAGGGCGTGAATCAGGGAGAAGACAAGAATCACCACAGACACGCACTCGATCCAGAGTGCCACGGCCACGAGGGTGCGAATAAGATTCCATCGCTCGCGCCTCCGTCGGGCGAAGCGGTGGGCAACCCATCCTGCAAAGGGGGCAAGCAGGGCCATGAGCAGCGCAGCTCCTCCGATCAGCTGGTTCTGACGAACGATGGCACAGACGAAGATTCCTACCGGCATCGCCCCCGCGCAAGCACAGGCTACCAGTGTGAACAGCGGCGGAGACCCGGGATATTCGGCCTCGAGCCAATCGCCGGAAGGGATCGCTTCTGCTCCCGTCATCGGCTCGGTCCAGGCCCACAGTTTCACGTTCCGGCCTGATTCCGGGACATTGTTGGGATACACTGTCGCCGTCATCAGGCGGCAGGGGCGTCCGTCCACGGCCTCGCCCACCAGCCCCTCATATTCACGGAATGCTTCCAGTTCGAGCCCGTCGGTTCTGAACAGATCGCCGCGGACCCAGGTTTCCGCCTCCGGTTCCACGACCAGCACCGGAAGCCCGCCTACCTTCAGAAGCCGTCCGCGGATCATCGCCTGCGAGATGCAAGCGACCCCTTTCATCCGCGCCTCATTCGATGCGGATCTACGGTAGGTGCCGTAGACAAACACCAGCTCGGCGGGTCGATCAGGAAGAGGATCAGGCATGCGGGATGCGCCAGTTCACCACGACCGCGCCCCAAAGGGAAGGAGCCTGCCGGAGCTTCAGGCGGAAAATGGCTGAGCAGGATACTTAGAGCCAATGACGGATATAAGCGTTCACCACCGCAACCACCGCCATCAATGCCGGCACGGTCTCGACGACAAGCGCCAGCGCCGCGAGAATGAGCAGGAGTTCCCAGCGTTCGCGGCGCCGCCGGGCGAATCGAATCGCAAACCACCCCGCGAAGGGTGCGACCATCGCCATCAGCAGGGAGAGCCCGCCCATCCCGCTCGTTCGCAGGGCGTAGCCGGCCATCAGGCCCAGCGGCATGACTCCCGCGCAGGCACAGGCGACCAGTGTGAACAAGGGCGGCGACTTCGGGCACTCATGATCAAGCCAGTCTCCGGAAGGAATCCACTCGGCATTCTCGACTGGTCCGGTCCACTCCCAAAGCCGCACATCCCAGCCCCATTCCGCGCTCGGATAGGGATGAACCTTGACCTCGGCCACCCGGCAATCCCTCCCTCCACCGCTTCTCCTGCCAGGCCCTCATATTCATGGAAAGCCTGGAGCTGGAGGCCATCGGCACGGAACACATCTCCCCACACCCAAGTCTCTCCCCCCGGCTCCAAAACCAGCGCAGGAAACCAGCCGATCTTAAGCAAGCGGCCGCGAAGCATCGCCTTGGAGACGAAAACGGCACCCTTCATCCGCGCCCCATTCGAGGCCGACCTACAGTAAGTCCCGTAGACGAAGACCAGCTCGCCGGGTGGATCAGAAAGAGGTTTCGGCATGCTGGACGAGCAATTTCACCACGATCCCCGCTGGAAGGAAAGTAGTCCGCTCGGTTCCTGAGCGGAAGACGTCTTCCCGCTACCTCGAAACCGCCACCAGCACCATCATCCCCGCCACGATCAGCATGCTCACCGAAAGCCCGATGCAATGCCACCGTAGCCCCACCAATCCCTCACCGCGCCGCCCTCCGACGATAGCGGCTCCCAAACCTAACAAAGGCCCGCCCGCAGCGCAGGCCACGGCCGCGATCGCCCATTCCCGATGGCGGCCAACCCCGGCCATCCCCAGGAACAAAGCAAGTTGCGCGCCCATTCCGCAGCCGACCAGCACGGCAGCCAGCAACGTGAAAACCGGCCGCAGCTTTCCCAGCGTGTGCTCGATCCAATCGCCGGACGGAATCCGCCGGCTCTCATCCACAGGCCCCGTCCACTCGTAGGCCCAGACCAGCGCCGCATCGTTCATGGTGGGCGTCTCGATGATGCACTCGACTTTCAAGCGGCGGTATTCGCTCCCCTCCACTTCCCCTGCCGACAGCCCCTCGAATGCATCCAAGGCCAGCATCTGCTCCGGCTTCACGCGGAACACGTCGCCGGTGACCAACTCCCTGCCGCCGCGCACCAGCCCCGGATACCAGGTGATGGTATAAAGCTTCCCCACCACCATTCCCCGCCCCACGAACTTCGCGCCCTTCAACCGGAAGCCGTTCGACCCTCGGCGACGCAGCGTGCCGTAGACAAAGACCAATCCGTCGCTAGCCGCGTCCGTCGTCGGGAGCATATCGAAATTCTGGGAGGAAACCGGAGCGCACCAAGCACGATTCCGACCAAGCTGGCGAGCAAGGGATGTGTCAGGGACCAAGATGGTGCTTGAAGTGCGGCATCGTGTCGCTTCACGGACGGCTCTTCCCCTGGGAGCGCGGAGCCACCCGGCCCGCAGAATGGTCCCTTGGTGCGGTGGGCACGAAAAAGTAGGCAGCCGGGCGACGGCGCTTTCCACTAACGCCGCGCGATGGGTGGCGTTCTTAGGGACCATTCTGCGGCCCGGGTGCCTCCGCGCTCCCAGGCGCTGACGCGTCAGACGGGACACGGGAAGAACCCTTTCCGCGCCGAAAGTCCAGGATCGCCTTCCACGATGCCGGCCAGACGCATGAAGGACCTACGCTCCTCACTGGTGCGAGCCTTCTCCAATTGCTCCCGGACTATCTGAGCTTGGGACACTCCCGCCCTGGCTGCGGACTTTTCCAGCCACTCCGCCAGTTCCCGGGACAGGCGAACGGTCAGTGTCCGACTCATAAGGCAAAGGCGCAGTCACTTCGCAACCTCACGGCAAGCCCGCTCACACCCGATACCCCACCTCGTCATCGAGGAAGAGCTTCAGCGCATCCAAGCCCTCTTCCAGCTCCGCGGAAATCGGGATCACGCGCACCTTCGGGAAGCGCTGCTCCAAGTTCTTCAGATTCTCCGCGGCACCTTCCAGGTCCATCTTGTTGGCGATGATGATCCACGGGAAACGGGCGAGTTCCTCGTCGTACTCGCTGATCTCGGTGCGCAGGATCTGCAGGTCGGAGATCGGGTCGCGGCCTTCGCTGCCGGCGATGTCCACCACGAAAAGCAGCACGCGGCAGCGGGTGATGTGGCGCAGGAACTCGTGACCGAGGCCGCGGTTGTCGTGCGCGCCTTCGATCAGGCCGGGGATGTCCGCGACGGTGCAGCGCCGGAAGCCGCCGAACTCGACCACGCCGACGCTCGGCTGGAGGGTGGTGAAGGGATAGGCCGCCACCTTCGGCTGCGCATGGGAAAGCTTGCCCAGCAGCGTGGACTTGCCGGCATTCGGAAAGCCGACCAGACCGGCATCGGCGATGCGGCGGAGCTCGAGGTAGTAGACGCCGAATTCGCCTTCTTCACCGGGGGTCGATTCGGTCGGAACGCGGTGGGTGGGTGTGGCGAAATTCGAATTGCCCAAGCCGCCCTTGCCGCCCCGGCAGAGGACGAATTGCTGGCCGTATTCGACCAGGTCGGCCACGGGATCGAGGTCGATGCCCTCATCGCCGCGCTCGAATTCCACGGCCTCTTGGACCGTGGTAGCACTGCTGCGGTAGACGACCGTCCCGGGCGGGACCTTGGCGATGACGACCGGGCCACCCTTGCCGGTCTTTCGGACGCCGGCACCGTTGGCACCCCTTTTGGCGATCAGCTTCGGGTCGTAGTGGAATTGCCGGAGATTGTCGGTGGACGGGTCCACGATCAGGACCACATCGCCGCCCTTCCCGCCATCGCCGCCATCCGGCCCGCCGCGCGGCACGTACTTTTCCCGGCGGAAGGAGACAGCTCCGTTCCCGCCGTCGCCGGCCTTGGCGTAGATGCGGATGTGGTCGATGAACATGGGGCGCGGAGCGTCAGGGGTAGGACCGGGGGCGTCAACGGGAAAGGAACATGACAGAACGGGCTGCCGGGAAGCAACCTCTTCTGCCTACACCCGCGCTTCCAGCCATTTCCCGCGGAAATGGACCCAGGCGAAGACGAGGGCCTGGGTGAAGAGGTCGAGCGAGAAGACGACCCAGACCACGCGCAGATCGAACCACGGGGCTTCCTTGAACCACCACAGGACGCCGATGCGGTAGAAGATCATGCTGCCGAAGGACCACTGCATCACGATGTTCGTGGCCCCGGCACCGCGCATGGAGGTTTTCAGGATGATGCAGGTGGCGAAGAAGGGCTGGGCGGCGGCGCAGATCAGGACCAGCGGGGAGGCCAGTTTTTGCAGCTCCGGACTGTCCGGAGCCATGAAGGCGATCAGGGTGTCCCGCCCGAAGATGAAGGTGATGCCCATGCAGCCCATCAGCACGGCGGCGATCTTCCAGCACAGGCGCACCGAGCGGACGGCCATTTCCTTCGAACCCGCACCGAGGTATTGCCCGACGAGAGCGGCCCCGGCGGTGGCGATTGCCCAGCCGGGCAGGAAGCTCATCGACTCCACCCGGATCGCCAGGATGTGCGCGCCGAGATTCCCCGCTCCCGGCAGGTCGGCGATGACGTGCATGCCGTAGGCGTGGATGGCCCACATGCAGCCGATCTCCAGCGATTGCGGCGCTCCGACGCGGAGGATGCGGGCCATCGTCTCCCAGTGCGGGAGCAGGGCAGCCTTGGTCCAGGCCAGCACCCCGCTGGGGCGGGCCAGGAGCAGGGAAACGGTGAGCAGCCCGGCGATCCAGCCGCAGAGGGTGCCGGTGGCGATACCGGCGACGCCATGGCCCCCGAACGGTGCGGGACCGAGTGCCAGCAGGCTGCTGACGATCATGTTCACCACATTCACCACGCACATGCCGATGAATGGCGTGCGGGTGTCCCCCGCCCCGCGCAGGGCGGCATTGATGGCGAACATGATGCCGCTGAAGGGACCCGAGATCGCGAGGATGCGCAGGAAACTCTCCGCATGCACGCCGGCCTCCGGGGTCAGCCCGACGGCCCGGATCAGGGAGGGAATGCCGAGTTGCAGGATTAGCAGCGACAAGATCCCGGCACCGAAGCCGAGCCACACCCCCTGCCCCAGGCCGCGCCGGGCCAGCAGCGGGTCCTGCGCGCCGATCGACCGCGAAACCAAGGCCATGACCCCGGTGGCGACGGCTCCCTGGAGGATATTGAAGAACCAAGCGACGTAACCGCCCAGGCCCATCGCATCGAGGATGGCGATGCGGTCGTGGGATCCGCCGATGCGGCCGGAGATGATCAGGTCGGTGAAGCCGACGCAGAAGGCCAGCACCTGCTCCAGCAAGGGCCAGACGGCCAACACCCAGATCTGGCCGCCGAGGGAAAGGCTGCCCAGACGGCTGGCAAGCCTGACTTCTGGAACCGCACGCTGGCTCGCTTCCGCACTTAATCCCGGTTTCGCCATGCGCGCGGCGAGCGGTAGCCGGTCGCTCCGGGAATATCAACCGTGGCGCTCAAGGCGATTTTGTAAGCGTCGTTTCGGTTCGTTCCGGCGCGCCCAAGGAGATTCTTCCTGAATTCAATGCCTTCTCCGATCCATAAGCCCCCTTACCCCCATGCGGCTTTCAAAGAAGCAGCGTGAGGAATGAGGGGGCATCGCCCAGGACCGTATTGACCGCCCGGTCCATCTTTTAAAGGCGGAGTGTATCCGTCCGTGCTGTTGCAATGGTGCCGGAGCTTGGAACCACCCGGGAGCCGCAGAAGAAGGGCTGCCGGACCGGAGGGGCTGGAGAGCCCGTCGGGACTTCCAAGGATTAGCAGAAATCGGGGGTCTCGTCAATCGGGAGGAGTGTTCGGAAGAGCAGCTTCACGGGCGACACACGAAGTCGTGGTTACGCCTAGCGGGACCCCGCCCGGTGCTTCTTGAAGATGGCGAGGGTGCGGTCGCGCTCGGTGGAGTGATCGACGCAGGGCAGCGGGTAGCCTTTCACGAGCGGCTTGCCGTCGGGGGGCGGGGCGAAGAGTTGGGCGGCGGGCAGGTCCTTCAGTTCCGGCAACCAGCGCTTGATGTAGAGGGCCTGCGGGTCGTGGCGCTTGGCCTGGGTCCAGGGATTCTGGATGCGGAAGTAGGGCGCGGCGTCGGCGCCGGTGCCGGCGCTCCACTGCCAGCCGCCGTTGTTGGAAGCGATCTCGCCATCGAGGAGATGCTGCATGAAGAACTGCTCCCCGAGCCGCCAATCGATGTGCAAGTCCTTGGTCAGGAACATGGCGGTGATCATCCGCAGGCGGTTGTGCATGAAGCCGGTGGCCAGAAGCTCGCGCATCCCGGCATCGATGATTGGGAAGCCGGTGCGGCCCTCCTTCCACGCCTCGAAGTTCGCGCCCGGTTCCTCCCACCACAGGCCGCGCCAGTCGGGGCTGAATTCCTCATGCAGCACATTCGGGTAGTGCCAGAGGATGGCCATGTAGAACTCCCTCCAGGCCAGTTCCTTGATGAAGGTATCGACCCCCTCCCCGGCCGTCTTCGAGCAGCTGGTGGCGCGGGCCTGCATGGCCTTGGCGTAAATGGTCCGCGGGGAAAGCAGGCCGAAGCGGAGGTCCTGCGAAAGGCGCGAGGTGCCCGCTTCCGCCGGGGTGTCCCGGGTCAGCTGGTAGTGCTGGACCCGCCCGCCGATGGCGGTCTTCAGGCGCTCGTGGGCGGCCCGTTCCCCGGCCTCGACCCAGTCGGTGCCCTCTGGCTCCGGAAGGCTCCAATGGGCATTGGTCGGGAGGCCCAAGGACTTGACATCCTGCGGGCTATGGAGATTTCCCGGCTTCGGCAGCGGCTCGGGCTTGGGGAGATTCAGCCAGTTCCGGCTATAGGGAGTGAAGACCCGGTAAGGCTTACCCTCTTGGGTCAGCGCTTCCTCCGGACCATGAAGGGTGACGTCGTGGAAGCCGCGGCATTCGATCCCCAAGCTCTTGGCCATGGCCTCGACCTTCGCCTCCACCTCCCGCCCGAAAGGGTCGGGATCACGATTGAAATACAGCGACTTGGCCCCCGTTTCGGCGATCAGCTTCGCCAGTTCTTCAGGAGCGCTACCGCTGCGGATGACCAAGCGGCCACCGATCGTTTCCAGATTCTTCGCCAAGGACGCGATGCAGCCGCACAGGAAAGACTGCCGTTTCGGCCCTGTCCAGAGGTGGCTGCCCTTCCAATCGCTGAGGATATAAACCGGCAAAACCGCCCCGGAACCGGAGGCGGCGTGGTGAAGGGAGGCGTGGTGAAGGGAGGGATTGTCGAGAATCCGGAGATCCCGGCGGAACCAGTGGATCGCGAGACTACGGGAGGGCGCCATGCAGGACTAACAAAGCCCTCCATCCGCCATTCGCAAGCAAACTGCGGCGGTCAGGGACCGAGCAGCTTCTCTGCCTTCTTCACCGTTACGTTGCTGAGACGGCCGTTCACGCGCTTTGAGATGTCCAGCAGGGACTTCAAATCGCCGAGGCACTTCTCCGCTGCATCCAAGGCCTTCCTTCCGCCACCGTATTGCTTGTCTGAGAAATACTTGGTGAAAGTGACTCCCCCCTGCTCACGCAGAGGCGCCATCCCTGGAATGCTGTATTCTCGTAGGTGAAACGAGTCAGGTTGCGCTTCGATTTCATCGTGGGGACATTTTCGAGAGCATTCATAGGAGAACATGCCACCGGTTCCGTGAGAACGCCACCTCATTTTTGTTTGAGAAATGTTAGAGACCGCCGCAAACCCAGCATTTCTGCGGGTTTCCACGTATTCGGGAGGGTGAAAAAAATTCGTTGCCAACGCCGGGGCCTTCTTCTTAAGTCCCCGCCCGCGCGAGCCCCGCAAGCCGCCGTAGGTCCTTCTGGCCCCCGTGACAACGGGAGCTGCGCTCGCAGGAGGGTAACCCGGCAACCACTAATATACCATGTCAGCCACCAAGCTCTCCCGATTCGAGCTCCCGAACCGCCTCGTCAAGCACGAGGACACCGCCACCGAAGTCTTCGCCCAGTTCACCGCCGAACCTTTCGAGCGCGGCTACGGGCACACCCTCGGCAACTCGCTCCGCCGCGTGCTGCTCGGCTCCCTGGAAGGTGCCGCCATCACTTCCGTCCGCATCGCCGGCGTGCAGCATGAATTCTCCAGCCTCCCGGGCGTGGTGGAAGATGTCACCGACATCGTGCTGAACCTGAAGAAGGTGAAGTTCAAGCACCACGACAAGGAGCCCCGCATCCTGACGATCAAGATCGAGAAGGAAGGCGTCGTCACCGCCGGTGACATTCAGGACGACAACATTTACGAAGTGGTCAACAAGGACCAGGTGATCTGCACCCTCGACAAGAAGGTGAAGTTCGACTGCGAATTCGAAGTCCGCGTCGGCCGCGGTTTCTTCACCGGCGACGAGAACAAGCGCAAGGACCAGCCGATCGGCGTGATCGCGATCGACTCGATCTTCTCCCCGGTGACCCGCGTGAAGTATGCGGTGGACACCACCCGCGTCGGCCAGATGACCGATTACGACAAGCTGGTGCTCGACATCTGGACGGACGGCCGGGTCAGCCCGCAGGACGCCCTGCTCCAGGCATCCGCCATTCTCCGCCACCACCTGGACGTCTTCGTCAACTACGACGAAAACGCCGTGGACTTCGAGGAAGCGCCGACCGAATCCAACGAGGAGAACGCCGCGCTCAAGAAGCTGCTCAACATGAGCGTCAACGAGATCGAACTCTCGGTCCGCGCCGCCAACTGCCTCAACAACGCCAACATCACTTCCGTGGGCCAGCTCGCGATGAAGTCGGAGGCGGAAATGCTCAAGTATCGCAACTTCGGCAAGAAATCGCTCAACGAGATCAAGGACAAGCTTTCCGAACTCGGCCTCGGCCTCGGGATGTCCCTCGATCCATCGCTCCTCTCCGGCCCGATGCCGGCCGTCCGCGGACCACGCCTCGGCGTGGAAGAAGAAGCTCCGGTGGGCCTTGCCGACCTGATCGCACAGAACCTCGACGACTAATTTAACAAGGGACCCCACCCCATGAGACACCGACGCAATACCACCAAGCTCAAGCGCACCGCCGCCCATCGGCGTTCGCTGCTTGCCAACCTCGCCTGCAGCCTCATCGAGCACGGCCGCATCCGCACCACGCTCGCCAAGGCCAAGGCCCTGCGCCCGGTCGCCGAGAAGATGATCACCCTCGGCAAGCGTGGAGACCTCCACGCCCGCCGCCAGGCCGTCGCCTTCCTGCGCCAAAAGGACATCGCCAAGAAGCTCTTCGACGAGCTCGCTCCGCTGTCGAAGGACCGCCCCGGCGGTTACTGCCGGATCACCAAGCTCGGGCCACGCATGACCGATTCCGCGCCGATGGCCGTGATCGAGTGGGTGGACCAGCCGGAAGTCGACGAGGAGACCCTCGCCGCCCTCCCGGAATCCGAGCCGGAGCCCGTGGCCGTCGCCGCCGGTTCTGCCGAAGAGGAAGCCGAAGCCAAGCCCGCCAAGAAGAAGGCGGCGAAGAAGGCCGCGGCGACCGAAGAGGCCGCGGAGTAATCCGAGGTCGTTCGTCGAGAGACTGAATTTGAAGACACCCGCCGGGAAACCGGCGGGTGTTTTTGTTTGGGTGGCTCTCTCAGAAATGCTAGCCGATTAGATACCCGCAGTCTGAACCGTCCTGTAACCATGCCTACCGACAAAGCCGAGATCCTGAAGCGAACCGAAGCCGCTCGTATCGCCATCAAGGCTGCCTACGGGACTGAGGACGATGAATACGGTGCAACTCTCTTCGTTTCCCATCACCTCGAAGAGATTGAGCCTGCCTATTGGGAACAGCAGTTTAAGACAGCGGTGCCAGAGGCGGTCAGGATTCTTGATGCTCTCGTCCTGAAATCAGAGTTCGACGACGATGACGAACTCGACTCCTTCGACTTCACATTGCCAGGAGATGTGACGGACTATGTGCTTTGCGTCACCTTCGATGCCGCGGGTGAGGTTGAAGATATTTCGATGGAAAGTTGAAGTTGGGGTAGGCGCTCGAATCGATGGGGTCCGGTCCTTGATTCCCGAATTTCCACACCTGAACTCCGAAGCATTCTCAAAATTCAAGGACTGACCCCGCCGACTTTCCGATCCTTGGCTCCCCCTACGATTATCCATCTCATCCAAGTCAAAGAAGCCTTATCTTCCTGGCACCCATCTTTTCATTTACCATGATATTAGCAGGTTTTCCTTTGCCGACTGGGGCACACCATTTGACAGGCAAGTGATTAATGAACATTCCCAAAATCCATTTTCGGATTTGGATTCATTCAGTCGCATCCTAGTTCTCTGGGCTGACATGAAATCGCTGACGGAGTTGCACCCGACACCAAGCATCATAGCACCCGATACAAATGTCTAAGATGACGAGGGGAGCAGTCTTTGGATCTTGAATTTACCGCCGGGAGGACCATCTGTTAGAAGCGATTATCGCCCCTCTTCTGCAAGATTCAATGACTGACCCCAGCCAAGGCCGCAACCTAGCTCAATCCTAAGCAAGGCTGGCCATGGTGCGCCGCTAGTTGGCGAGGCTAGCCCGTCAGAGCTATTGGTCTGGACTCGAATCACGACCCGGCAGCGGAGCTTCCGGTGCCGGTTTTTTCCCCACGGTGAGAACCTTGCCCCCCAGGGTGATCGGCTTGCCTCCCAAGGTAATCGGCAGTCCCTCTCCAATCATCGGCGTACCGTCCTCGGCAAGCAGCTGGCTGCCGTCCTCATTCAGCATGTAGTCATACCCCCCATACCTCACTCCACGCAGCGACGCCTCCCCACTGGTAAGCACCGCCTTCAGTTCGGCAGGGATCTTGACAGCGTGATTCTCGTTAAGCACATCCACCGCCCACCCTCTCAAAACCTTCTGACCTTCCTGAAATTTGCCGTCGGCCTCGGGCTTCTCCGATAAAATTCCTACCACCATAGAAAGTTCAGCCTGGGACTTCTCCCGCTTCGAAATGCTATCCTGCACCTTAAGCGCTCCCTCTTGTTGAAAGTAGCCTAGCAATCCAGCCGCGACTGCCCCGAACATTCCCGCCAAGGCGATTCCGTCTCCTGTGCTCAAGTCCGAAAAGCGGCGCAAAATGCTGCCTGATCCCGACTCCGCGGAAGTTTCGTCGCTCATTCGAGCAGTTAATCATCAACGGTCTTCCGGGTCGATATCAGCTGGCTTATAATTGTCGAGCCAGTTTCGACTCGCCCCCCTCTTCTCCGCTTAAAAGGGTGGTCCCTGATTGTGAATTTTACACCCCATTCCAAGTCGTTCTCAAAATTCATGGGCTGACCCCACCGATTTTACTCCGCTTCTTGTAAACGGGGTCGCTGGCCTCAGACGATGCTCCGCAGACGGACCCGCGAATGCTACTGTAAGTAATTCAGCACCAGCAGTCAGCAAAATACCGACGGTTGGCGAAATCAGTCCAAAAACTGACCTAAACTCGTTTCATTTAGGACTGAGCCAGAAAAAGAAATTAAAAAAATTTGCGTATCAGTCACATCTGCCACATTGGTCAGATGCGTCGCATCTGAAACTCTCGCCACCGGAAACCTCAAAATCTCTATGAGAATACAAATAATTAACGAAGTTCAAACTCATGATCCAGATGAAACAAGTGAGTGGGAGCTATGCTTTCAATGGTGCCTTTATGTTTATGACGATGGATCAAGTGAAAATGGATACAGATTCATATGGAGGCGCCCTGATGGATCATTGCAGCCAGCAAGAGGCCAAGCCCGAATTCCATCGATCGCATTAGCGGAAGAACTAATGAGCCGGGCGAAAGCCGACGGTTGGGGAAACCATGCCGCTTAGAAAATTCGAAGGAACAGACTTCAATAATTCCAGGGGGGCGGTCCTTGATTCGTGAATTTGGCAGTCAATTTCAAGCCGTTTTCAAAAATCGAGGACTGCCCCCATTGACGTGATTGCTTCCCTGCATCGCCCTTGGATGATGACCCCTGGGATTCCGGACTGCCGGACGAAGGCTGAAACGCCTTGTAAGAATGCCCGTTTCAACTACCCTCAAGGCGTGAAGGACCGAGCCCGCTCCATCTCCGTTTCCACCGTCGGCCCTGCTGCACGGCACAAGCATTTGAGGGATGCCTTGGGCAATGCGGCACTGGAAGGCATCAAGCCCGGCCCCCAAGCCTTGGCGGACCTCAAGGCCGTTGCCGATGGCACTTTGACCCCCGAGCAGTACCGGCAGCGCGTGAAAGCACGGTATGGGGTACAGGGGTGATACGGGCGATCCCTATGTGGATTACCAAACCGGTGTCCTGAGAAATCTGGCCAACATCGGAGATGCGGTCCTGCTGGAAGAATACGAGGGCGAAATGTCCATCGTCCGCCAGTTCGAGTTGGCGGAGGCTCCGTTGGCATCATCGTTCGATCTGGCGCATTTGAAAGCGATCCATCACCACCTCTTCCAGGATGTCTATGATTGGGCAGGTGAGCCCCGAACGGTGGATATCGCCAAGGGAAGCAGCCGCTTCGGCTCCCATCTTCATGTCGAAAATTTTCTCTCGAAACTGTTCATCCAGCTATCAAAGGAACGGGAGGCTTGGAAGCGGTCCCCCGGGACAGTGGACTGGCCCGATCGTTTCGCCCACTACATGGGCGAAATCAATGCCGCTCATCCTTTCCGGGAGGGCAATGGCAGGACCCAGCGGCTTTTCATCGGACAGCTCGCGGAAGAACATGGGTTTGAAATCCGGTGGGCCCGGATGTCGGCAAAGCAAATCCTCGCTGCGGCGATCGCGTCTTTCGACGGCGACAACGGGCCGTTGAAAGCCCTGATCGCGAAGCATCTGGTTGAGAAGCTGCGATAAGACGAATCACTTTGCGAGCTTGGCGCTCCTACTCGCGGCAGCCGCCGGATGGGTCTGTTCCAAGGTCTTCACCAGCCCGCGGATCGCCGCCTTCGTCACGGTGTGGATGGAGCCCCGCCGATTCTGTTAGAGAACAGCTATGGAGTCCGCGCTTCTTCGGCCAGGATCCTTGCGAACATTTCGGCGTGCGGGCTGGGGCGGGTGGCGGGGAGGCCGATCATGACCGGGGCGCTGGCTAGCTTCGGCGAGAAGGGCCGGGTGACGAGCGTGCGCGGCATGATATCGGCGGTCCCTTCCACCAGGACGGCGGCGGCCTGGGTCGCCTCAAGTTCCGCGAAGAGGGTGGAGACGCCGTCATTCACCAAGGAAACGAAGCGCGGCGAGATGGCGAAGGGTTTGAGCATTCCGCGAATGCCCTGCACGTATTCGGGATAATTTTCCTTGGCCAGACCCACCAGCGGCAGGTTCCGCAGGCGCTCGACGGGGATTCGCTTTAGCTTGGCCAGGGGATGGCTCTCCGGCAAGACCAGCACCGGCTGCACGCGCCGCAGTTCGGTCAATTGAAAGCCCGCGATCCCCTTCGTTACGGAAATCCCGGGGCTGACTACCAGGTCGAGCAGACCCTTCGCGGCCAGCTCATTGATCTCCCGGGATGATAGGTCGGCCAGCTCGAGCCGCACCCGGGGCGCGGCCGACTTGAACCTCGCCAGCACGGCGGACATGATATCGGCGATCATCGAGGGCGCATACCCCACGCGCAAAATCTCGTCCCGCACTTCGCCACGCACACGGCGGACGGCTTGGTCCGCACGGGCGAGAACTTCGCGCGCTTCCTCGTAGAACAGCTCCCCTGCTTCCGTGAGCTTCACCGTGTTCGAGCCCCGCACAAGAAGGGGCACGCCGAGTTCTTCTTCAAGGTCCTTCACCTGCCTGCTGAGCGGAGGTTGGGTGATGTGCAGTATCCCCGCCGCGCGATTGAAGGATCCGTGCGAGGCGACCGCGACGAAGTAGCGGAGATGGCGAAGTTCCATGGGGCATGGACCTAGCTCAACCTTTTGGGTTGAGCGACCCAATTATCAAAGTCTTGGGCTGTTTCCCGCCCCGGCGGTAGATCGAAACACGCAGCCGGGAATCCGCTGGACCCAGTGCCCATCCGGATCCCGGTTCCAATCACCGCATCAAAAAAGAAACACGACCATGAGCGACAACAAGACCGGCCTCAAGGCCCTCCTTCGTCCCGAAGACAGCATCCTGGTGCTGATCGACCATCAGCCCTTTCAATTCGCCAACTTGAACAGCCACGAGCCGACCCTGATCATCAACAACGTCGTCGGCCTTGCCAAAACCGCGAAGGTTTTCGAGGTCCCCACCATCCTCACCACGGTGATCGAAGAGCGTGGCGGCTATCTCATCAAGGGACTTCAGGATGTCTTCCCCGAGCAAAAGCCGATCGATCGCACCTTCATCAATACCTGGGAAGATCCGAAGGTCACCGAGCTTGTGAAAAAGAGCGGGCGCAAGCAGCTCATCCTCGCCGCGCTTTGGACGGAGGTTTGCCTCGCAATGCCGACGATCCATGCGCTCGGCGAGGGCTACGACGTCTTCATTGTGACGGATGCTTCGGGCGGGGTCAGCGCGGAGTCCCATGACATGGCCGTGCGGCGCTTGGTCCAGGCCGGTGCGGTGCCGATCACGTGGATGGCAGTGCTTGCCGAATGGCAGCGCGATTGGGCGCGCGAGAAGACGGCGACTGCACTCTCGAGTGTCCTTCTTGAGCATGGCGGTGCCACCGCAGTCGCATTTGCTTGGGAGATGCAACTTCTTGCGAAAGGCGCTTCAGCGAAAGCGTAAGACGCAGATGGTTGATCGCGGTCCGGCTCCCTCGGCTACTGTTTGCCGCAGGTCCTAGCCGGTCCCCGAGATCGGATTCCGGAGTGCTCGAACCAGCAAGTTCGAGCACTCCTTTTTCCGGGCACCGGGTCCATGCCCAGCCCGCCTGAGCTTTCCATAGATCCAAATCGGTGGGTCGCACCCAATGACAGCCCTGCACCGGTCGGCAGCTTGATCTTCCTTCTTCTTTGCAGATGATTACGACGTTGGATGGCACCGCCCATCACGATATAATTCATCTATGAAAAAATCCAAATTGCTGGAAATGAACAACATGGGCATCGTTGTGAACGACCTTCCGGCTGCGATCGTGTTCTTTGAGGAGCTCGGCCTCGAGCTGGAGGGCGAAGCTACCGTCGAGGGCCCATGGGTGGACCGCCTCATCGCGCTGGACGATGTCCGATGTGACATTGCCATGATGCGGACTCCCGACGGCCATAGCCGGCTTGAGATCTCGAAGTTCCAAAATCCAACGGCGACCAGCATCGAGCTGAACGCACCGGTGAACCGGTTGGGTTATCTTCGCATCATGTTCGGCGTTGAGGATCTCAAGGAAGTCCTTCCCCGCCTGCAGGCCCGTGGCGCTGAACTCGTTGGAGAGGTCGTTCAATACGAAGACATTTACCTGCTCTGCTACGTTCGCGGTCCTGAAGGCATCATCATTGGTTTGGCTGAGTCGCTCCGGTGAAGTCGAAGAGGGAGATGACGCCTGCCGGGGTCCGAGGGATCCGGGTCTTGGGTTCGGGGATCGGCTAAAGGTGGATTCGATGGGGCGATCTCCGGGGGGAACGCGCAGGAAAGCGGCGATGCCCGCCGCACTCCAAAGCGGCTGCGCCGCGATTCTACCTGCTCGCCCGTATCCACCTCACTCCGCGAGCTTGGCGTTCCAATTCGCGGCAGCCGCCGGATCGGTCTGTTCCAAGGTCTTCACTAGGCCGCGGATCGCCGCCTTCGTCACCGGTGTGGATGGAGCCTCGCCCAGCCACTCCATGGCCTCTTCGGGATCGCTCGTGGACCAGCGTTCGAACTGGGCAGTGATCTTATCCTCGGGCCAAGTCTTGCCCAAGGCGTCCAGGAAGTCACCCAAGCCGCCATTCGCCACATTGTTGTTCGAGGAGAATGCGCTGAATTCCACAAACTGCCCGAAGCCCATCCACGGCTCGCTCCCGACCTTCGCCCAGAGGTCCGCGGACTTCTCGTAGGGCAATTGCTTCAGCGCCCACTGGACGTTTCCCCATGCATGCTGCGCCGCGTTCGAAATCTCATCATCCGGCAGCGCGGACAACCAGGACGCGGCACTGGCGAGATCCGTGCTGCCGGCGAAGATCTGCCCGGAGAAGGCCATGCGCACGCATTCGACATAGGTATTGGGATCGAGCTTGCCTGCATTGGCGGTGATCCATCCCGCGGCGGAGACAGGATCCGTTTTCAACCACCCGTCCACGACCGCGGTGCGCCCGCCGGACCTCTCCGCTTCTGCGGAATTTCCGTCCATCCACTTGAGGGCGGCATCCGGATCCACCTTTCCCCAACCGAAGGCCAGCGCCTTGAGATCGGCGCGCGGGATGATACAGTTCTTGTGCTGCGTTTGCAGGAACTTCATGGCCCCGATGGGGTCCACCATGCCCCAGCGCATGGCGAAGTTCTTGTATTCATCGAAGGCGCGGCCCTCTTCATTGAGGTCCGCGAACATCTTGTGAATCGCAGGTGCGTCTTCGGCGCGCGCGACTTCCAACAGCAGGCCGAAGTTCCGGCTGCGCCGCGCGCTGTCGTTATCCATGAGCGCACCGCGGCAGGCCTCCACGAGCTTTTTATTCGGCTGGTCGGTGGAGGTCCTGGAAGCCAATTCATCGAAAGTGGCCAGCAAGCGGGCCGTGGCCGGATCGGTGACGAACTCCGCCCCGGAGGCGTCGCGACCGCCATTTCTCGGGTGCGCGCGGGAGTTGGTTTTCTCCACTTTGCCAGGGGCCTCTCCTTCGGCTCCGGCCTGATGGGATGACCGCCATGCCACGACCCAGCCGCTGCAAGCAAGGACAGCAAGGACGGCGACCAAAGATCCAGGATAAGTGCGGGCAGGCATCGTTATAACTCCTTTCGATAAACCCAGTTCCGGTCAACGGCAGGTCGCGTCACCTGGGATAAATTCATGCGAATTCCAATCGGCTTCCAAATCCTTGTCGCTTGAATAGGGTCGATTTTTCGGAGGAGGCCGGTCCTTGATTCTTGAATTCCGCAGATGATCTCCGAAGTATCCCGGAAATTTAAGACCTGATCTCTTCCATCTACCCTGTTGGACCAAGAATATGAAGATTCCCCCTCGAAAAGCCGCTGTTGCAATTGGGATCGGCCTTCTCGGATGCGCGGTAGTTGCCGTGATCGAATTCTCCCGCTCGTCGCCAATTGAAAATGAAGGATCGAACCTAGGCTCAGGTGCAGCACCGGACCACGGAACAGATGCCGACGACAGGCCGGGAAAATCCGGCGGTGATGCTGCTACTTCGACTGAAAGTGATCCGCCCCACAGAGGAAAGACCGAGAAACGGCCGAGTGATGCCGAGCTAGCCAATCAGCGTATGGAAAGGCACCGGAAGGAACTTGTCGACGCATTGGAAAAATACAAGGAGGCCGGAATGGGAGAGAGACATCCCAACGTTGTTAAGGCGACGGATGATCTCAAGAAGTTTGAAGTCAAACAAGCCGCTGCTGACGAAGGCGACAAGGCTGCAAATTGAACCCGGGTTTCCGATCCCAAATGCGCCCCCTCCGATACTCCATCAACGTCACCTTGGACGGGTGCTGTGATCATCGTGCGGGTTCCCCGGACGAAGAGTTGCATCGGCACGCGGTCGAGAATCTCGCCCGGGCCGATGCCCTGCTGTTCGGGCGGGTGACCTACGAAATGATGGAGGAGGCGTTCCGGCCAGCATGGACCGGAGAGATGCCCGATTGGATGGAACCCTTCCGCCGCACGATGGACGCGGCAAAGAAATACGTCGTGTCGAGCACTTTGGACCGGGTCGATTGGAACGCGGAGCTCGTGCGCGGGGATCTGGGGACGGCCGTCCAGCGTCTCAAGCAAGAGCCGGGCAAGGGACTGTTCACGGGAGGCGTGAAGCTCCCGCTGGCCTTGGCGGAACTGGGATTGATCGATGAATACGAGTTCGTGGTGCAGCCCAGGCTGGCGGGCCATGGGCCGACCTTGTTCGCGGGACTGTCGAAGCATGTCGACTTGAAGCTCGTGAGCCGGCTGGAATTCGGCTCGGGGGCGGTGGCGATGCGGTATGAGCCGAGAAGGTAGCCGGATGTTTTCAGCATGCCGAAACATTAACCGTGAGAGGAGAAATCGAGATGTCGGAGGAAAACAAGGCGACCTTAACCAAGGCGAATGCGGCGATTACCGAAGGTGATCAAGAAGGATTTCTGGCGTTCTGCACCGACGACACGGAATGGACCTTCGTGGGGGAACGGACTTTGAAAGGAAAAGAAGCCGTCCGCCAGTGGATGGCAACGACGTATCTCGAGCCGCCGAAATTCAAGGTGGAGCGCTTGATCGCCGAGGCCGATTTCGTCATCGCGCTGGGCGAGATCACGATGAAGGACGAAGAGGACAAGGAAGCCCCTTACTCCTACTGCGACGTCTGGCGCTTCCGTGGCGACAAGATGTGCGAGTTGAGGGCCTTCGTCATCAAACCCGAGGGCAAGGGCGAAAGCGGCGATGCGGAGTACAGAGAGAGCCGCCCATGACAGCTAGCCTCCACTGTAGCGAATGGCTGCGGGCCATCGCAGTTGCAATCGACGCGTTTCGTGGCCGCTGTCGCCGGGCGTGATTCAGACCATGGGTATTACCCCGAAAGATTCTCAGGAATCACCCGAGCCCATTGAACGAATCTCTCCTCGCGGCCATCATGCGTTCAGGGTTGAAGCGACAATTACCAGGCAGTAAGAGAAGCAATAACTGAAGAGAGCTAACAGCCAATGGGGTCCGATACCAGGCAACCGCAGCACCTGAACCCAAGACAAAGAGAAACCATGAAGATCCAATATCTCGAGATCGTGACGAAGGAAGTGGACGCGGTTTGCGCCGCATACGCCTCCGCAAACAAGGTGCAATTCAGCGAACCCGACGCAGGGCTCGGCAACGCGCGGACCACCACTTTGGCAGGCGGTGGGCTGGTGGGAGTGCGGGCACCCTTGCGAGAGACCGAGGAGCCGGTGGTGCGGCCCTATTGGCTGGTGGACGATATCGAGGCTGCCGTCGCCGCCGCGGTGCAAGCCGGCGGCGAGGTCGCCGTCCCGCCGATGGAGATCCCCGGCCACGGCACCTTCGCCATCTACCTGCAAGGCGGCAATGATCATGGGCTCTGGCAGTTGTAGCTCGCCCTCCGGAGGCGTGGGCGGACTCCCTTACGAAGCCGAGGTCTTCACCAGCAAGCCCTTCTCCCGGGCCGTGCGCAGGACGCTGGCGAAGAGCCAGCCCGCCAGGCCCATGTAGATCACATTCAAGCCCAGCGCGGCGAAGAAATTCCGGAAGTCGAAGCCGCCGTGCTCGATCGATCCGCGCATGCCCTCGAAGACGTGCGAGGGAGGCAGGACCATGGCGATGTAGCGCATCCACTCCGGCAACTCGCTCATCGGATAGAAGACGCAGGCGAAGGGCTGGACCATGAAGGGCAGCGCCCAGGCCATCGATTCCGCGCCGTGCCCCCAGCGCAGGATCAACGCGATCGAGGCAATCCCCAGCGCCCAACCGAAGATCATGAGATTCGCGTAGTAGGCGATCAGCCCGAAGTGGAGTTGGAAGATATTGAAGGAATACGCGGTGATCGCCACCACCGCCAGCATCACCGCCGTGATGCCCACGCGCAGCAAGCCGACGCCGAAGGTCGCGGCGATGTAGTCGATCATCCGCACCGGCGCGGCGAAGATGTTCAGGAGATTCCGCGTCCAGACGTCTTCCAAGAAGGAGATCGAGACCCCCTGCTGGGCGCGGAAGAGGGCATCCCACAGGATGATCGCGGCGATCAGGAAGGTGATGTAGTGCGGGAAGTTCCCGCCTTTCCCACCCTGCTTCTGCAGGTACATCGTCAGGAAGCCCCAGACCAACAACTGGACCAGCGGCCAGAAGAAAAGCTCGAAGGTCCGCATCGGATTCTTCGCGTAGAGCAGTACGTAGCGGGTGAGCAGCGCGCGAATGACGGATGGTTTGAACATGGGTGGCGGCGCGCGAGATGACCACCCCGCGTGCCGGGAATCCAGCGCGGATCGGGGCCGCGTCAAAAAGAAACGCCGCCTGGCCCGCCGCTACTTTTCTGGACGGGACGCGCAATGCGCCGATATTCCAGCGGACCATGAAGACACCCCTTGCCTTTCTTGCCGGTGCCGGTGCCGGCGCGCTCGCGATGTGGCTGGCCATGCCCCAGCCCAGGCAAGCGACCGCGACGGGCGAATCCAAGCCGCCAGCAGGCCGGGAGGCCCCGCAAAACCACGCCAGCACGGAAGACGAGATGCGTCCCGCCAAGACCCAGCGCCCCGCCGCTGCCGAAGAGGACGACGACGCCGTGGTCCTCGACGAGGACGACATGGACTCCGCCGACATGAAGGGCATCCGCGAGTCGATGGCCAAGGAACTCGCCGAGCGCAAACTGCGGCGGATCGATGAGCGCCTGGCCGCGATGAAGGCACGCCTGAACCTCGACAACGCAACCGCCGCAAAAGTCCGCGCGTTGCTCGAAGCAGGCGACGAGGAGGAGGACCTCGTGAGCAAGATGATGAACGACGCCGACTCCCAACCACCAACACCGGGCGAGGAGGCCAGGAAGCGTGCCGCCTTGGAAGACTCCATCGCCAAGCTGCTGACCCCGGATCAGGCCACGGCCTACACGCAATTTACCCGGGAGCAGAAGGAGAACCGCATCGAAGTCGCCACCGGCCGCGAGATGACGCGCCTGCAGCAGAATCTGACCCTGACTCCCGATCAGAAGGACAAGGTTTTCCAAGCCCTCAACCAGATCGCCGCGGGCGAGGATGACATGGGTAGCGAGCCGATCACCCTCGACCCGGAGGAACTCAAAAGCCGCCGCCAGGCCCGTCTCGATGGGCTCAAGCCGCTGCTCACTCCCGAGCAGTACCAAGCCTACGAGCACAGCTCCGTCCTGGGGGCCTTCCAGCTCAACGGAGACCCGCCGGTCAAGTAGGATTGAACCCGGCCGTTCAGCGCCGGCGGCGCAGAATCAGCAAGGCGGCACCCGCCAGCGACAGCATGAAAGTCGCCGGCTCCGGCACCGTGGTGGGGCTGGGCAGGTTGCCTTGGAAGAGGTAGTTGTGGGCCTCGCCGTTGCCGATCAGGTTGCCGGCGATCAGGTTGCCTTCCACGTTGCCATTGCCGAAATTGACCGTCGCTTTCGGTGCCAGGATGCTGCCTTGAATGCTGATCCCGTTGATCTCGAGCGCGGTCGCTTCGAAGAAATTGTAGATCACGTTCTGGCGGCCGGTGCTGCCGGTGTGGTCGTTGTTCAGATCTTGGAAGCTGAGCCCCATGTTCTTGAATGCATCCGAGGTGCCGGTGACATTCACCAGCACGGTGGAGCCCGCGGGGGCATCGATCACAACACCCCATGAGCTTGCCAGCATCGCGCCGGAGAGGGTGAAGATATTCAGGTCGGAACTCGTGCCGACCATGTGGACGCCGCCGTGGTAGTTGATGGTGGAGCCCGTCGCCGTCAGATTGCCCCAATAGGCGGAGGCGGTCAGGAGCGAGGTGTTGGTCGAGGCGAAATCGAGGGCTGTGCCATGGGTGATGCTGCCGTTCGGCGAGCCGAAGCTGCCGGAAAGGGTGCCACCATAGACCGTATTGCCGTAGTGGACCTCGCCACCGTTGTAGGCCAGGTTGCCGCCCACCACCAAGGTGTTGCCGGCGCTGGCGGGATTGCCTTGGAATTTACTACCGACGCCGTAGTTTGTGAGGGTCGCATTGCCGCCGACGGCCACACGGCCTTCGGAATCGACGTTCGACTCCTGCATGTCGCCGAGCACGTAGACGTTGTAGGGTGAGGCTAGCGACAGGGTCGAGGCGTGGAGGCCGGCGCTGGACGTGACGAGACACGCGAGCAGCGAAGGCACGAGAGTGCGTTTCGTTTTCAAGGGGTGGAACAGCTGGGGTGGAGATCGCGACCGGGGAGAGAGCTCCGGCGCCCAGCATCGGGTGGGACCGTTGCTGATGGCCGAAAACTACCCTGCAAAACCTGCAGGTAAAGTCATTAAGTAATCCCAATGATCAAAAATCACGAATCTTCGTAAAAGCGCGTAAGTGCATGATGCACCAAGTCTTACGCGATCACGTAGTTTCTGGAGGGAAAAGGCCGCTTGGCACGGAACTTGGACGATCAAGTGCGGGTTCAAGGCCGACTTCCGCTCCCTCCGCGACACAGATCACGCTCGCGACCCGCCCTCCCGGCTGCTATCTGGCCGCTTATCCATGTCACCGTCCCATCCCCGTCGCCCGTGGTTGCTTTCGGCGTTTTTCCTGATTGCGCTGCTACTGCTGTTCCCGTTCGGCCATGGACATGCCGCCGCCCCTGAAGTCCTGGTGGGTGCAGACGCTGCCAACACCGAAGCCAAGGCGGAGTCGGGTCAGTTGAGTTTTTCGAAGGACGCGAAAGGCATCGAGGTGAAGATCAAGCCGGGGCCCGATGGCTACCCGGGACTCTCCATCACCCGCCCCGAAGGCAAGCCCTTCGACCTCTCCGCCCACGGTCACATCAAGGCGACCTTCACCAACACCGGCAGCACACCGCTCGATGTCGCCCTGCGCGCCGACAACGCCGGGGACTGGAAGGATGAGCCCTATAACACCGAGAATCTCAACATTGCTCCCGGCGGGCAGGCGACGCTCCACCTGATCTTCGGCCACTCCTTCGGGCGCAAGAAAAGCTTCGCCCTGAATCCGAAAGAGGTCACCCGCCTGCTGGTCTTCACCGGCAAGACGGGGGCGGAAAAGTCGTTCCGCATCGATTCGATCATCGCGGGCGGTGAGCCCGGTGAGCAACCGCAGGCCGAGCCGGAGAAAGTCCGCGTGCGGCCAAAGAACGGTTCGGTCTTCCCGCCGGTGGATGATTCGAAGTTGCCGCTATTCGAGGGAATCAACGGCGCCACCGGCGAGCCGGGCTCTAACAAAAACCTCCGGGCCCGGTTCCACGAGCCAGGGTCGCAGGTGCTCATCCGGCCGGCCGAGGGACGCTGGGATCTTTCGCAGTCGGTCCAAGTCGTGGTCACGCTGAACAACACGGGTGAAAAACCGGTGAGCCCGACCTTGCGACTCGATAGCGACGGCGGGCCTTCCGACACCGTGCAAGCCGGCGAATTGGCTCCCGGTGCCAGCCGTGAGATCGCGATCTCCTTCATCCCGCAGAAGCCATGGCAAGGCCGCCCGGACTACGATGGCAAGGGTGCCACCGCGATCGATGGCACCGGCACGCGCTTCACCAGCGATGCGGTCTCCGCACTCGCGATCTCGGCCGGTGCCGCGGATGCCAGGCTCGCGGTCACGGCCATCATGGCGAATGTCCCCCCGCCCAAGTCCCCGGCCTGGCTCGGCAAGCGTCCGCCGGTGGAGGGCGAGTGGGTGCAAACCTTCAGCGAGGAATTCGAGGGTGCGACAGTCGATGCCGGGAAATGGAACGTCCACGCCGCGAACTACTGGGACAAGAGCAGTTGGTTCAGCCGCGACAACGTGATCCTGGGCAATGGCCTCGCCCGGCTCCGCTACGAGAAGCGCACGGGGCGCCACAATGACGATCCGGCGGGCAAGGAATTCCACTACGCCACCGGCCTGCTGGACACCTACGACAAATGGACCCAGCGCTACGGCTACTACGAGGTCCGCGTGAAGCTCCCCACCGCCCCCGGCCTCTGGCCCGCCTTCTGGCTCATGCCGGAGCGCGGCAAGGACGCCGGCGAGCAATGGCAGCGCCAGAACACCGGCGATGGCGGCATGGAATTCGACGTCGTCGAACACCTCACCCGCTGGGGCCCCTACCGCAACAACGTCGCCATGCACTGGGACGGATACGGGGAGGAACACAAGCATCTCGGCAGCGACCGCATCTACATGCAGCCGGATGCGCAGGGCTTCATCACCGCCGGCCTCCTCTGGCTCCCCGGCCAAGCCATCTACTATGTCAATGGTAGCGAGACCGGCCGCTGGGAGTCCCCGCGGATCTCCTCGGTCCCGTCCTGCCTGCTCTTCACCCTGCCCCAAGGCGGCTGGGACAATAGTCCGATCGATGACAGCAAGCTGCCGGATGACTTCGCGATCGATTACGTGCGGATCTGGCAGCGGAAGGATCTCGCAGGATCTGTACAAGGTTCGAAACTTGACGAATAGAGCTAGAGCTATTCGTGTGGCCTTATGGTCCCTTACCCAATATCTTCATAGCCAACAGCCGTGCCGAATTACAATTTCACCGAAAACCTCTCCCCTCTAGATTTTGAACTACTTTCCAAGGATCTGCTAGAGGTTGAACTTGGGCTTCAGTTCGAGAATTTTCGAGAAGGCAGGGACGGGGGAATCGATCTTCGCCATGCCCCTCAAAGTGGAGGTGGTGAAACCATCGTTCAGTGCAAACGTTTCGCAGAAGGGGCCTTCGCAAGCCTGAAATCCACCTTAGTTAGAGACGAACTCCCTAAGATTCGAAAACTTAATCCTTCTCGCTATATTCTGAGCACTTCAGTTGCGCTTTCTCCACAGCAATCCAAGGAGATAAGCAAGCTTCTCGCTCCATTCATCCTTACTACAGGCGACATTTTTGGAAGAGACCGGCTAAACAGCATGCTCGCAAAACATCCAGACATTGAACGCCAACACAACAAATTATGGATCAAATCAGCATCCATCATCCAAGACATCCTCAACTCAAAGATCCACGTCGTATCACAAGAGGAGCTGGAAAATACAGTTTCCGCTGCGCGAATTTATGTAAAAAATGAAAGCTTCAATGAAGCCCTTGCCATACTAAAAGAATACAGGGTCTGCATAATATCCGGAATCCCAGGAATAGGGAAAACAACTTTGGCGCGAATGCTCCTGCTGTATTTCCATGGACTCGACTACGAAATCGTAAAAATCGAGAGCAACATCTCAGAGGCTAGATCTGTACCATTTCACCGAAGAGCGCGATTCTATTATTATGACGACTTTCTAGGCCAGACCGCATCAGCCGATAAGCTAGGGAAAAACGAGGATCAGAAGCTCTTGGATTTTTTGAAAAGCATCCGTGAATCAGAGACTTCAATTGCGGTTTTAACCACCCGTGAATACATCCTTCATCAAGCGCAGATGATATACGAAAAGCTCAGCCGAGTAAACCTCGATAGCAGGAAATGCATAATGGATCTATCGAAATACTCGCGCAAGATCAAAGCTCAAATACTCTACAATCATTTGTATTTTTCGAAACTTCCAAAACAACACATCGACAACATACTTCAGGACAGAGCCTACGCGAAGATTGTCGATCATCGCAACTACAGCCCAAGACTAATAGAAACGTTGACAGATCTGGATTGGATTGCCGACATCCCCGCCCCATCTTATGCGGCCGAATTCGTGCAGAGTTTAGACAATCCTGAATCGCTGTGGAATCACGCCTACCGCTGGCAATTGCGCCCCCGTTCAAAGAACATGTTATTGGTCCTTACGACGCTTCCTACACGCACCGAGATCTCAGATCTTCGGAAGGCGTTTTCAAAGTTCCATCTTCATACTCTAAGGAAAAGTGGCGGATTAAGTTCCCCAGAAGACTTTATCGACTCACTGAAAGAACTCGATGGAACCTTCATCAAGATAGAAGACATACGAGGCGGAAAGATAGTCGCTTTTCACAACCCGTCCATTCGGGATTTCATGCAGAACATCCTTTTCTCAGGGACCTTGATCACAAGCTTGTCACGATGCTCAATTTTCTACGAGCAGGCAGTCTGGTTGTGGGATGCCATGCGCGAGAAAAGCCTAAAAGTTCCGCGCCAAGTAAGGGATAAATATGCACCAATAATTGCGCGGGACATGATGCGGCTTTATGCAACTCAACCCTGCAAAAGGCCATTTCGCATCTACAACTCACAACAAGAAATAGTCTCACGGGGACCTCTTGACCAAAT
Source organism: Luteolibacter sp. Populi (assembly GCF_040801775.1). Taxonomy (GTDB): domain Bacteria; phylum Verrucomicrobiota; class Verrucomicrobiia; order Verrucomicrobiales; family Akkermansiaceae; genus Haloferula. Next base: position 1,161,698 of record NZ_CP161812.1, read on the forward strand.
CCGCCGATTAGCAACTCTTGAGAAAGTCCTCAAGGAATCCAAAACACCTGGGAGAAGATCGTTTATCGAGGATGAATTAATATCAATCGCCACTCAGATATCAAGTGGTGCGATTTCACCAAGCGAGATAATAACTTGGATAGCCACATTTCGAACGAAGGGCTACAATAGCGCCCAGAAAGACGGTCAAATCAGCTTGGCGACGAAAGCCTCTCTGGGATCCAATGTAGATGACGTCGATAATTTCGAGCTCATTGGCGACCTCGAAGACGCTATCCCTGGAACATACACCCCATACGAGATCATTCAACTAAAGCAAAAGTTCCACAGATATTTGGAGGAGAAATCATGCCGTGAGATTGCAGGACATAATGATGAACCTGACGAAATTCGCGGAGTAGCCGATCGAATCGAATCTATCGGGCGATTTTTTGAGCTAGATACTCAGACCGCAGAAACAGCGATGAAGGAGTATGCCGACGAAAAGGAAGGCGAAATCGAGGAGCGACGCGATTGGGAGCCGGATGACGATGATCGAAGTATTGACCTTTCGGAAGAGCACTTTTCTGACGACGCGCTCGATTCCATGTTCCGGACACTTGAGTAGTAGCGCGATCAGGTGGATGACTGCGACGCGCGACGTCGTGATTTCCACTCATTATGCATCCCTCCGAAACCGCCGACCGCTACGACCAACTCGCCCTTTGGTGGCAGGGCAACGTGCCTCCGACCTACGGCGTCGCGGCTTTGGAAAGGGCACTGCGATTCGCGCCGAAGAGCGGGGCTTCCCTCGATGTCGGCTGCGGCAGCCAAGGGCGCTTCATGAGCATCCTGCGGGAGCATGGATTCGAGCCCGAGGGTTTGGACATCTCCCCGGAAATGATCGCGCTGGCCCGGGAGCGCGATCCCGGCGCCGTCTTCCATACCGCGGACATCAGCACTTGGGAGCCGCCGCGGGAATACGCCTTCATCGCGGCGTGGGACAGCACCTTCCACCTGCCCTTGGACCTGCAGGAGCCGGTCTCGCGAAAGATGTGCGACGCGCTGGTGCCCTCGGGCGTGCTGCTCTTCACCTGCGGCGGCGGGGAGGCAGGAGAGATCCGCGGATCCTTCCAAGGACAGGACTTTGAATACAGCACTCTCGGCGTGGAGGTCTTCGTGCGGATCCTCCACGAGTGCGGCTGCTTCTGCCGCCATGTGGAGTATGATCAATTCCCCGAGGGGCATGTCGTCATCATCGGCGAGAAGAAACCGCACGGTTAATACACCGCCCGAGACCCCGGATGCCAATTCCCGTTACCCGCTTCGCCCCCAGCCCCACCGGATATCTCCACTTGGGCCACGCCTACGCGGCCATGGTTGCCCGCGATCTGGCACACACCGCGGGCGGGCATTTCCTGCTGCGCTTCGAGGACATCGACCACAACCGGGTCAGGCCGGAGTATCATACAGCGGCCGAGGAGGATCTCCGCTGGCTCGGCTTGGAGTGGGACGGCCCGGCCATCCGCCAATCGGAGCGCGCCGCGGCCTACGCCGCCGCCCTCGAACACCTGCGGGAGGAGGCCGTGGTCTATCCCTGCTTCTGCACCCGCCGCGAGATCGAGGAAGAGATCACCCGCATGGTCAGCGCCCCGCACGGTCCGGAGGGCGCTCTCTACCCCGGCCTCTGCCGGGAACTCCCTGCCGGAGAAGCTTCCCGCCGGATGGCCGCCGGCGATCACCCCGCATGGCGCCTCGATGCCAACCGCGCGCTGGAGCTGACCGGCCCCCTTACCTTCACCGATCTGCGCCATGGCATCCTGGCGGTCGATCCCGGCCTGCTGGGAGATGTCGTCCTGGCGCGAAAGGACATCGGCACCTCCTACCACCTCGCCGTGGTCGTGGACGACGCCTTCCAAGGCGTGACCCATGTGACCCGCGGCGAGGATCTGCTACCATCCACCCATGTCCACCGCGTCCTCCAAGCGCTCCTGGGCCTGGCCGAGCCGCGCTATCTCCACCACCGCCTGGTCACCGATTGCCAAGGCGTACGCCTCGCCAAGCGCCACGATGCCCTTTCCATCCGCAGCCTGCGGGAAAGCGGACTACCGCCCGCGGAAGTTCTGGCCGATCTCGAAGCCCGCATGAGGTGAACCTCTCCTCCCCCGGGAGGAGCCCCAGGTCTGGCCTTGCAAACGGGCGATTCAATGAGATGATTCACCTCTCCGGATGTTCAGCCCTTTAAACATTATCGGCGGTCTGCTCTTCGGCATCATCGGCTGGGGCGCATGGCGGTATGGCAAGCAGCTGGACCTCTGGAAGCCGGTGGCCATCGGCCTGGTCCTGATGATCTACCCGATCTTCTGCTTCAATGCGTGGTTCACCTGGGGCGTCGGGTCCGGACTCTGTGTGCTGCTGTGGTTCCATCACGACGAGTGATCGCGGGGGGAATCACCAATCATCAATCTTCCAATCATCAAACGAAGTGTTTGGAAGAGTGACGCAAGCGCTGTCCGATGTCGATCCTGCGCACCCCACGAGTAGCCTCGTTCCCCACCAAGAGGTGACGAGATTCGCCTGCGCCTCTTCTTCCCAACAGTCCGTTTGATGATTGGAAGATTGATGATTGGTGATTTCTTCCCAAATCCGGACACATTTCCTTCTCGCCTCCCGCGCCCTCCTCTCCAACCCTGCCCCCCATGTCCGACATCCGCATCACGATCCACACCGACAAGGGAGACATCGACGGCACCATCTTCGCCTCGAAGGTCCCGATTACCTCGGCCAATTTCCTCAATCTGGCCAAGCGCGGCTACTACGACGGCGTCGCCTTCCACCGCGTGATCGCGAACTTCATGATCCAAGGTGGCGATCCCACCGGTACCGGCAGCGGTGGCCCGGGCTACAAGTTCGCCGATGAGATCGACCGCTCGCTCAAGCACACCAAGGCCGGGATCTTCTCCATGGCCAATGCCGGCCCGAATACCAACGGCAGCCAGTTCTTCATCACCCACGGCCCCACCCCGCATCTCGATGGCAAGCACGCCGTCTTCGGCGAAGTCACTCAGGGCCAGGACGTGGTGAACCAGATCGCCAAGGGCGACAAGATCAAGTCGATCACCCTCCACGACGACGTCACCGCCTTGCTGCAGGCGCAAAACGACAACGTCGAGCACTGGAACTCGATCCTGAACAAGTGATCGGAAGCCGGGTTTCGCAGATTCATTAAGCTTTCCTGATTATCAACCGCCCCCGTTGGATGCCGTCAAAGGCACTCCGGCGGGGGCGTTTTATTGCCGTTTTTGGAGCAATTAGAGGCTTTTTTGACCGAAACATATGTCATCGCGTAACTCCCGGAAGCCCCACGTGATCGCGTAGATTGCCCCGGACTTCTTGAATTTCGGGAGAGCCGGGCGTTAGATGATCCCGTTCGCACCCCCCGTGCGGACTGCTGTTTCACCCCCCACATCCCCCCGAATGAAGACCCCCCTGCTTAACCGCGGTGGGCGACTGATGGCTGGCATTCTCTCGTGCCTGTTCGCCGTCGGTAGCTCCCTCGCTGCTGATACCAACGTGCCTACCGGCACCCTGACCGTAAATCGCGACCTCCTGCGGGTCGGAACCAAGTCCCAGCTCACCTGGGACATCAACTATCCGGCTCCCGCCGTCACCAGTGTGATCGACATCGTCCCGCCGAACATCATCAAGCCGAAGAAGGACCTCACCATGAAGGTCCGCGTGCTAGGTGCCTCGTTCCAGGAGTCGATCCTCTCCTTCCTTCCGGTGGAAGTGATGATGAGCAAGAACAACGGCGGCTGGACCCGCGTCTTCTACGGCTTCCAGAACCTGGTGCTGCCAAATCTCGTGGTCAGCTCCACTTCGGTGAAGAAGGGCGACACGATCAACCTTGGCGGACGCGGCTATCGTGACGGCAGTTGGCTGAGCCTCTACAACACCGCCCAGACCACCAAGAACCTGGTGATGCTGAAGAATGGCGACCGCGTGCCGAACGAAGTGCCCGCCCTCAACGGAAACTCCATCGAAAGCTTCCTGCGGCCCTACATGGATACCACCACCAAGAAGGTGAAGATCGGCGAACGCGACGTCATCTTGCTCATGGAACTCGGCCAGACCGATCCTAACAACTCCGGCTTCGACCTGCAGGACCTGGTCATCTTGGTCACCTTCGAATAAAGATTCATTTCCCCTCCTCCCCCCGATGAAAACCACCTTCGCCCTTCTCGCAATCCTGAGCGCCAGCGCCCTGGCCGCCCCGCCGGTCGTCGACCCGATCACCCCGGAGAAATTGACCGAGCTCCAAGCTTCGTCCGATCCGATGGCCGAGCTCCGGAAGCAGCAACAGACTGCCGAAAAGGAAGCGAAAGTGGTTCGCCCCGGCGAGCAATCCATCATCAAGCAATCGGAGATCCTGCACGACGGAGCCCACTGGACGCTCGTGCCGAAGGGCGCGGTGCTCCACGTCCCGGCCCAGATGAGGCCTCGCGTCGGCACCAAGCCATTGGGCGACCTGCTCTCCTGGACGGACTTCCTGATCGCCAACCGCGCATGGATCTCCACCGAGGAAGTCTCCTTCGACCAAGCCGCGGGCAAGAAGCCCCTGCCCGAGAAGCGCGTCGAATTCTGGAAAAATCAAACCAGCGTGATCGTCGCCACCTATCAGGGCGGCCCGATCTCCGTCAAAGCCATCGAGCCAGCCACCCCTGTCGCCACCACCCCATGAAAAAGTACCTTCTCCTCGGCGCTCTCCTTTGCTCCCACGTCCAAGCCGCGGGAGAGGGGTACATGAATTTCGTGCGCCAGACCCAGCAAGGCACCGGTGTGGTTTACTCCGTGAACGTCACGCCGGAGGGCTCGGCCGCCTCCCAGGGTCTCTTGGAAAACGGCGGCGCGCTGTTCCAGCTCTGGACCATCGAATCCGCCACGGCCAAGGACTACCTCCTCGATCAAAAGCTGGTCGGTGCCTACATGCCGGCCGCGAATATTACGGTCCAGACGCTCGACCCCTACCCGGTCCGGCCCCGCACCCGGGTCGACAAGCCCTTCACCGTGAAGGTGAACGTCTCGAACCTGATCACCTCCGGCAGCAATATCCCGGACGCCGCCAAGCGCGTGCTATTGGAGCATCACCTCGGCAAGTACACGGCCACCAAGGGTTCCTTCACGCTCACCGAGGCCACCTCCGGCACGCCGAAGTCCAGCGCCTCCATCACCACCAATGGCACCACCACCCTGAGCTTCGCGGCTACCAACCTGACCACCACTCCCGACCCGACCAAGGTCAACGGCGAGGAATGGTTCGTGGTCCACGCCCTGGCAGACGGCACCATCACCCAATCGCAGATCGCCAGCGCCAACGTGCAGGTTTGGGCCTACGCCACCGGCAGCATCGACGGTATCGCCAGCGGTACCAATATCCGCACGAAAGCGCCGGCATTCACGCTCACGCTGAAGGATCTCTATCCGGGCAGCTTCACCTATCTCAAGGTCACTCCGGTCTCCGGCGGCCCTAGCATGAACGTCCTTGCCTCCCAGCAATTGGCCACCGGAAGCACCAGCCTCAGCAAGGTGCTCACGATTGCCGACTACGACTACGTTTTCCCCGCGGACGGCACCTACACCATGGAGCTCCTGACCGAGACCCCTTTCGACACGGTGCGGCTTGCCTCCACCTCCGTCACGGTGAACCGGGTCATCGAAGTCCGCGGCTTGCTCGGCGGCTTGGACCAATGATCGATTTCAGAAGGTAGTTCATCCTTACAATTCCCCCCAAAATAACCGGGCCGGCCGGCAGTCACCGGAGGATGTGGTGTTCCCCCCAACGCGTCCTCGTTACTGTCCGGCCGGTGCCGATTGGTGGAGATATCAGCAATCATCAATCACCAATCTTCCAATCATCAATCGGAGTGTTTGGAAGAGATCCCCGCAAGCGTAAGCAAAGCTTGCAGGTAGTCCGCTTCACCCAAGCGGCCCGAAATCGGCACTGCGGTCCGCCCCCGCGCCTGCGCCCTTCATACACACACTCCGATTGATGATTGGAAGATTGGTGATTGAGGATTTCTTTTAATCCCACCCTCCCACCGTCTCCCCCAGAATCCCCTCGATCCTTTTCCTCTCCGACTCCTTCAAATAGGCAAACGAGGTATCCTCCCCGGACAGCACCTTCTTCATCCCGGAGATCACCGCCTGCTTCACCCGCACCGGCAGTCCTTGGAAGGCCCGCGAGTAGATCATGTAGGAGCAGCGGTTCTTGAACAGCCGGTCGTAGAGATGGAACTCCGCCAGAGAATCGCCGGCCTTCGTCTTCGGATACCGCGCGGAGAAGCTCGTCTGGAAATCCTCCCCGCCCACCAGATCATCCCCGGGCTGCGCCTCGTCCTTGAAGAACAGGCACTCGACGATCTTCGCCGCCATCCCGTCCGCCACCCGCCCTGCTGAGCCTTGATCCGGATCCGCGTCGGGGTCGATCGCCCGGCCGATGTAGAATGCCCGCCGATATTGCAGCGCCGCGGCATTCAGCAGGTTGTGCATCCGGCACTGGTGCTCCAGCACCATCAGCGCCACGATGTCGCTGGTCGGCCGGGGATACTTCGAGACATCGATCACGCCGCGCAGGTCGTGCAGGTCGCTCGGCTTCGGCTGGCCATCGCCACCCTCGGTGAAAGTCCGGTTGCCCAAGTGCGGCTCCGAACTCCGCCCGGTCACATAGTAGCCGCCCCAGCGCTCGGCCAGCGGCGTGTCGTGGTTCACATGGCTGGTGCCCATCGCCAGCAGCGGATGGCCCTCCGCATTCGGGAAAACCGAACGCACCTGCACTCCCGGGATACCCTCGGTCCGGGTGGTGCCGTGGCAGGACAGGCAGAGCGAGGTATCCCGCTCGATCTTCAGCCCATCCGCCGGACCTGGCTCGATCACGTAAAAGACATCTCCCAGCAGCGGGTCCTGCACGATCACCTCGATCGCCCCGGCCGGGACGTAGCCGACATAGGCCTCCTCCGAATAGAATAGCGCCCGCGGGTTCCTGGGGTGAATCAGCGCGGTTTGCAGGCTCGTTTTCGAAAACACCAGCACTTGGCTCTCCTCCGCGATGCCCAGCTCCTTCAGCACGAAGCGCAGCCGCTCGAGGCCGGTCTTCCCCTCCACCTGCTTCGCGCCTGATGCCAGCGCTCCCGCCAGCTTCGCCACGGCATCGGTCGGCTTGGTATCGGAGTAGCGGATCGGCGGCAAATCCCAGAAATCCGCATCGCCCGGCGCAGCTTGCGCCATGCCGAGCAAGAAAAGAAGCCACCTCACGCCGGAATCAAACGTCACCAAGCGGCCGATTCCTACGCGTATTTTCCCGAAAGCGCCCCGGATCGACCCGCCTTTCTGCCTTTCCCTTCAGAAATTCGACGTTGGACCTTCGATGTTCGAGGTTTCCACCCCCCTCCCCGCCTTGACCCGCGCCGCTTCCCCCGCAAGTCTCCGCCCGCCTCATGCTTTCCGTCCACAATCTCCGCGTCGAATATGGCGCCCGCGTGCTTTTCTCGGATTTGACCTTCTCGATCCTGCCGAGGGAGCGCATCGCCTTCGCCGGCCACAACGGCGCCGGGAAATCCACGCTGATGAAGGCTATCGCCGGCATCGTCGAGACCTCCGGCGGCAAGGTCGTGGTCCCGCGCAATACCCGCGTCGGCTACCTGCCGCAGGAAGGCATCCACGTGAAGGGCATCAGCCTCTGGGACGAGACCATGCGCGCTTTCGGTGAAACGCTGGCCCTTCAGGAGAAGATCGAGCGCCTTTCCGCGGAACTCGAAAAACTCGACCCGCGCTCCTCACCCTACGGCGACATGCTTGAGGAAATCGGCGAGCTGGAGCTGCTGCTGGATGACAACGACCCCGCGCGCATGAAGCCGAAGGTCGAGTCGGTCCTCTCCGGCCTTGGCTTCAGCCGCAGCGACTTCGACCGCGATTGCGCGGAGTTCTCCGGCGGCTGGCAGATGCGTATCGCCATGGCCAAGCTCTTCCTCCAGGAGCCGGAAGTCCTGCTGCTCGACGAACCGACCAACCACCTCGACATCGGCACCCAGCGCTGGGTCGAGCAGTATCTGGTGAACTACCCCGGCGCGATCCTGCTGATTTCGCACGACCGCGCGCTGCTGGACATGCTCTGCACCCGCACCCTCGCCTTCCACCACGGCCGCTGCGAGGAATACTCCGGGAACTACACTTACTACGAAACCGAGTCGGTCCTGCGCCGCGAGATCCAGCTCAAGCAATACACTGCCCAGCAACGCGAGATCGCCGATATCCAGCGCTTCATCGATCGTTTCCGCGCCTCCGCGAACAAGGCCACGCTGGTGCAGTCGCGTGTCAAGATGCTCGATAAAATCGAACGCATCCCGCAGCCGGAAGCGGCGGATGCGGTGATGAACTTCAAGTTCCCCCCGCCGCCGCCCAGCGGCAATCTCGTCGCCAAGCTCAACCGCGTCTCGAAGGCCTACGGCAAGCTGCAGGTTTTCAAGAAGTTCGACTTCGAGGTCAACCGCGGCGAGCGCCTGGCCATCGTCGGCCCGAACGGCGCGGGTAAATCCACCTTTTGCCGCATCATCACCGGCCAGGAACAACCGGATGAAGGGAATCACGAATTCGGCCTGCGCGTTGCCACGTCCTTCTTCTCGCAAAACCACGCCGATGAACTCGACCCCACCAAAACGGTCCTCGAAACCGTGTCGGAAGTCGCCAGCCGCGAGTCCGCCCCATACTGCCGGAATCTGTTAGGCTGCTTCCTCTTCCGCGGCGATGATGTCTTCAAGAAAGTCGGCGTCCTCTCCGGCGGCGAGCGCTCGCGCGTCGCGCTGGTGCGCATGCTGGTGGCCCCGGCCAACTTCCTGATTCTCGACGAGCCGACGAACCACCTCGACATGCAATCGCAGGAGGTGCTCCAGCGCGCCCTCGCCGACTACGCGGGCACCGTGATGATCGTCTCGCACAACCGCGCCTTCCTCGATCCCGTGGTCCACAAGACCCTCGAGTTCCGCCCCGGCGAGGACCCGCGCCTCTTCCAAGGCAACATCACCTACTATCTCGAAAAGACCGCCGACGAAAAGTCCGGCACTACCCTCTCCGCCCGCGCCGCCACCGCGACCGCGAATGCCAACGACGCGAAGTCTTCCTCCGGCGGCTCCGCTTCCGGCCCGAATCGCAAGGACCAGAAACGCATCGAAGCCGAGCAACGGAAGATCCGCACCCAGGTCCTCAAGCCCTTGGAAGACGAACTCGTCATCGTCGAGAAGCGCATCGCCGATCTCGAAGCCGCCCAAGCCACCGCCACCACCGACCTCTCGAAGCCCGAGGTCGTCGCCTCCCCCGCGAAGTTCCGCCTCGTCAGCAACACCGTCGAGCAAGTCACCCAACGCCTCGAGGCCGCGATCACCCGCTGGGAGGAACTCAGCGAGGAGATCGAAGGGGTGAAGGCGAAGCTGGCCTAACAGGCGACCGCCACGAATCCAGTCTTCGTCCCAAAGGGACTGCTCAGAATGGCTCTAGGTCGTGTTGATGAATTTATCTGAGGTATAGGAACGCGGCCGTGAGGTGGACCATCGCGAGGAAGGTGCAGGCATACTTCTCGTAGCGCGTGGCGATTCTCCTGAAGTGCTTGATCCGGTTGAAGAAGCGTTCCACGCGGTTGCGCTGCCGGTAGATCTCCCGATCATACGGGATTGCTTCCTTGCGGTTGGATTTCGGCGGGATCACCGGCTTGATCCCGTCCTCCGCAAGCCGTTCGCGGATTGCGTTGCTGTCGTAGCCTTTGTCCAGGGCGGCGGCCTCCAGCACGTTGTCCTTGTCCAAGCTCGCGAAAAGTTCGCCGAAGTTGCTGCAATCCGCGCTTTGTCCGGGACTCAGGATCAAACCGACGCTGGAGATCTCGTCCACGCATGCGGCGTGGATCTTGGTGGTCAATCCGCCGCGAGAGCGTCCCAGAGCTTGGTCGCCGCCGTTTTTTTGGGTGCCCCGGCGGCATGTTGGTGAGCCCTTACCGAGGTGGAGTCGATGAAGAGGTGGCGGGCATCGGCAAAGACCTCCTCCTGGAGGGATTGCCAAAGCCGCTTCCACACACCCCGCCTCTCCCAAGTGCGGAAGCGGACGTATACGTGATTCCAATGGCCCATCTGCGCCGGGAGGTCGCGCCAGGGGCTGCCGGTCCGTGCAATCCATAAAACCGCTTCGATGAAGTCCCGGTCGGATTGCATCGCGGGAGAGCCGGCAGCCGAGTGCTTGGCTTGTCTAACAAGCGGTTCGAGCTTGTTCCAAATTTCCGCCGTGATCGCCTTCCTTGTTGTTCCGGATGCCATTCCAAGGAATGAAGCGACCATTCAAACAGTCGTACAGATTTAAATTAATCAACACGACCTAGCGAAAGGGCATCGCCTGCCCCGCTCTTCGTCCCAACGGGACGGCTTATAACAGCCCGGCACGCAGTGCCGGGTTTGGCGTCGGGGGCATCGCGTCCTAAAGAGACGCCTCATACTGGGTGACGCAGACCAATCGCCTTGGCGGTACGGTTCGACGCAATCGTTACACCGGGTTGCCCCCTATTGCCCAATGCCTGTAAGGATTCACCGGCAGCTGTCCGGAACGGGAGTCGCGCAGCGACCGTGGAGTGCGCGCAGCCCGCTGCCGCTGTAGGCAGGCAGCCTGCTGCCGTGAAGCACGAGAGAGCTCCTTATCCCGCTCCGTCGGCGGCTCGCCACACCCGGTGCTTCGCCTTTCCAGCGCCCCTTGCAGCAGGCTGCATCGGGACAGCGGCAGCAGGCTGCACGCAGTCCACGGCGGCGTAGCCGCAGGAGGTGAATCCTTACAGGCATTGCCCTATCGCCGGCCCAAGCCGAATCTCGGATGCTGTTTGTCGTGCCTCAAGACAAGAAAGCGGATGCGCCGAACGTCCTCCTCAAAGACAAAATGATACGGAAACGAAGAGAGCGCAGCGCGGCGCAAATCCCGCGCTATATAATGATAGCGTTGTGGGTTGCGTAACACGCTTGCTACCGTTTCCTCCGCCTCCGCAAAGAAGCGGTCTTCCAGCTTGCCGCCCCCTTCCTGTTCGTAGAACGTCAGCGCGGAGCGCAGGTCGCGCTTGATCCCACGATGGTAGATCACCTTCACGGCTATCGTCCCAGCGAGCGCTTGATCTCTTCCCACGAGCAACCGGCTTCCGGATTTTCATCCAGCTCCTTCGCACGACGATAGGCTTCCGCCACGCCGTCGTCCTCATCCGCCAAAACCGCGGGCAGGGAAGTAAGAAGCTCTGCCGCGAGCGCCGCCCGGTCTGTCTCCGGAAGTTCCATCGCGTGGCGTTGAAGTTCCTCAAGCTTCATAGGCGAACTATACAGTAGGATTTCCATCCCGCCTATCCCCTTCTTCTACCGAATCGCGCCTACTTCCGCAACCGCAACCCCATCACTAACCGCATCACCACGATCGGCACCAAGGAAATCGCCACGGCAGCCACTGCCACCCGCAATCCCGGATACACCCGCGGCCGGTCCTCCATCAGCCCTTCCAAGGCCTCGGTGACGACTTGCTCCTTCGGCACATAAAACCACTCGCGCGCGCCGAAATCCGTATCCGTCCCGCGGCCTGCCACTTCGCCGAATTCCGTGTGCACCGGTCCCGGGCACAGCGCCATCACCTTGATCCCGTGATCCTGTGTTTCGATCCGCAGTGCTTCGGAGAAGCTCGTCACATACGCCTTCGTCGCCGCATAGACCGCGAAGTCCGGCATCGGCAAAAGGCTCGCCAGCGAGCTCACGTTCAAAATCGATCCCCTGCCCTGCTCGATCATCGTCGGCAGGAGGGCATGCGTCAGATGCGTCAATGCCTCGACATTCAGCCGCAGCATCGACTCCACCTTCATCCAGTCGGAGGTCACGAACTCGCCGTAGTCGCCGAGGCCCGCGTTGTTGACCAGAAGATCCGGCGCGAGCCCCTTCGATAGCAAGTGCCCCACCGTCTGCAGGCGCGCGGAGGGATCGGTGAGATCCGCCTCCAGCGGCATCACCCGCAGGCCTTCATTGGCCTTTTCCAGCTCGCCCGCGAGCTCCACCAGCCGCTCCGAGCGACGGGCCACCAGCACCAGCACCGCGCAATGCGGCGCCAGCTGGCGGGCGAATTCGGCCCCGAGACCGGCGGACGCGCCGGTCACCAGGGCACAAGAATAGCGGACGTCCGGCACGCGTTCGGATCAGGCGACGGGTTGCGGCTCGGGCTGCTGGCTCACTTGCACGATGCGCAAGGGCAGGCGCATCAGCAGTTCACCGTCGCAACCGAGGTCGATCGAGTAGATGCCGGACTTCGGGAAACGCAGGCCCTGCAGGTTCATGATCACGTTGCGGGTCAGGAACGGCGTACCCGGCGGAAGCTGCACTTCGAATTCCGGCTCGATCGGCATGTTCTGCGGGTCGAGCGATTCGCCATCTTCGTTGATGATGTTGATCGAAAGCTTGTGGCGGCCGGTGTCCTCGGGCGTGAAGCAGAAGCGCAGCGCCAGGCTGCACATCGGATGCACCACCGGGAGCGCGCGGGCGGCCAGCGTGTCGAAGGTTCCGGAAACCACGAGCTTGCCGTTATAGTCCGCGGCGAAGTCGCAAAGGGTGGCGATTTGAATGTCCATGATCGGATGCTTGGGTCGATTGAATGATCCCCCCGTCATGGGAGGCAGGGGGTATGTGCCGCCAAACCGCCCCGGCGTCCAGTCCTGAAAACCGCCAGACCTGCCTTAATCCACCGGAACCGTCTCGGTCTCGTCGCCGGTCTCCTCCTCATCCGGATCGACCGGCAGCGCCTTCGGAACTTCTTCCTCGTCCACTTCCTCAGCCTTCTCCTTCTTGCCCTTCTTATCGGGCTTCCCGGCCTTGTCCGTTTTATCGGATTTCTCCGTACCCTCGGAATCCAGCGGCGTCACCTCTTGGGCCCGCAGCACGCCGTCTTCCGTGACCTCGGGGGCCTCGCCCTCGCCGTCCTTGGCCGCCAGATCTTCATCCACGATCTCCACCGCCTTCGGCGCGGGGGCCAGGATCTCCTTGAACTCGGCCTTCAGCGGCTCGAAGAAAGATTTCACGATCGGGGCCGCATTCTTGCCGCCGCTCGGCTTTTCACCCGCGCTGCCCTCATACACCGCCGCGAAGGCGTAGCGGGGCTCGTCGTAGGGCAGGAAGCCGGCGAACCAAGCGAGGTTGCGGTTGTTGTTCCACTGCGCCGTGCCGGTCTTGCCACAGAGCTCGGTGAAGCTCAGCTCGGCCGCCTTACCGGTGCCGCCGTCCACCACCTCGCGCATCCCGTGACGCACCACCTGGATGTGCTCCGGCTTGATCCCGAGCCAGTTCCGGCGCTCCGGCACGGCCTGCTCGACCACCCGGCCATAGGAATCCTGGACTTGCATCCTCAGGTGCAGCTTCGGCAGCACCCCGCCGTTCGCGATTCCCGCCATCGCCTGCGCCACCTGCAGGGGAGAGACTTCCAGCGACCCCTGGCCGATCGAAAGGTTGAAATCGTCGCCATCCTTGAAGCCACGCTTGTGAACCTTCATCATCCACTCGTTGGTCGGCACGGTGCCAGCCGTCTCGCCGACCAGATCCAAGCCGCTCTTCTCGCCGAAGCCGAAGTGCCGTGCCGTCCCGAGGAAGGCATTCGCACCCAGTTTCATGCCCACCGTGCCGAACCAGATATTGTTCGAGGAGGCCAGCGCTTGGATCACGTTGATCGAACCCGCCGCCCTCTTGTTGTGGTTGTGGAAGGTGTGGTTGCCGAGCGTGATCGCGCCCGGGCAGTAAATCGTCGTGTCCTCGTCGATCTGACCGTTGTTGAGCGCCGTCAGCGCCACGAAGGGCTTGAAGCAGGACCCCGGCGGGTATTTCGATTGGAAAGCCCGGCCGAACAACGGTGACGAAGGATCCTTGTCGAGGGCATCTTTCTCCTTGTCCGAGATCCCGGGAATGAAAACATTCAGATCGAAGGACGGTCGCGAGGCCATCACCAGCACCTCGCCGGTATTCACGTCGATCAGCACGAAGGCACCGCGCCGCGCCTTGTCCTTCAGCACCTTCTCGGCGTGCTTCTGCCACTCCAGGTTCAAGGTGGTCACCAAGGTGCCACCGGGCCGCGGGCGCCGCGGCTGCTCCTCGGGGAATTTACGGCCGTGCTCGTCGTAGAGCAGCTTCTTCGTGCCCGGTTGTCCGGTCAGTTCCTTGTTGAAGAGCATCTCGAGGCCCGCGCGGCCCTCGCTCTCCTCCCACATCGGCTCGTTGAAATTGATCGGCCCGGTCGGCAGTTTCCCGACGCTCCCGGTATACCCGATGATGTGCGCCGCCAGATCCCCTTCCGGGTAGTAGCGTTGATAGACCGGATGCAGGATCAAGCCCTTCGTCAAAGCCGGCTCGATCTTCTTCTTCTCCGCCTCGTGCAGATGCGTGCTGATCAGCAGCGGCAACCAGCGGCGCTCGCGGTAGTGATTCCACAGTTCGTCGTCGGTCGGCTCCTTCAGGTCCTTGACCAGCAGCTTCGCCTTCTCAAGACGGGTGCGGCCCCAATCGATCACGAATTGCCGGTCCGCCTTCTCGAATTGCTCATACTGCAGCCCGAGCTGCCAAGCCACCCGGTTGACCGCGATCGCCTTGCCATTGCGGTCCAGGATCGAGCCGCGCGGCGCGGGGATCGACAGCGTGATCGTCCGCGCGTCCTTGCGGTTGGTGATTGAGGCATCGTTCGCCGAGCTGCCCTGGACCGGGCTGTCGGGCAAGGACGCGATCTCCTGCGCGGAAGCGGCGGAAGCCACGAGCGCTCCAAGGAAAAGATGGGCGACGGTATTTCTCACAGGCCGGATTGACGGAACCTATGCCCCTTCCCCGGCAAGAGCAACGCCCAAAAAGCGCCGGACCGCATTTTGTGCTATTTTTCCAGCACACGCACCTCGTCCGCCTGCACCAGCTTGCGAATCCCCGCCGCCGTCTCCAGCAAAAGCTCCCCGCCATCCCCGATTCCCACCACGATCCCGGACAGCGCGCCATCCGCCGCCAGCAGCCTGTACGTGCTTGCCGGTCAAGGCACAGCGCACCCGGAAATGCCTCACCAGCTCGCCGAAGCCGGCGCCGATCTTCCCTCGCCACAGCTGCAGCCGCTCCAGCACCGTCGCCAGCACCACCGGCAGCGGCGGTGCCTCGCCGCACTCCAGTAGCAGCGAGGTCGCGCTATCGCCCAGCGCCGGCGGAAATCCCCTCACCCCCACATTGATCCCGATCCCCGCCGCCACATGATCGTCCCCGGCCTCCACCAGAATCCCCGCGACCTTCTTGCCACCGATCCACACATCGTTCGGCCACTTCACCTCCGCCAGCACGCCGAAGCGCTCCAAGCCCTCCGCCACCGCCAGCCCCGCCGCCAGCGATAGCCGCGGCCACAGCGCCTTGTTCTCCGTGGGCCGCATCAGCACCGTGAAAGCCAGCCCCTCGCCCGGCGGGCAAACCCACACCGCCCCGCGCCGCCCGCGACCCGCCTCTTGCGTCCCCGCCACGATCACCAGGCCCTCCGCCGCTCCCGCCCGCGCTGCCTCGCGCGCGTCATCGTTGGTCGATCCCGTGCGCTCGCGATAGTCCAGCCGGAACTCGTCCGGCAATTCCACTCCCTGCCAAACCTGCTTCATTCCCGTTTGATGAAATCGAGCGCCAGATCCAGCGCCTCCACCGAATGCGTGAGCGCCCCGACCGAGATGAAATCGACACCGCTTTCCGCGATCGAAGCCACCGTCGCCAGCGTCACGCCGCCGCTGGCCTCGAACATCGGCGCGGCCAGTTCCCCGCGCAAGGCCACCGCCTTCAAGAGATCTGCCGGGCTCATGTTATCGAGCAAAATATAGTCCACACCCTCCAGCCTTAGGAAGGTCTCCACCTGCTCCAGCCGGTCCGCTTCGAGTTCCACTTCGACCTCCGGATGCTCCTCCTTCAGCCGCAGGATCGCCGCCTGCAATTCCGCCGGATCGCTGCCCGTCATCAGATGGTTGTCCTTCACCATCACCCGGTCGTAGAGACCCATCCGGTGATTGGTCCCGCCGCCGTCCCGCACCGCCTGCTTGTCCAGCAAGCGCCAGCCCGGGATCGTCTTCCGCGTATCGAGGATCTCCGCACTCGTGCCCCGCACCGCGTCCACATACTGCCGCGTCGCCGTCGCCACCCCGCTCATCCGCTGCATGAAATTCAGCACCGTCCGCTCCGCCGTCAGGATCGAGCGCGCCGGCCCTTCCACCTTCATCAAATAGGCACCCTCCGATATCCGGTCGCCATCGGCCACCAGCAGCGAAGCTTGGATCGCCGGATCCACCTTGTGCAGCACCTCCAACGCCACTTCGCCCCCCGAAAGCACTCCCGCCTCCCGCGCCACGATGAATCCCGTCGCCATCCGATCCTCCGGCACGAAGTAGCGCGAAGTCAGATCCCCTGACCCGATGTCCTCTTTCAAAGCGGCTTCAATCAAGCGTTCAACACTTTCTTCCACGCCGCGAAGCTAGGACGCGAAACCCGCGCCAAGCAATCATCTTCCGGCGGTAGCCCGGTCCGCTTGGATGCCCGCAAATTCTGAGATCTCAAATCTCATGCCTCCCCCAATCTCCCAATCTCCCAATCTCCTAATCCCCTCCAACCACACTCACCACCACCTCCCTCTCATGCGCCGCCCGCCGGTGCTCGAACAAGAAAATCCCCTGCCAAGTCCCCAGCGTCATTCTTCCCTTCATCACCGGGATCACCTCGCTCGTCCGAGTCAGCGCCATCCGGATATGGCTCGGCATATCGTCCGGACCCTCATAAGTGTGCACGAAATACGGCGTATCCTCCGGCACCAGATGATCGAAAAACGCCTCCAGATCCCGCCGCGCGCTCGGATCGGCATTCTCCATGATCACCAGGCTCGCCGACGTATGCCGCACGAAAACGGTCACCGTCCCCGTCCTGATCCCGCTCCGCCCGACAATCGCCGCCACCTCCTCCGTGATCTCGAAGGTTCCCTTCCCCCGGCTGCGGACCCGGAAGCTCTCGGCATGTGCACCCATGGCCCAGCTAAACCGCCGCTCACCCTCACGGGCAATTCCGAATAACGCCCCCGCCAACCAGGCCCCGTCCCTAACAGCCCGCCCTCAGTGGCAAGTAGTCCCGCCTCCCCTTCCGAATTGGACGTTCGATGTTGGACGTTCGATGTTCGATGTTTGCATCCTTCCGCCTTCCGCCTTCCGCCTTCCGACCTCCGATGCCCGAAAGCCCATCCGATCCCTTGCCCGAAATCCTCAACACCGTCTACCGCGCGGAGTCCGGCCGCATTCTCGCCACCCTCATTCGCCTGCTCGGCGATTTCGACCTCGCCGAGGACGCGCTGCACGACGCCTTCGCCGCCGCCCTCGAACGCTGGCCTCAGGACGGCATCCCCGCCAATCCCCGCGCCTGGCTCATCTCCACCGGACGCTTCAAAGCCATCGACGCCCTCCGCCGACGCGCCCGCTTTGACGCATCCTTGGAAAAGATCGCCGCACAACTCGAAACCGAATCCGCCAGCACCATCAGCGAACACCTCGAAGACGACCGCCTGCGCCTGATCTTCACCTGCTGCCATCCCGCCCTCGCGCCGGAGAGCCGCGTTGCCCTGACCCTGCGCGAAATCTGCGGCCTCACCACGGAAGAGATCGCCCGCGCCTTCCTCACCTCCGCCCCCACCCTCGCCCAAAGGATCGTCCGCGCGAAGACGAAGATCCGCGATGCCCGCATCCCCTACGAAGTGCCATCCCCGGAGGAACTCCCTGACCGCTTGGCCACGGTTCTCCAAGTGATCTACCTCGTCTTCAACGAAGGCTACACCGCATCGTCCGGCACATCCCTGACCCGCGCCGATCTCTCGGCGGAAGCCATCCGCCTGGGACGCTTGCTGCTGGAGCTCCTACCGGACCCGGAGCTCATGGGCCTGCTCGCGTTGATGCTCCTCCATGAGTCCCGCCGCACGGCCAGGGCATCCCCCACCGGTGAGCTGATCCTCTTGCAAGATCAGGACCGCTCCCTCTGGAACCACGTGCACATCGCGGAAGGCATCGCACTCGTCGAGCAAGCGCTCACCTCGCGCCGCTTCGGTCCTTACACTCTCCAAGCCGCGATCGCCGCGGTCCATGCCGAAGCACCCGATACTACAGCCACGGACTGGCCGCAGATCGCCGCGCTCTACACCGCCCTCGCACAAGCTGATCCCTCACCGGTCGTGGAGCTGAACCGCGCCGTCGCAATCGCCATGCGCGATGGACCGGAAGCCGGGCTCGCCCTGATCGACGCCATCCTCGCCCGCGGCGAGCTCACCGCCTACCACCTCGCCCACTCCGCCCGGGCCGATCTCTGCCGCCGCCTCGGCAGGACCACCGAGGCCCGTGCCTCCTACGAACGCGCCCTCGCCCTCACCCAGTTAGAACCCGAACGCCGCTTCCTCCAAAAACGCCTCCAGGAATTGAACGAAGCGAACCCAGCCCAATAGCCATCTGCCTTCCACTGATCACTCGGCACTCTGCCTTCATCTGTGTTCATCCGGCTGTCATCTGTGGTTAAAAATCTCCAGCGAATCTGCCGAAGCAAAAAAAGTAAAACCCCCTGTCGATTTCCGGAAATCCCAATCGACCACTTCATGAAACGGCCCATCAAAGACCGCCAAAACCACCAACCAACCCGACCAACCTCATGAAATACATCTGCCTCGGCTACATTGAACCGCACAAGCTCGACCACCTCACCGAAGCCGACGGCCTCGCCATGGTGGACGAATGCTTCACCTACGACGACGAGTTGCGGAAGAACGGCCACTTCGCCGGTGGCGAAGCCCTGCAAGGCCCGCAATCGGCCACCACCCTGCGCTGGGAAAATGGCAAGGTCTCCGTCACCGACGGCCCCTACGCCGAAACCAAGGAACAACTCGGCGGCATCCTCATCCTCGAAGCCCGTGACCTCAATCACGCCATCCAGCTCATGTCGAAACACCCCGGCGTAAAAGCCGGCCCCTTCGAAATCCGCCCCGCCGCCGACCTCACCGAAATGCTCCGACAGAGCGAACAACGCCGCGCCGGATCTTGAGCGAGGCCGCCGCCAAAGTTGCACAGTCCCAGTGCAGTCTGACGGTCCTTATTGGCCCTCCGTTCGCAATGAAAGAGACCGCCCCAAAAGGTGGTCCGCACAGTCCTCTGTGCGGCCGAACGGTCCCCACCGGCGCTCCGTTCACAGCGAACGAGATCGCCCCAAATGTGGTCCACACACCCTGGGCAGTCGAGCGGTCCAATCCCGCTCCACGCCCACCTCATCACTAACCGCCCTTCACAGCCGCCTCATGGAACACATCCTCCGCCCCGCCAATGACCAAAACCTCGACCGCCTCTCCGCCGAAGTCCTGCGCCTGCCGAACGATCGGTAGGTCGGCCCGGGCCGGGCCGGGCCGACCCGCACCGGTCAAGTTCTTTGCGGCTCGGCCGCCTTGGACTGCTGCGGCTTGCCGCAGCCTTCCCCCGGCGAGGCTTGCCGAGCCGTTGAAAGCGCAGTTTTAAAGTCACACGAACAATCCCTAACGGCCCGCTCCCAAGGGTACGTAGTCCCGCCTTCAGGCGGACGAAGCCGCCCTCCAAGCCCGCCAAACCAAGTAGCGCGGCTCTCCAGAGCCGCGAACGGGACGATCCACCCGACCCCCGCCTCACCACCACTGAAAACGGTGTCTTCCCAAACCCGCCGAATCCCCCAAGGTCGCACAAACCATGCATCCCCGCTATCAGGAATGGATCACCCACGTCTTCGACCATCCGGTATCGCAAAGGCCCTGGCACGAGGCTCTCGACGCTCCGGTCTTCAAAGCCACCGAAACCGAAACCGCCGCCCTTCTCGCCGAAACCTTCTCCCGCGCCGGCACCGATCTCGCCGCATTCACCGATGCCCAAGTGAATCAGGGCCTCTGGTATCTCATCTCCCCCGCCTGCTCCGACCATTCCTTCTCCTTGAGGTCCGATGAGGTCCCCTTGGATTTTCGCCTTCAAGCCATCCGTTCGATCTACCCCCTCTATCGCGATTGCTTCGCCGCCCGCTGCAGCGAAGGGCTCTCCCATCTCGAGCGGGACGGTTCGCTGCTGAACGTCCTGAATTCCATCTGCTACATGTTTGGGACGTCATCGTCCTCGGATACCTAGAGGACGCCAAGGACGAAGCCGCCTTCGCGGACGCCGTCTTAGAAGTCCTCGAACTCACCCTCGATATCCCCCATCTCGCCTGCAAGGAAGCCGCCATCCACGGACTCGGGGAATTCCACTGCTACTACCCCGACCGCGTCGAAACCATCATCGACCGCTTCCTCAACCAATGGACCGGCTCCCCAAAACTTCGCGCCTACGCCACCTCCGCCAGAACCGGAGACATCCAGTGACCACCGAAGAGGCATCCCCTTCCCGATCCCGGAGGGATCACAGCCCAAGTAGCCGAGGATCAGCGAAGCGCCACCCCCGGTCATCCCCCGAACAAAAACCTCGATCCCGAAGGAATCGCAGCGAGCATCTATCAACCGGACCATCGCCGCACCGCGCAAGCCGCGGCACAGCCTTGGACCACCACGCGCTCTCACCATCTCACCTCGCGGTCGAAAAGAACCTTCCACAAAGCCTTCTGGATTTCCCCCTGCTCGCCGTCCGGCCGGTCGAACTCGCGCTCCTGGCTGCAGATCCGCGTCAGGCCGTGAATCTCCTCCGCCGCGGCACCCGGCACCGCCCGCAGGACATCCGCGGGGCTGAGCTTCCTGCGCTCCCAAAATCTCGGCGCAAACCACATCTCCGCAGCAACCCCCTTGAACTCGCCGTCGTCACTGAACTCCCGGCCCGGATTGAGCGAAGTGTCGATGGCAAGCCGACGCCAAGGCTCTTCGCCTCGCATCACCTTCGGCCGTGACTCGGCCGGCTCGAACAACCTTTCGTAGCGCTCAATATCCATCTCCGACTGCCATCCGGCATAGGAAGGACGAAAAGGATATCCATATACCAAGTCCAAAACCGCATTCGCCATTGCCATCAAAGGAGCCCAGTCGGGCCGAATCTCTCCCGATAGGGAAACCGTGAAAATCGCGTCGCTCGATTCGCTCTGACTGGAGCCGCTCACGGTCGCGACCGCCTTCTCATGTAAGCCGCCGACGCCGACGATGAACATCGACGAGTCATCAAGCAGGATCTCGTTCTCAATCTCATCAAGCGAGAGAGGCCGGTTGCATTCCCGGAATTTTCTCCTCCGGCCACTACCCTCGTTAATGAAGTTTGCGGATGGGAAAATACCAAGTTGTTTTTCGAGGAAAGCGCGGACGACCCTCCAGCCGGAAACAAATTCGGAGCGAGAGCCTGAGTGGACGAGACGGACTGCCCATTGATTCATGGTGGAGCCAGGGATTGAAATCCGTAGTTGCGAGCCCTTGCTTTAACGGCTGCACCTTCGAGAACCAGCGTTATAGGCCTATCGAGCACAATCCGAAGACCTCCCCTTTTCGCCGTTTCCGCTCTCACCATTTCACCTCCCGGCCGAAAAGCACCTTCCAAAGGGCCTTCTGGATTTCCCCCTGCTCGCCGTCCGGCCGGTCGAACTCGCGCTCCTGGCTGCGGATCCGCGTCAGACCGTGAACCTCCTCCGCCGTGGCACCCGGCACCGCCCGCAGGACATCCGCGGGGCTGAGCTTCCTGCGCTCCCAAAATCGCGGCGCAAACCACATCTCCGCGGCAACCCCCTTGAACTCGCCGTTATCGCTGAACTCCCTGCCCGGATTGAGCGAAGTGTCGATGGCAGGCCGACGCCAAGGCTCTTCTCCTCGCATCACTTTCGGCCGTGAGCCGGCCGGCTCAAAGAACTTCTCGTAGCGTTCGATATCCATCTCCGACTGCCATCCGGCGTAGAAGGGCAGGTAGGGATATGCGTAGACGAGATCCAAAACGCATTTCCCATGCTCATGAGCGGGGTCCAATCGGGCTGATGGTCGGATCCTAGGGAAAGCGTGAAAAGCGTATCACCCGAGTTCCCTAGGCTCGAACCGAGGACTCTTGCGACCGCCTTTTCATGCAGGCCACCCACGCCGACCACGAAGCTGGAACTGTCGTCGAGAAGGATTTCCTCTTCGATCTCGTCAAGCGACAGCGGCCTGTCGAACTCGCGAAGCTTGCTACGCCGCCCCTTGCCCACATTGATGAAGTTTGAGGACGGAGAAATGCTGAGTTGCTTCTCAAGGAAGGCGCGCATGACGCGCCAGCCGGATAGGAGTTCGGCACCGGGGCCTGCGTGGATGATACGAACAGCGCACCGGTTCATTGTGGAGGCATGGATTGAAATCCGTAATCGCGAGCCTTTGCTTTAACGGCGGCGGTCTTGAGAACCAGTTTTGTGGGCCGATAGGCAATCATCGAAGACTTCCCCCTTTTCGCCGTTTCCGCTCTCACCATCTCACCTCGCGATTGAAGATTACCTTCCACAAAGCCTTCTGGATTTCCCCCTGCTCGCCGTCCGGCCGGTCGAACTCGCGCTCCTGGCTGCAGATCCGCGTCAGGCCGTGAATCTCCTCCGCCGTGGCACCCGGCACCGCCAGCAGGACATCCGCGGGGCTGAGCTCCCTGCGCTCCCAAAATCGCGGCGCAAACCACATCTCCGCGGCCACCCCCTTGAACTCGCCGTTATCGCTGAACTCCCGGCCCGGATTAAGCGAAGTGTCGATGACGAGCCGCTCGATCGGCGGAAACCCGCTCATGACCTTCGGTCGCGAATCGGCCGGCCCGTAGCACTGTTCGTACCGTCCGATATTCGTCTCTGATTGCCACCCGGCATAAAACGGCAAGTAGGGATATCCGTATATCAAATCCAAAACTGCATTCGCCATGCTCACAAGCGGCGTCCAATCGGCCCGCCGATCGGACCAGAGCGAAAGCGTGAAAATCGAGTCGCCCGACTCCACCTGACATGAACCGGCGAGTCTTGCGATCGCCTTCTCATGCAGATCGCCCACGCTCACCACAAAGGCGCAATCGTCGTCGAGAACGATCTCTTCCTCGATCTCGTCCAGCGTCAGCGGCCTGTCATACTCGCGAAATTTGCTGCGCCGCCCCCTTCCTACATTGATGAAGTTCGCGGACGGAGAAATGCCGAGCTGTTTCTCAATAAAAGCACGCATCACCCGCCAGCCGGATACCAGATCCGGTGGAGAACCTTCCGTGACAAGACGAGCAGCCCAGCGGTTCATTGCGGAGCAACGAACCGACACCCCATGATCGTGAAACTCAAGTCCAACTCCGGATCTCCCTGTTTGAGGATCTCAAAGCCGCTCAATCGTGCTAGTCGAACTGCCCCTTCACTTGCCACTGCCGCTTTCACCATTTCACCTCCCGGCCGAAAAGCACCTTCCAAAGGGCCTTCTGGATTTCCCCCTGCTCGCCGTCCGGCCGGTCGAACTCGCGCTCATGACTACGGATCCGCGTCAGGCCGTGAACCTCCTCCGCCGTGGCCCCGGGCACCGCCCGAAGGACATCCGCGGGGTTGAGCTTTCTACGTTCCCAGAAACGCGGCGCGAACCACATGTCTGCTGCAACGCCCATGAACTCGCCGTTTTCCCGGATCAGGGTCCCCGGATTGCGGGAAGTATCGATCACAAGCCGGTCGATCGGCGGCTCGCCCTTCATGATTTTGGGGCGCTGCTCCGCCGACCCGAAATTGTTCTCATACCTCCCGATATCCATCTCCGACTGCCAGACCAGATACCCGGGATTATACGAAAATCCGTAGACCAGCTCCATCACGGAGCCCGCCATCCGCATAAGCGGAACCCAATCCGGAGACGAATCCAGATGAACCGAGAGGTTGTAATTGGCATCGCCAATACCACCCGGAATGCTCCCGAACACCCGGGCGACGGCCCGATCGTATGGGCCGCCTACTCCCACCCTGAAGGTGGCGGAATCATCCAGAAGGATTTCGTTCTCGATTTCATCCAAGCCAAGCGCCTTGCCCGGATCGCGGAGCTTTCGCCGTTTCCCAACCCCTTGGCTGATGAAATTGGTTTCAGGATCGATGCCGAGCTGCTTCCCCAGATAGCCGCGGATGACTCGCCAGCCGGAGACGAGCTCCGCCGGCGAGCCTTTGCACACAAGACGGGCCGACCACGTGTTCATCAAGGAGCAACAAACTGGTAGTTGCTGATCGAATAGGTCAAGTCCAGTTCCGGTGATTCTTGCTTGAGCAACACGATTTCAGCGTCGAGTTGTTGCCGCAGCGTAGTTGTATCCAGGCCCGGCTTGGTTCTCATGTCCAAATGAAGGGATTGAAGCGCGTTTCCTTCGCCGACGTCGACCAGATCCCTCAAGGCCACCTTCATTCGCGAAATCGTTCCTTCGTTTACAACTCCGAGGCTCTTCACCTGCACTGCCGACAAACCCCTCGTAAAATCGATTCCTTGCGTCAGTGGCTGGTGGGTCCATCCCTGCTTCCTATACACGGTGTGATAGAGATCGACCTCGACAAGAATACCACGACGGATGGGATCCTTCCAGCCGGTAGCCGCTCCTTCTTCGAACTTCCAGATGTATCCGGGATTCGGTTCGCCCAAGAGCGATTTGAGCCATTCGGCGTCCTCGCCGGAAAGGCGGGTCAAGGGCGAACGTGTTGCACTGAAGTGAGACATGCTTCCCCGCGCCACCCGCAGGAAATCGTCCGCCCACTCGTGGAAGAGTTCACCGGGCCCGTGCTCGATCAGCTTGCGGTCCAGGATCTTCATGAAATTCTTGAACATGTCCTCGGTGATGTCGCCATCCATGCAGAAGGCGAGGGCCGCGGCCTTCTTATAAGGCAAGCCACTGCGGATCTTGAGAACTTCGCGGGGCAATCCCTGGCTGAATAGCTTCCGGAGGTTGGATAGCTCCCGGATCGTCGCGGCGAGATCCGTCATGCCGTATTGGCTGCGCTGGAACCCGGGAATCCGCATCATGTTCTCGAGGATATCGGTTATCGATCCCGTCGGAACATCGGTGACGTCCAAGCCATGGGTTGCCGCGTATACCAAACCGTCGTCATAGAAATCGCGGATCGCCTTCTGGAGAAGGACGGAGCCCGCCTCATTGAGAGTGCGCTTGAGCCAGACCAAGCGTAGCGTGCAGGTTCCCAAGGTCCGCTTCGCCAGCAGCCCTCCGATCGCCACCCCCTCCTTCACGAACATCTTGCCGAGGGTCATCGAGCCGCCCGTCACGACTCCGGTGCCCACTTGCTCGCAGATGTAACCAAGGCTGTAGCCGAAGGTGTAGCAGCCCATCAATTGATCGGCATACCCTTCCGGCATCAAGCGGCGGATCTCCAAACTGGAGGTGATCCAACGGCTGTTCTCGCCTCCCGCCATCATGCGGACGCAGAAGTCGTTCACCCATTCCTTCATTCCCTCAAACACCGCCTTCGCTGCGCTGCCTGCGAAGGCACGCACCCTTTGTTCGGTCCTCTGCTGGAATTCCCAGGCACGCCACGCGCGCCGCGCGATCCCTTCCACAGTGGTGAAGTCATCCATGACTTCGGATAGCGGCTGCACCACCCAGTCATCGGCGATGCGATTGATCGCCAGGATCAGCTCCGCTTTCCGCAGTTCGGGATTGTCCCGCCATTCGATCAGGAAGGCCTCCACTTGGGTGGAAGCCCAATCGCCGGCAAGATGCAAGCCGGTGCTGATATCCACGAGGAACATCCAATCGTCGTTGAACCCGGCTCTCGCCCCATCGATGAACGCTTTGAGCACCGTGGTCATCCCCTCGACCTGGCCGATGACGTTGAAGACCGGAATCAGGGCGGCGGATACCAGGGGATCGATGTCGTTCGAGGAAAGCAGCGACATCCCGCGCCCGAAAGGAGGGATATCCCCTCCGCCGAGCTCGAAGCCAATACCCTTCATCCATCGATCGAAGCCGACAATGATCTCGGAAAACTCCGGGTCGGCTTTCAACTCGTGTTCGATGACTCCGATTGTTTGGCCGCCCTTCTTCAAGCGCACCTCAATGTCGCCGAGGCCGTTGAAACAGGTGTAGAAATCGACGCGCAGATAATTGCCCGGAGCCCGCACGAAAAACACCTTGTCATCATTTCCGGAAGAAAGGGTGTAGGTGTCTCCGGGCGCGAGAATCTGGCGGGGGGCGGTGTAAGTGTGCTGCGGGTTGCTGCCGAAGAACGGACCGTACGTGCCGAGCGATTCGCCGGTCGTCGTGTTCACGAACTCGAGGCTCGCGTCCATGATGGGGCCGTTGAGAAAGATGGAGCCGGCCAGAAACTTGTCGGCACTGTAGACTTTGCAATCGATGAGCGAGAGCGAGACCTCGGTGCCTCCGCCGCGGACAAATGTGAATTGGTCCAAGTACGCCGGCGTCTCCTCCACGTACTGCGAAAGGTCCACCGTTTGCCACCCTTCAAGCCCGCCCTCGCATTCGAGCGTGACCGTTGACACCGTCTGAACACCTTGAGCGGGACTGCTGCCAGCGGATTCCAGGCCATCCGACTTCACCAGCGCGAAGTGGAACTTCTTGGTGAATTCTTCGGGCGGCGCGACCGGATGGGTGGTGAACGGGTCTCTTTCGTCGAACTTGATCCAGCGCCAGCGGATTTCCTTCAGCCGCTTCTGCTTGCCACCCGAACCACTCTTGGAAGCGCTGCTGATGAGACCGCCGCCGAAATTGAGGTTGTTTACATACTGGTCGCGGATCATCCGCTTGGCCTTCACGTCCCCGTAAACGGCACGGGTGGCTTCGGCACCCGTGGCAGGGCTGAACACCAGCGGGTTTTCAAGCTCGGTCCACTCGCGGCTCGCCATGAAGCCGTTCCAGAGATACGGAAACGTGAAGGGCGCGCTCAGCTCATCGGTTTCCACGATCGTATGGAGTTCGTGGCCGCTGCGGTTCTGGATGTCCCCTGGAGTGCCCGGCGCTCCCGCGCTGATCCAGGCGGCCCAGTTGCGCCCGCTCCAACTCGTCGTGGTGGAGAGCAAGGGTGTGGTCTCCGTCTCCGAATAGTACGTCCAACTGTCGCTGGTGCCGTAGTCCTCGGTGAAGATACTTACATCGTATTCCCAGATATACGTTCCATCCTCCACCGGCTCCACCCACTCGTCCAAGTCGCCCGCCAGGTAATTCCAGGTGAGGGTCGCGGAGAGTCCGGACACCGGCGCGAAATTGAGGGAGTCCTCGATTTCAAAGGTATGAGTCCAGAGCCGCTTGCCATAGCGGAAGGCCCCGTTGTCTTCGTCAAAGGGTGCAACCCCGACCTCGGGAGAGTTCCCGCTCCTCATAGACCGGTTGGAATTCCACGGCGTAAACCGGCGTCTGGGAGGAGTCGAGGGTGCGCGGCGGAGCCGGCAGGGAGGAGTCCTCCGCCACCGTGGTGACATTGGTCCGGTTGATCTGCCCGATGTCTTCGATCGTTCCGGTCTCCTGCAGGGGGATCGCAGCTTCCTCCCAGAGATCGGGCAGATCGTCCCGGGAAGCCCCGGTTTCATGATCGGCTTTGAAGTCGAGCGAGAACACGGCCTTCAATTGGCCCGTGACGATAACGGTGTGGCTCGCGGCATTGGTAGGATCTGCCGGCCAGGGATAGGGCTCCGCGCCGACCGGGAAGCCATTGTCGCTGCGCTCCATGGCCAGCCAAACCGGTGCCGTCGCATGAAGACGGGCATAGAACGGGGCGGCAATCGCCTTCAGTTGCCCGGTGAGAAGCGGCGCCCGATTCGCGGAACGCTCCGCATCATTGGCGGGAGCGGCGAAAGCGGGAATCGGCTTGCCGGGACCGACGAGATCGGCCTCGACCTGATCCGCCACCTCGGGCAGCACCTCGCGCAGTGCACGCAGGGCGTTCTGCGCCATCCATTTCGCCTGACCCACATTGGCTACGGCGCGGTTGTCGGATTTCGCTTCGCGATTGACCGCAGGCGACTCCGGATCGGTCCACCACGCAGGATTGGTCGCGTGGAGACTGCCGCTTGAAATCAAACACGCCGCGGCGATGGCGCTCAAAGGAAATTTAGCCATGATCGTGAAGGGGGCGGTCAATCTCCGTAGATACCCATGTAGATGTCACCCTGCGCCTGCTCGAGCAGCACGCGCCCCTTGAGCACCGTATGCCCCTCCACCACCAGAGCCTCCGCCGCCGACTCCTGCGGCACCCCCAAGGGTTCCTGGGTATCCCAGTGCCGGTTGGTCAATGTGGTCCTACCCTCCTTGAGCGTCGTGATTGCATTCGATCGCACCGTCGTCGAGGGCTCGGTCGCGCCGCGTTCGGCATATCCGTTCCCAAGTTCGAACAAGGGGTCGCCATCGACCCACTCGCTGGTCGAAGAGCCGTTACCAAGATTGAGGGAGCCCAAGGCTACTGAGTGAGCCGAGGCCGCCACCGTCCAGTAGCCTGATGCGAAACTGCCAACGCCCGCGCTCCGGTTGCCGATTCCGCCGATCGCGCTCGAAACCTCGCCAAGAGCCTGGTTACCGGGCCAATTGAGATGGAGAGGATCAACACCGCCGATGGCAAGTGCGCCATCGCCGGTGGCGGTGCCGCGCGCCATCGCAACGCTATGGTCGCCATAACCCGTGCCACCACTTGCGGCGATGACGCGGCTTCCTTCCGCCAGACCGCCGGCAAGCGCCACGCTGCCGGTGCCGAATTCCCCGACTTCAGAATCTTTGCCCAAGGCCAGTGAGTCGTCGCCAACAGCGGTCGCGTCCTTGCCGATCGCCACGCTGCGGTCCGCCTCAGCCAAGCTCCCCTCGCCCCACGCCAGTAGTGCACCCGGCGAGGCGAAGGCAAGATCACCGATCTGACGCTTCAAATAGCCGCCGCCATTGAGCTGTGAAGTGATCGCCGCATTGGTTCCAGAAGAAGAAAGGACCGGATCGCTGCCAAGGACCAATTGGCCACCGGGAATCGTAACGGTGCCATTCTTCCCGACCACCAACGCGTTGCTTCTGGCGTTCACGCCAGTGCCGTTCCCAATGACGAAGGCTGCGTTGGCCTGGACCGTCGCATATTCACCGACCGTCAAACAGCCGGTCTTCGCAATATTGCCGCGACCGAGTACCCACGCTTCGGACTCTTCGCAGGTGTTGCTCCTGCCGATCAAGACGCTTCCGTAAATCCCATCAAGCGTGCCATTTACGACGTTGTAGGAACCCAGCAGGATGTTCCCGCTGCTATTTTCCATTTCGCCCCAAAGTTTGTTATGTCCTCCTGCAATAAAGCTCCCCACCTGCCCCCATGCCTCGTTCCCGATACCGAAAACGAGCATACTTGAACTCACGCCCACTTCGTTTGCTCCGCCCGCAGCAATCGACTGGAAAGCCCCAAGGGGCATAAGGTTTGAAATTCCTACCGTAAGAGAATCCGTGCCTACCGAAGATTCGCTTCCGACGGCCAGACTACCTCCGGTTCCTCCCCCAACAATATTATCGTATCCGAAGGCCCCTGATCTATAGCCTAGCATATTGTCCGACCCGGTTCGAAAACCGTCCACATTGTCGGTGGGAGCTGCAGAAGCAGCTGCGGCATGACCGAAGACAATCACTTGAATCGCGATGCTTTTCCTAATTTCATTGCGTTAAATGGGTTATCATGATCGCCAAGAAGGTCATCTTACCCACGAACTTCGGCGCAACTCAATCATTCCTTCAGATAGGCTTTCGAAATGCAACATGTCTACCCAAAAGTGGTTTTCGCGTGAACAGGCGAGCAACTTCCTTGCCGCAGGTCGAGACGATCCCGGACTTGGAGTCCGCGCATCGAATAGCCGTTTTCCGCCCAATCCGCGGTGCCTTTGGGTTCGCTCCAGGGTCGATCCTTGAATTCTGAATACTCCAGCCACCAATCACTGAACTTCCCAACTCTCCGCCTCACAGACCCTTCGCCCCGGCCTCAATCGCCATGGCATATTACGACCTGATGGTCTCAAGATCTCACTCCCCCACCGTAACCTTAAAAAACCTCCCGCCCGCCATACTCGCCGTGTGGCTGGTCTCCCCCGCCAAACCATTCACCGTCGCGATCACCGCAAATCCACCACCCAACTCCTGGCTCGCCCACACCTTGTAGCTCTTCCCCGCCACGCTGTTCCAGCTCAGCCGCACCGATCCCGGCGTCGCGCTGCTCATCGTCGCCCGGAAGAAAGACCCGCCACTGGAAGGGTTCGTCCCCGCAAGAAACTCGTCCTTGTTAGACTGGCCGTCCTTGTCGCGATCCAGCCCCGCATCCGCGGCATTCGCCGGGTTCAGGCCGTTGGCCGTCTCCCATGCATCGAGCATCCCATCGTGATCCCCATCCGGATCCACCGGCCCGGGACCCGAGCCCTCCGCATAGTCCCCCGGTGCCAGCACCGTGCTCACGGTCTCGAAAATCCTGTTCTCCGCGAAATCAAAGCCCGCCCCCCGCGCCGTCCCGATCCCGCCCCCAGGCCCGGTATTTGGATACCACGTCGTCGTCCACGTCAGCCGCACATACTCCAAACCCACGGCGAAGACCGGCTGCTCGCCCCCTGACATCTCGCACTTCACGGAGGACACGAAGGCATTTTCGAAATGCAGCTCCGTCATCATCGCGAAACCCCCGCTCGTCTCCCGCACCACCTGCAGTGTCAGATCCCGGCTCTCGCCCTTCGCGCAAGCATTGATCGAACTCGCCAGACAACGGTCCTGCCCTAGGCTCAAGGTGCAGGCCTTCCCCTGCATCTTGCCTGCGCCCGCCCCGCCGGTCGGACTGCCGATGGTAGTCTCGCTCTCCACCCCCTGCGTGAAACCGAAGACCTCCACCCACGAGTGCTCGGCATCGGTATCGACCACCTGCCCGGTTTGATTCTCGATCTTGAGGAAAGCATCGATGCCCGCGGCATGCAGCGCCGGACTCGGGCCCAGCACGGCGATCACCACGCCAGCCATCATCGCCCTTGCCACCACCGGTGCCTGCATTCGCACCGTCCGCACGATCCGCGTCATCATCGCAGCAACGGGTTCAGGCGTCGAAGGTCTTGTTATTCTTTACGAAGCTCCAGATCGACTGCCCCGTCTGCACCGGCGTACCTACCCCGCTTGCGGGAGGACCGAAAAAGGTCAGCCGCTGCGCCCCGTACGCCACGGTCACCGTTTCGCTTGGATTGTCGTCTCCCCCGGCCATTTCCATCGCCAGCTCGGACACGAATACCAGCTTCAGTTCCACCCTCAGATAGGCTTCCGTTTTGCCGTTCGGCGACAGCTTGGTGAAGACGATCTCCATGACATCCCAATGTCCGCCGGTCGCACAGGCCGTGAAGAGCGCCGCGCTCGCCGAGTTCGGCATCTTCACACAGCTCAACGGATTCGCCTTGGCCTTGCCGACCCCAACTCCGCCGGTGGCACTCCCGATGGTGATGACGTTTTCCATCCCGAACTCCACCGAGTTCGCCTCGAACCAACCCTGGTTCCCGAGAAACTGGGCATTCTTGCTATCCCCGGTATAGTTCAGCCCGCTGCCTGCCGAAGCACCCGTGAAGCGGATAAAAATATCGGAGGCCGCCTGCACCTGCGATTGCGCAAGCACGAGCACTGCAACCGCCAGTCCCAGCAGGGAACGGATCGATTTCATGGGTGGGAAGGGTGGGTGAGAGGTAAGGGTGAAATGACCTTCTATCAAATCCATGTTAGAACGTCAAACCCTACGATTTCACCCCGATAAACACAGCTTACTCAGCAGGATAGATCTCGAAGCTAGCAGATTAGATCCACTAACTCCCCTTTTACCCATCCATCCTATCCATCCTGTATGTTTGGAAATGCCGCTATTGACCCCGGATCCGCCGCGGGTGGCTTCCGAGAATGGGCCGGAACGAAGCTCGTCGGAGGAAGCCACCCGCGGCGGATCGCCAGGGACCATCTCGTGTGATCCCATTGCGGCCGCCCCGGGAGAACGCGGGCGGGGGTGGCCTCCCCCGCCCGCGGCGGAAACGTCCAGGCCGAATCCATCCAGGACCTCCGAGTCCGTGACCGAGCTCATGGCCGTTCGTTTCCGCTCCCGGTTCAATGCTCGAACCACTGAATGGGTCTTTGAACCCGCATCGCAAGATTGAGACATGAACCGCAATACACCTACCCACATCGGCATCGACGTGTCAAAGGCACGCCTCGACGTCCACATCCCCGGCCAAGCCCACCTGCAGGTCGCCAATTCCGCCCGCGGGCTGGACGACCTCTTCACCGCCATCGCCGGCGTGGAAGCTCCCCACCTCGTCTGCGAGTCCACCGCGGGCTACCAGAAGCTGTTGGCCGCCACCGCCCTCCAACGCGGGATCCCCGTATCGGTCGTCATGCCCGCCCGCGTCCGCTATTTCGCGCTCTCCGGAGGCATCCTCGCCAAGACCGACCGCATCGATGCCCGCCTCATCGCAAGCTACGCCGACACTCACCGGCCCCCGGCCCTGGTGGCTCCCGATCCCGCGGCCGTCGTGCTGCGCCAAATGCTCGAAGCACGGCGCGTCCTCGTCGACCTCATCACCGATACCGACAACCGCCTCGAGCTCGCCGAGGGCTTCCTTCGCAAAACCCTCACCAAGCTGCGCCGCGCGACACAGCGCCTGCTCGACCAGGCCGATGCCGGTATCGCCGCCCACGTCGCGGCCTCGCCCGTGCTTGCCGCCAAGTCCGCACGGCTCCGCCAGCTCAAGGGGGCAGGTCCCGTCCTCGCCCACACCCTGCTGGCCTACCTCCCCGAACTCGGCATCTTGCCCGACAAGACCGTGGCCTGTCTCGCGGGCGTCGTCCCTCATCCCAAGGACAGCGGCGCCACCTGCGGCAAGCGCAAGATCCAAGCCGGCAGGGGGGCGGTGCGCAAGGTCCTCTACATGGCGGCGGTGTCGGCCTCGCACTCCAACACCGTCCTGAAAGCCTTTTACCAACGTCTCCTACAAGCCGGCAAGCCCGCCAAAGTCGCGCTCACCGCCGTCATGCGCAAAATGATCACCATACTAAACAAACTTCTCGCCGACCCGGATTTTACCCTTGCCTGAAAACACCACTGCTCGGTCCCAATTTCAAACCATCGCGCTCACCTCACCACCCTCAGCCTCACAAACCCCTTCGCCCCGTCCTCGATCGCCACGGAATAGTACCACGTGATCGTCTCAAACTCCCCATCTACCAAAGGCGCACCCGCCTGCACCATCTGCCCCGCCGCCGCAGGCAAGGCCAGGCCCTCCAAAGTCGCCGCCCCTTCCGGAATCAAACTCACCCCCGGCCTCACCCTCTTCACCCGGCTGCTAAAACTCAGGTAATGCTTCCCCGCCACCGCCGCGCCACCAAGCTGTGCCCCGGTCTTGATCGCCCCCACCGCCAAGCCATCGGCGCCAGCCACCAGCGGATCCGCCCCCGCCAGATACTCTAACAAATTCACCCGGCCGTCCCCGTCCGGATCATCTTCCGCATCCCCTTCCCCCGCCAGGAAGCTGATTCCCTGCACCCAAGCCTCATACGAAGGATCCGACACGATCACCGCCGGCGGCGGCACCGCCAGGACACTCACCTCGCCCGCATCCAGCCCGCGGCTGTAGATCCGGAAGTCATCCACCAGGCCCTTGAAGTAAGGATCGGCATACTGGCTCTTCCCGATGTAATTCAGCGTCGGCGAAAAATCCGCCGGATCGAGCGTCACCGTCCCGGTATCCACCGCCGCCCCGTTCAAATACAGCGTGCCGGTCGTCCCGCTCAGCGTGACCGCCACATGGCTCCACTCGCCCACCGGCAGCGCCGGCCCTTCGAGAACCTGCTCCGAACCCGCGACGTTGCCGTTCATCGAGATCGTGAAGCGCAGGGTGTTCGCCCCCGACTTCGGCGTCAGCACCATGTACTGCGTCGTGTTATTCCCGAAGTCGAAGATCCGCTGCCAACTGTTCCCGCCGTCCCAGAAGACCCGCGCGGCGAACGTCACGTCGTGCAGGCCGTTCACGATCGTCGTGCTCAACCGCGAGTAGTCATCCGTGCCATCCAGCTGCAGCGCCCGCTCGAAGACCCCGTCGCCATACACCGGCACCCCGAAGTTCACCGCCGCCGCCCCGCCCCTATTGTCGGCAGTGCTGTTGTTGAAGGAGTAATGCGCCAGCAGATCGGCCGGCCC
Organism: Luteolibacter sp. Populi; assembly: GCF_040801775.1. Classification (GTDB taxonomy): domain Bacteria; phylum Verrucomicrobiota; class Verrucomicrobiia; order Verrucomicrobiales; family Akkermansiaceae; genus Haloferula. The sequence continues at coordinate 1,195,867 of NZ_CP161812.1, forward strand.
GGGCACATGGATGTCGATCACCGTATCATCCGCCAAGCCCGTATCATCAGTGGCCCGCACGATGAAGCGGTTCAGCCCGGCATCCGCACCCGAAGGCACCCCTGACAGCCGCCCGTTGCTGCCCACCGTCAACCACCGCGGACCGCTCACCTTCGAGTAAGCCAGGGTCGTCCCCGGATTCGGATCGGTAGCGAGCCCGGCCAGCGTCCGCTCATAAGCCTGCCCGATCGTGGCCGCGGGCCGCGCGTAGGAATCCAGCGCGAAGACCGGTGCCAGCCCGTTCATCACCGCGGTGATTTCGGCAGCGCTCAGCGCCTTGTTGTAGATCTGGAATTCATCGATCCGGCCGTTGTAGAGCGGATCCGCCGCGAACTGGCTATCGCCGATGAAGTTCGCAGCGGGCTGGATATCGGAAGCCTTCAAGGCCGTCGCCACCGATGACGCCTGCATCCCGTTTACGAACAACCGCATCGCCCCGCCGCCGATCGTCGCCGCCACGTGGACCCACTGGTTCAGCGCCAGCGTGGTGGTGTCGCAGGACTGCTCCACCCCGTCCTTGCGGATCAGCAGCAGCATCCGGTTGCTGCCCGACTTCGGGCTTAGGAAGAAGTGCTGCTCCGTGCCATTGCCGAAGTCGAAGATCCGCTGCCAATCGTTCCCGCCATCCCAGTTCACCCAGCTCGCCACCGTGATCTCATCATGCGTCGCCACACCGGCAGGCAGGCCCACGAAGTCATCCGTGCCATCCAGATCGATCGCCTGTCCCCTCATCCCCGTTACAAAAGCAAGTCCTCCGCTCGCCGTCCCCTGCCCCGGTCCCACCGAAGCCAGCGCATTGCCATTGAATGCATAGCGTGCACTCAAACCCGGCCGCTCTTCTACTGCCACCTGCAGCGTCGCCGTTTCCACCGTCCCCGCCGCTGTCGTCGCACTCACCAGGAAACTGTTCACCCCGCCATCCGCCAATCCGGGAACCCCCGCCAGCTTGCCATCCGCCGCCACCGCCAGCCACGCCGGGCCCCCGACCTTGCTGAAAATGGCCGTCCCTCCGCTCAGATCGCTCGCCAGCTCCGAGACATACGGCTGATACTTCAAAGCTGCGGACTTCACCACGAGGTCCGAGCTGAATTGCGGCGGCGTGCTCCCTGCCAGCGCCGCCACCTGAGCATCGCCGAGCGCCGTCGTGAAGAAGCGCAGATCGTCGAGCTGCCCCTTGAACAAGGGATCCGCCGCGAACTGGCTTTCGCCGATGAAATTGGAGTTCGTGCCAATCGCATCCGGGTTGATATCCATCGCGGAATTCGTCGCCACCAGCGCACCGTTGACGAAGAGCTTGCCGGTAGTTCCTGTTAGAGTCACCGCCACGTGCGTCCAGACATTCACCGGCAGCGCCGCATTGTGATTGAGCTGTTGCTCGCCGCCGCCGTTCTTGATCGTGAAGCGCAGGACATTGCTCCCCACCTTCGGGCTCAGGAAAAGGAACGCGTTCGTCCCCGTGCCGAAATCGAAAATCCGCTGCCAATTCGCCCCGCCACCCCACTTCACCCAACCCGCGAAGGAAAAGTCCGTACTGTCTCCCATGCGGGAGGGAAGCTCGAGGTAGTCATCCGTCCCGTCGAGGGACAGGGCGCTGCCGTGCTTCCCCGCACTCAAGGTCGGCGATCCATGGACGAGGGGATTGTTGCCGCTGCGAGAGTCGCGGAGATTCCCTTCGAACAGATAGTCGGAGGCTGGGGAGCTACCGGAATTCGGCACCACTTGTTGGTGCGCCATCGGTGCGACATGATCCCGGTACATCACGCCCATCGGAGTGATGCCGCCGTCCTCGTAGTGGGTCTGGCGGAACCACTCGACCCGGCTATACACCGCGTAACGCTCGATCCACGGCGTGCTGTCCATCATGTTGGCCATCGCCTCGATCGCATTGCGATTCTGGGTGACGTCCGGATCGTGGGCATTGTCGGTCCAGTTCGCGCCGTTGTTGAACTCCGTCACCCAGATCGGGCGCTGCGTGGCGTCGTGGATCCCCTTGAGGAAGTTGTAGAGCTGGTTGGCGGCTCCCGCCGGATCGGTTTTGTTCGCGTAGCTGCGGTAGTAGTGGACCGGCACATAGTCCACGCGCACACCCGCGGCGTTCGCCTTGTTCATGAAGTCGACAATCCAGTTGTAGCCACCGTCCGTCACCGCCGGCGCTCCCACCCGCAGGCCGGTGCTCAGGAGGTCCGGCCACTTGGCCACGGCGTCCACCGTCGAGCCCTGCGGGCTCAGATTCTTGTAGGCATCCTCCACCGGATTGTCCGGTTCGTTGAAGCCCGAAAGGTGGTTCACTCCCCGCGCCTTCCAGTTCTCGCCGAGGCCCGGCCAGTAAGGTTGCTGCTTGATCGCGACGTATTCCCAATCCCGCGTCGAATTCGAACTGATGCTCCAATTGTAGTTCCAATCCGCATTGAGCGCCGCCGGATCGATATCGCAGGAGCCCTTCTTGCCGGTCCAGCGCCACGGGAAGATCCGGATGAAGCTGATGGACCGATCCAAGGCTGCGGGCAACAGCGAGACTTCCAAGTCGCCATCCTGCGCGACGTAGTTCTGGCTGATCCCGCTGCCATTGTCATTCTGGGCGAAGGTCGCGGTGTAGCCGCGCTTCAGGATGAAGGAACGGATGTTGTTCCCGAATGACCCCAGCGTGGCGGAGTCGTAAGCCGCATAGGGACCGAGCTTCCGGGACATCCCGCTGAGGTGCGAACCCGTGAATATCTCCAGCGGCTGGAAGGAAGAGGGCTGCGGAATCACCACCGCACCGGCGATATGCTGGACCACCCTCACATTCGTATCCGCCACTGCCACCGATCCATTCACCCGGACCCGGGAAAGCAGCGTCGAGACAGTTGTGGCAGGCGTGACGCCATGGAAAAAAACCCATGAGTCCGCCGAGTTGAGATGAATCATGCACCCCGGGATCGGATCGCCCGCATCATTGATATGCAGCTCGGACTTCCCTGTCAGCGTCGCCACCGAACCCGCGGTCAGTGCGCCAGTACGATAAACATCGTTGTTCAGGTTGATCGTCTGGCCTGCCGCCATCAGCGACGACAGAACAAGCAGGCAAAGTACATGGAGGAGGGCGCGCATGGAGAACGATCGCCTTGGGTTAGGGAGGCGTCGGAGGGTCGGGCGGAACCTACGCCAAGGAGCGTTGCCCGGCTTGTATGGTTCCCGCCGTTAGGGCGGTTTCCTCACATCGAATTGTTTGCCATGTAAACCCAGTTTTCATCAATATCTCCCGGAATCGCCCAAAAACTCACTTCCAAGGCTTCAAATTGATCTCGGCTACACAATTTTGTCGAGAATCCTTGCCACTCCTTGAGTTTCATGGTGTTTCGAGTCCGATGAAACGCCGCCACTTTCTTGCCACCGGCAGCCTCGCCGCCCTGCCCCTTCCCGCCTTCTCCGAGGAGGCCGCCATCCTTCCATCGCGCCCGAATCGCATCGGGGTTTCCTCCTATTCCTTCTGGGGTTTCCAGCGCGAGAACCTCCGCGACATCCCGACCTGTCTCGACCACGCCGCACGGATGGGATTCGACGGCTTCGAGGTGCTGCAGCGCCAGCTCGTTTCCTACGACAACGCCGAGCTTCAGAAGATCAAGCGCCACGCCTTTCTGTTAGGCCTCGACCTGATGGGCTACTCGACCCACCAGGGCTTCCTCTCGCCGGACCAAGCGAAGCGCGATGCCCAGATCAAGCACACCATCGACTGCATCGAGCAGGCTTACGCGCTGGGGATTCCGACGATGCGGGTGAACTCGGGCACCTGGGGCACCTCGAAGGATTTCGATGACCTGATGGCCAAGCGCGGCGTCGAGCAACCGCTGGCAGGCTACACTGAAGAGGATGCCTACGGCTGGGTGATCGAGTCTTACAAGAAGATCCTGCCGGTGGCCGAGAAGTGCGGCGTCACCCTCGGCCTCGAGAACCACTGGGGCCTCGGCGTGACGCCGGAGGGCGTGAAGCGCGTGATCGATACCATCGCCTCGCCGTGGCTGAAGGTCACCCTCGATACCGGGAACTTCCTCGAAGATCCCTACGAGCGCCTGGCCAAGCTCGCCAAGGACACGGTGCTGCTGCAGACCAAGACCTACTTCGGCGGCGGCGTGTGGTACACCCTCGAACTCGACTACCCGCGGATCGCCAGGATCATGAAGGATGCAGGCTACACGGGCTACGTCTCGCTGGAATTCGAGGGCAAGGAAGACCCGCTCACCGCGATCCCGAAAAGCCTGGCCTTGCTACGGAAGGCCTTTGCCTGATCGTAAGACATGGAGAACGCGGGCAAGCTTCTGGTCTTCGCCGGCATCGGCATCGCCGTCCTCGGCTGCATCCTCTGGTTCGCCGGGGGACGCGGCTGGCTGTCTTGGATCGGCCGCCTGCCCGGGGATATCCGGGTGGAGGGCGATAAGGGCGGGTTCTACTTTCCGGTGGTAACCTGCATCATCGTCAGCGTGATCTTGAGCGGGGTGCTGGCGCTGGTGAGGAAGTTTTTCGGATAGCTGATTCTTCCTTGCCGAAGAGCGCTTCCACGACATCGGTTCCAAGATGGACACCGATCTCGATTCCATGTCCCGGGATGAACTGTTGGCGGAGGTGAAACGCTTGCGGGCGGCGATCCGGGCGCATCGGGATAGCAGCGGGCATGAGCTGTGTTGGCATCATCCGGACATGTGGGCACTGTTACCGGAGCATGCGGAGAAGATGCCGGAGGTGCCGGAATGGCCGGCGTTCATTCGGGGCTGCGTGCGCTACCGGCAGTCGCTGGATGAGCAGATTCCGGATGCACCGCGGGTCGCGAAGGAGTTTCAGGAGTGAAGACTTCAAACGGATTTCATCTATTTTCGTGCAATTTCCTGCGGTTCCAGAATGTATTCTGACCTCGTTCTTATGAAACTCCTTTCTCTACTGGCATTCCTTCCCCTGTCTCTCCTCGCTGAAGAAGAGGGCTTCAAGCCGCTCTTCAATGGCACCGATCTGAGCGGTTGGGTGCCTTGCAATGTGGCGGCGGATACTTTCTCGGTGAAGGACGGGATGATCGTCACCAACGGCATGCCGATCGGGTTCATGCGGACGGAGAAGATGTATGAGAACTTTATCATCGAGCTGGATTGGCAGCACATGAAGGATGCCGGGAACAGCGGGGTTTTCATCTGGGGCGAGGGGCTGCCGGCGCCGGGGGTGCCGTATGCGCGGGGGATCGAGGTGCAGATCCTCGATCTCGGCTATGCGAAGAACAAGGGGGCCAACGAGTGGTTCACGACCCATGGCGATATCTTCCCGATCTGGGGCGCGACGATGACGCCGACGGGCAAGGTCGCGAAGTCGGGTGTGCGGAGTTTCCCGAGCAAGGAACTGACGCTGCCCTCGCCGCAGTGGAACCACTACCGGGTGGAGTGCAACAACGGCGAGATCAAGCTCTCGGTGAACGGCGAGCTGGTGACCACCGGCAAGGATAGCAATCCGAAGAAGGGCTTCCTGTGCCTGGAGAGTGAAGGGTCCGAGTGCCACTTCAAGAATGTCCGGATCAAGGAGCTGCCTTCCACCGGTGCCACCGAAGCGCAAACCGCGCGGGGCTATGAGGGCTTCGCCCAGCTTTTCAATGGCAAGGACATGGGGGGATGGAAGCCTGCCGCGGAGGGGGCGTGGACCTCGGATGGTGTGGCCTTCAGAGCGGTGCCGGGTGCGCAGTTCGCGGGGAAGAATCTGACTTCGGAGAAAGAGTATGGGGACTTCACGTTGTGTGTGGATTGGTGCGTGAAGGACAAGACCGCGATCGAAGGTGCGGGGATCGTGCTGCGGGGACTGCCGGGGGCCTTGGTCGGGATCTACAACGGTGAGATCGGATCGGGTGCGGTCGGAGGAACGGCTCCGGCGCTGAAGGCGGATTTGGAGATCGGGAAGTGGAACCGCTTTTTCATCACGGTGAAGGGCAAGCGGGTGACCGTGGAGCTGAACGAGAAGGTGGTGGCGAAGGATGTGGAGCTCGAGGGCTTGCCGGCACGCGGATCGATCGTCCTGACGCATCCGGGGACGGGGGTGGAGTTCCAGAATGTGTTTTTGAAGGAGGAGAAGTGATACCCATTTCTCGAATTGATCTGCCTTTAGAGGACTACCGCAATCATCACGGATTAGACGGATTAGACGGATTTACGGATTCGGGTTCCATGGAGATTCCCGTTGCTGCCACCGGTGATTTCTTGTCCGTGAGATCCGTAAAAATCCGTTCAATCCGTGATCACTTGCGCCCCGGTCGAAGCGTCTCCTTATTTCTTGGATTTGGTGTGAGGGAGGTGGGGTTCGGGGCGGCGGACAAGGGGAGGGATCTTGTCCTCCGGACGGGTTTGTTGGGGCGCGAGACGCACCCCATCCTTGGGCTACCAGGCGGACTTCAGGGTGTGGACCTTGAGGGAGTCGAACTTGATGCTGCCGCCATTCGCGACGATGCGGACCGGCTTGGTGCCGGGGATCTGGCGGATGTAGCGGCTGGTGTAGGTGCCGTTGACGAAGGCTTCCAGCGAGACGGTATCGGCGAAGATGCGGATCTTCAGCTTGCCATCGATCGGAGCCTGCGGGCCATGGGCACCGCTCAGGGTCTTGTCGGCGGCCTTCCAGATGACGGGGTGGTCATCGAAGCTGCGGAAGCCGAGCTCGGCGGCGGTGGATGAGGCGACGTCGATGACAGCCTCGATCTCGTATTGACCGCCTTTGAACCCTGAGAGCGGGTCGGTTTGGCCAGCTTCGAAGGTGAAGTCTTTCCATTCCTTCGTGTCCGCGCGCAGGCCTTCCACTTCCTTTGAAGGTTCGGCCCGGAGGCGGATGCCATCGCCTTGGCGATGAAGGGTGAAGTCCATCGGCAAGGTCATCTGCAGGTTGAAGGGCGCGCCTTGCAGGCCCGGACCGCCATCGCGCATCCAGCCGATGTGGACGCGGCGGCCATCGGGGGCATTGTCGTATGTTTGTCCGGCATAGGCGGCGCCGAAGTAGTGCTGGTGAGGACCGCTCTCGGCCTTGAAGACGCGGCCATCGAAGCTGCCGAGCATGTACTTGCCCTGCGCGCCCCAGACGATCCAGCGGGTGTTCTTGGCATCGCCATCGACAGGCAGCTCGAAGAGGTCCGGGCACTCGCCATCGGTCGGGATCTTGTAGTCGCCGGTCTTCTCCCACTTCACCAGGTCCGGCGAGGTGTAGATGCCGTAGTCACTGCGATCATAGTAAAGCGGCATGACCCAATGCTTGGACGGGGCGTGCCAGAAGATCTTCGGGTCGCGGTTCTCCGCTTCCACGTGCGGCAGCACCGGATTGCCTGCAAACTTCGTGAAGGTCTTGCCGCCGTCCTCGCTGAAGGCGATCGACTGCACCACCTTGCGGCCCGGCTCGTAGCTATGATTGCCATTCGCGGTGTAGGCGAACACCAGGGCCTCGCCCTTCACCGGCAGGCCGGTGCTGCCCTTCGGTGCGACGACGCCGGAGCCGGAATACATGTAGCCTTCCGCGTCCGGGAGCAGGCCGTTCGGGCCCTCCTTCCAGTGGAAGAGGTCGCTGCTGGTGGCATGGCCCCAGCTCATATTGTCCCAGTTGTGGTTGTAGGGATTGTGCTGGTAGAAGAGGTGCCAGGTGCCGTCCTTCCAGACGAGGCCGTTCGGGTCATTCAGCCAGCCGCGGCGGCTGGTGAAGTGGTACTGCGGGCGTAGTGCCTCGCGGTAAATCTCATCCTCGCCGGGGTAGGTCGGGCTGATCTTGACCTTCTCCCAGGCGTCCGCGAGCAGGCCGGGGATGCTGCCGGTCACGGTGATCTTGCGGCCCTGGTAGTTTGCGAGGTCGGTAAAGACCCAGAAGTCCGGATTATTCGAGAGGCAGATGTCCGCATAGAAGAGTGGCTGCTCCTGGCCATCGACGTTGAAGAAGAAGCGGCGCTTCTGGGTGGTATCGCGGGTGACCGGCCAGACGAGGTAGCGCCCCGCGATGGCGAATTCCTTCTTCAACTCCAGCACCTTCGGGTCATCGCTCTGAACGATGTGATCGATATTGATGTGGCCCCAGGTGCCCTTGCGCTTGTCGGTGATGCGGAGGCTGGCGCTCTTGCCGATCAGGTCCGACAGGTCCCAGCTCTGCCACTCGAGGCGCTCGGTGCCGCCGGGCTGGTCGAAGCGGCCGGTGGCGGTGCGTGCGACCTTGCCGGAGACGAACAGGTCGATGCAGGTCTCGGCGGGGAACTTGCCGCCGCCGATGAGGAAATTCAGATGCTTGCGCTCGATCTTGAAGGCGGGGGATTCGAGTTCGCCGGTCGAGTCGTCGCCGCCGTGATAGCCATTGAGCAGGCGCTGGCCGAGGAAGCCGCTAACGGGCATCTGGCCCTGCAAGCTGCCAGCCACGGGGGCTTTCCCGAAGGCCTCCCCGGTGGCCTTCCAGTTGCCGAAGGAATCGCCCTCGAAGTCCATGACGGTGAGGTCCGGAGCGGCGGCGGAGAGGCTGGGAAGCAGGAGGGCGGCGGAGAGGAGTTGGGAAATCATCGGCATAGAGTGACCATGGAACGTGGAGGTTTACCATCCTCCTATCCTGCAGCTTTGCATCCGGTGAAGTTTCTGTCATGACAGGAAAGCCATCCTGCTAAGAGCTAGGGGTCGGTTCCTTTTGAAGATTTAAACCGCGAATGGACGCGAATGGACGCGAATAAAAAGGCCCCGAAGTAGTGGGGATCGAGAGCTGCGCTTTCATGAAAAGCTAGCCCGAGCATTTTCAAAATTCGCGTCCATTCGCGTCCATTCGCGGTTTAGAAATGAATTTTCTGTTGCAAGGAGACGGGCTGTCAGACTTGCGGTGAGAGGCGGAGGTGCTTACCTAGGGGCAGCCCGTGACCGATCCTTACCTTGACCGCTTTTCCGGCATTGCCCGGCTGTATGGAAGTGCCGCGCTGGAAAGATTCCGCGGGGCACATGTGGCGGTGGTGGGGGTTGGCGGCGTGGGGTGCTGGGCGGTGGAGTGCCTGGCGCGCTCGGGGATCGGCAAGATCACGATGATCGATGCGGACGATCTGTGTGTGACGAATACGAACCGCCAGATCCACGCGCTCGATGGTACTTACGGGAAGCCGAAGGTGGGGGTGATGGCGGCGCGGCTGCGGGCGATCCAGCCGGAGATCGTGGTGACGGAGCGGCAGGAATTCCTGTCCGACCGCAATGTGGACGACTTTCTCGACGGTGGCTTCGACGCGGTGATCGACGCTATCGACGCGGTGCGGGCGAAGTGCGTGCTGCTGGCGCGCTGCCGGGAACGCGGGGTGCCCGTGATCGCGTGCGGCGGAGCGGGCGGACGGCGCGATGCGAGCTTGATCCGGGTAAAGGACCTGGCGCGGACGAAGGATGATGCGTTGCTGATGGCGACGCGGAAGCGGCTGCGGGATGATCACGGATTTCCCAAGGCACCGGCCGGATATAAGGTGAAGAAGTTCGGGATCGAGGCGGTGTATTCGGAGGAGCCGCCGCTGTATCCGACGTGTGAGGGTGAGGTGAGTCACGAGCGGCCTGAGGATTTGCCTGCCGGGCTGAAATGCGATGCGGGATACGGGACCGCGACGCAGGTGACGGCGGTGTTCGGAATGATCGCGGCGGGGCGGGTGCTGGAGAGATTGGCGGCGGAGAGGACGGTGGCACCATCACCGGAACCAAACTGACCTTGTAGGCCAAGCCGCGGTCACCACGGATTAACGGATTTGAACGGATTTACGGATTTGGAAGCGGAGGTTTCCAGGCTGTCCGGAATGATCAGCGTAAGGTGGATTCGGGATGGCGAGCTGTCGGGAAAGCCAGCGGCAAAGCGCCGAGGCACCGCAGCCCGAAACGGCTGCGCCGCGAAGGGGAACATCGATCCACATTGGAAGCTTTCCCGAATGACTTCAGAAAATCTGACGAAAAGCCACTTTTCCAGTCACGGCATTGGGAGACTCTCCAAGATAGGTGATGAATCGCTTATCAACCATGAAGTATCCCCTACTGGTCTCTACCACGTTTCTCTCGACCTTGCTCCCGCTTTACGCCTGTGAGGTGAAATTGAACAACGATCCCGCTTTGGCGAAGTCGCCCAGCCTCAAGATCAAATCCGTCTCAGTGGAATACAAGAAGGACCTCGATCTGATCGTCTTCAGCATGGATTTGGAAGGACCGGCGGGCAAGACCGTTCCGAAGGCCGCGGGCCAGCTCGATGGCGCGCCGGTTCTGGCTTACGTGTTCCCGACCACGCTCAAGGCGGCGGATATCGGGATGGGAAGCGCGGAAGGAATCGTCGCCCTTGCAATCACCTCGCATCCCGATTTCGACGACACCCCGCTGTGGGACGAGGACGGGAATGGAAGATATGATGACGACAAGGTGATCTATCACACACATTGGGCCCTGCTTGCCAAGGATGAGCGGGTTCCGGGCGGGCTAGCGGTGAAGGAATTCAAGAAAGACGATAAGAGCGTGGTCCTTCCTCCAACGAACTGCGGGATGCCCATGTATCTCGACGCCGCCGGACATCCCGTGGTGGAGCGCGGCAACACCCTGCGGGCCATTGTCCCGGCCTACTTCATGCGCCACAAGACCGACTTCAAATTCGACGGGGTAACCTGCTACATGCAGGTGAATACCTCCTGCATGGCCAAACCGATGCTCGGTGTTTACGAAGTTTACTCGGTGGCCTCCGGCAACCTCAGCCTGCCATTCGCTACCAAATAACCCTTGCAACAACATCATGAAACGAAGCGCAAGCGCCCGCTGGAGCGGCACCGTGCAGGCTGGCAGCGGTACCCTAACCACGCAAAGCGGCACCCTCAAGGAGACCCCGTATTCGTTCCGTTCGCGATTTGGCGACGGGAAAGAGACTAACCCGGAAGAGCTTCTGGCCGCGGCCCACGCGGGCTGCTTCACCATGGCCCTCTCGCTCTTCCTGAGCGAAGCCGGCTTCCCGCCGGAATCGATCCTCACCCGCGCGGATCTGAATTTCGATCCCGCCGCTCTGGAAATCACCGCGATCCACTTGAGCCTCAGCGCAAAGGTGCCGGGACTTGAGGAAGGGGTCTTCCAAACCTTGGCCGAGAAGGCGAAGGGCGGCTGCCCCGTCTCCAAG